>NZ_CAPJ01000040.1 GCF_000331775.1 Xanthomonas translucens pv. translucens DSM 18974
AGTACGCAACACATAGAGCACAGCGCACCACACCTCATACAGGTCTACGCTGCGCGGCTTGGTGCGCTTGCGTGCCTGTTCCAGGATCGGAAGAATCTGCTCGAACCGCTCACGGCTCATGTCACTTGGATACGTTTTCCTGCGCATCCGCATAGTTTGCACTATTCAATAAAGATCGTGAACAGGCTCTTAGGAAACGGCACCGTCTCGCCCCCGCTTTCCCAGCGCTGCGGGCAAGAAAAAAGCCCCTCGGTTGAGGGGCTGGGGTCAGGCGTCGTACACGAAACAGTGCGTGCGCTGCCGTGGAAAGAAAACGTGCTTCCAACAATCACCGCTGGTGTTGCCGCCGTCGAACACCACCATCTCGTAGCGGTCGATGCCGGTGTTCACAAGGTCCAGCGTATTGATGTGGCGCATGTGCAGCTTGCCCTTGTCGCGCTCGAACACCAGGGTCTGGCCGATGGCATCACCCTGGCACATGGCATTGACGCAGGCCTTGAAGTGCTGTTCGAAGTCCTGGGCGGAGGGAGTCATGAGGTCGGGGAACATGGGGTTGCTCCTGTGAAAGTGAAGCAGCCCGACTCCCTTTTGGGGAGACGGGCTGGCATGGATGACGAAAAGGAAGGTTGACGCAGTGCGTGGCCGCTAGGACTCGCTCAGCGGGAGCCCCGGCAACACCGGCGCGTCGGCGTCCAGGATGAGAATGCGCACATCGGCCTGGCCTGCGAGTTCAAGGATCTGTGCCAAGACTTCCGGCATGCCCTTGCTCCGGTGCTCCTGCCAAAGTTGCGCGGCAGTAATACCTTCGGCGTCGTTCAGGTGCTCCTCCGTCCACGGCGTGGAGATCAGCTTGACGCCGATCGCTGGGCTGTACGGAACGCGGAAGGCGATGAACAGAAACGCCTCTGGCGTGGCAAGATCCGCGAGATTCGCCAGGTAGTGCCAGGCTTCCTCGGTGATATGGTCAGTGCTGATTTCCCAGCACCGGCTGTAGAAGCCGGTCTCGAAACTCAGACGCTGTACCACTTCCCGCGCGGCCTCAGCCGAGTAGGTATCACCGATGTGAACCGGGCGCCCGTCGAAGTCATCGCCATGGATGCCATACACCACGGCACCAACCACGCCGGTACCGCTGACGTCTTCAGCAGCATCACATTCGGCAACCAGTTCCTCGCTGATGGCGTCAGAGCCATCCTTGATCAACGCGAAGTCGCTGGTGACGATGCAAGGCGATGAAATCAGGTCGTTGTCGGAAAGATGCGCTTGGCTCGCGTGGATGGATCGCCAGACATGCGGGCTTCCGTCCCCGTAGCTGATGCACAGCGTTCGGACGATTCTCAGATTCCAGTAGCCGCGTACAAAGGGATTGGGATTCTGGGTCATGGGATTCTCCAGATTGAATAATGGAGCCAATTCCCGCCACCGGGATTTGGACCCGGTGGGTTGAAGGTGGAAAAATCGTCAGGCAGCACTGATCGATGGCTTTGGGCCAATCGGCGATGACTGACGGAGGAGAATTGAGGGGCATGACTTGGTGGGTGCATGTCCCTCATGAGGCTGCGAATGAAAAGGCGGTGATATGCCGAAGACCGACTCACCAACCGCTGTAGTTCACCAGCAGGTCGGCGATGACCTTGCGGCGTTGCAGATCGAGACCGTCGAAGTCCGACAGTCCATGGAAGTGGCAACGCTTGAGCATGGCGCCACCCTCATGCGCGTTGTAGAAGCTGAACATGGCGGACAGGAACATGCGTTCTCCGCTGCTCAGGACGCCGAGAGCGTCGCTGGCACGCAGCATGTCGGGACGCAGGTCCCACTTGCTCTTGGCTTGGTTCAGGCCTTCGCGTGTGCCGTCGCCAAACCATTGCGGGCCGGCGATTTCGACACCGCGCTTCCATGCCTCGAAGAAGGCTTGGGGCGCGGCGGCGAAGTGTTGCTCTTCCTGCATGATCTGATCGACGATCTTCTGTGGCAGAAGTTGGTTCATCACGTGGCTCCTCCAGTTGAATCAGGGAAAGGCGAGCTGGGACCAGCCGCCTCTTTCGAGGGCGCGTTGAGCCGCGGCATAACTGCGGAAGTACTCGTGGGATTCCCGAGAAACGGGGCCCTCGGTATCGCGCGTACCGATGTAGTGGCCGGCGGCGCTTTGCAGGACTTCGAGCGGCAGGAGCTTGCCGCAATGGATCAAGGCCAACTGGCCGAAAGAGGCTTGCTGGGACATGGACGGTCTCCTTGGAGAAGCGGGGCCTTGTCCCTCACGGGATGGCAGCTCCCGCATGCGGTTGAAAAAAATGCATCGGCGTCACGAGGACGCGCGTCCGCAGACTCGATGCGATGGCGGACTGGCGGGTGGCACGGAGAAACTCCGCGGCAGCCTGGAAACCCTGGCTGCTGGCATGGTGCTGACGGATCAGCGACACATGCGGGCAGCTTCATGCGCGAGGGGCGCCACGTCAGCCGAAAATCGGCACCTGGCACGGCCCCGATTTGCGAGGGCGGAAATCCCTGACGGGACGTGGCGTTCATCCCGTGGGTTGGAGAAAGGAGGAACCGATGCCCCGGTGGGCAGCGTTCGCCGGTGAGATGCCGAGGCGAACTGGCAGGTGGCATGGGTGGAACCCACGGCAGCCGCGACACCCTGGCTGCTGGCTGCTGCCGACATGTCGGCAATGCAGGAACGAGAATGGCGCGGCCCGTTGGCGGCGTCGTGCATCAGTCCGAAGCGATCGATCCCGTCTTGTGCAAGCACTGCACCAGCCGCTGGCCCAGCCAGGCGATGCAGGGCACGGCCATGGAGTTGCCGATTGCCTTGTAGCGCGGGGCGTCTGCGGCGGGCTTGCCGCGATAAGGGACCAGCGTGTAGTTGTTGGGCATGCCTTGCAGCCGCTCGCACTCCAGGGGCATCAGCCGCCGCACCCGCCATTGCGACCAGTCTCCCGGGCCGGGATCATTCCAGTCATACCGGAAATGCGCCTCGAAGTCGGGTGCCAGCACATGACTCTTGTCCGCGCCGCCGCAAAGCTCGGCGGCGAGATCCTGCTGCCGGCCCCGCAAAGCAACGCAGGCCACCATCGGCACTCCGTAGCCCGGCCTGCCATTGGACAGGACGGTGCAGGCCACCTGTCCATGGCCTGACTCGAAGCGCACTTCGCCGCGATTGTTCTGCGCGAACGCGACAGCCGGCACCACCCTCGCACGCAGCGTTGGCGCCCATTCCATCGTGGCATCGGCCCCGCAACCCTGGGCGGTGAATGCGATGATCGGTACGCCCTTGCCGGTGCCGTCCTCGCTGCTGCCTTTGCCGCCGTTGGCGGTGTCGAGGGTGTGGGTGACGCTGCCGGCGACCGACTGCACCATGAACGTCTCCGTGCGGATGTCATGCTTGGGGCCAGCCGCCATCAGGCAGGCGGCCACATCGACAGGGCCGATGCCTCCACTGAATCCGAACGTCGTCGTGACCTTGCCGTAGGACGGCTTCAGTCCTGCAGATCCTGCGTACACGCCTGCTGCTTCAGCGCGTGGTCCAGCAGCACGGGCAGCTTCTTGCCACGGCGCGAAGCCCGGCGAAGAATCCCCGAGCAGGCCCGTGCGCTCAAAAAGTACTTCGGCGGGATCGAGACCATCTCCACCATTTGCCACAAGAAACACACGCTTGCGGCGTTGGGCGACGCCGAAATGTTGAGCGTCGAGCACGCGCCAAGCGATGCGGCGGCTGGGGCCAGACACGTAACCTGCGTGCGCCCATTTTTCCCCTGGCGGTTCGAGCGCACGGCTTTCTCCGGCCAATGCTCCCAGGAAATGGCCGAAGGCGTTGCTGCGGTCGTTGAGGACGCCCGGGACGTTTTCCCAGACAAGGGTGGCCGGCGAGCGGCGGTTTTGGTGACGGGCTTGGTCGATGGCATTGGCTAACTCCACATAGGCAAGGGTCAAGGCTCCGCGCGGGTCATCCAGTCCCCGGCGCGCGCCGGCCACGCTGAACGACTGGCATGGCGTGCCGCCGACCAGGATGTCGGGGGCTGGCACGGTGCCGGCATGAACCTGGCGGGCGATCGTGGTCATGTCGCCCAGGTTGGGCACGTGCGGGTAGTGGTGGGCGAGTACGGCGCTCGGGAACGGTTCGGTCTCGGCGAACCACGCGGCTTCGAGGCCGAGCGGTTGCCACGCGAGGCTCACGGCCTTGATGCCGCTGCACACGCTGCCGTAAAGCAGCGGCGCGCAAGGTTGAGGGTGCATATCGGCTCTCCTGTTCGTGTGGCCCAGGCCAATGGCCGGGCCGGGATGTTGATGGGCAGGAGAAAGGCGCCGAAGGCCGCAGGGCCTTCGGCTCGGGAGAAAAGAAGAAGCCACCCGTGGGCTGATTTGCAGGCCCGGTCGTCGCTAGAACCGTCTGCTGTCAGCAATCACACCCGGCCCATGTCGTGGCTGGGGCCGGCATCGTCTGGCGCACATCCGCGCACAAAGGGAGCCCGTTTTTGCGCCGGCGGGCACCGGCACCGAATACCGCTGACCGCAAGGGGTCTCCCGATGGCTTGTGTGAGCGGGCAAGCCATCGGGGGACCCTTCGCAGAGGCGGAAGAAATGCAGATCAGCAGCGCGCGCGTGGCGCGATTCGTGGAGAAGTCACCTTCAGGTCCCGCGGCCGGGGACGGCTGGGCGGGACGCGCACACGGATCAAGAAGGCGTTGCGCGCTGGGCGTCCCGCAGGGCGTGCGGGACACGAGCCATGCCGGCGAAGGCGAGCACGGCTCACGGGGGAACGGGGTCGGTCAGGAGCCTTTGCGGCCGCCACGGCGCGAGCGTGAGGCTACGCGCTTGGACGTGCCGGACTCGACTGGCAGCGTGCCTTTGCAGTCTGGATAGCGACTGCACGACCAGAACGGGCCGCTCTTGCCACTGCGCTGGCGCGTGGGGGCACCGCACTGCGGGCAAGCCGGCCCTTGGGGAACCTTGATGGACAGGGACGCGCTGGCGTACTGCGCGATCAACTGCGAAATCCATGCGGCCTGCTTGCCGATGAATAGGTCCAGCGTGAGCTGTCCCGCTTCGATCATGTCCAGCGCCTGTTCCCAGACGGCGGTGGTCCCGGGGTCGGCAATCGCCGCAGGCACAGCGTCGATGAGGGTGAAAGTCGCATCCGAGGCGCGAATCGCGCGCCCCTTCTTCACGAGATAGCCGCGTGCGATCAGGCCGCTGATGATGTTGGCGCGCGTCGCTTCGGTGCCGATACCAACCGTATCCTTGAGCTTCTGCTTCAAACGCGGGTCCGAGACCAGCTTGGCGACGCCTTTCATGGACTTGACCAACTCGCCCTGCGTGTAGGGCCGGGGTGGTAGCGTCTTGAGCGCCTTCAGATCGACATCGGCTACCTGGCATGCCAGGCCCTCGCGCAGCGCGGGCAGCACCTGGCTGCGCGCCACGGTGTCGCTGTCCTCTTCGGATTGCGGTTCGGCCAGCACCAGGCGCCAGCCCTTGACGACGACCTGCTTTCCCGTGGCCGTCAGCGTCTGCTGGCCGCAGGAGAGGTTCGCCACGGTGCGGTCGAACTCGTGGTGAGGAAGGAACTGCGCGAGGTAGTGCGCCCGGATGAGCTTGTACACCGCCAGTTCCTTCTCGCTCATGGCCGAGAGGTTCGCCGGTTCGAGCGTCGGGATGATGCCGTGGTGCGCGGACACCTTCGCGTCGTTCCAGGCACGCGAGCGTTGGGTGCGGTCGAGTTGGTCCATGATCGGGCGCAGCGAGGAATCGGTCTTGAGCAGGCTGTCGAGAACTGTGGGGACTTCGGCAAACATGCTCTCCGGCAGGTAGCCGGAATCCGAGCGCGGATAGGTCGTGGCCTTGTGCGTTTCGTACAGGGCCTGGGCGATGTCCAAGGTTTCCTGCACATCCAGCCCAAACTGCTTGGAACACAACTCCTGCAAGGTGCCCAGGTCGAACGGCAGCGGCGGGCCTTCCCGCACGCGCTCGGTTTCGACCGAGACAATCTGGGCACTGCCGGTGGCACGGATCTGCTGCGCAGCCTGCTGTGCCACCGCCTGCTGCAGGCAGCGGCCCGCGTCGTCGGTGCAGGCCTCGGGCGAAACCCACTGCGCGGTGAAGGGATGGCCGCTTGTGGACAGAGCCACGTCGATGGCCCAGTACGGCACGGACACGAAGGCTGCGATCTCGCGGTCGCGGTCTACGACCAGTTTGAGCGTCGGGGTCTGGACGCGGCCGACCGACAACACGCCGTCGTAACCTGCCTGCCGTCCCAGCACCGTGAACAACCGGCTGAGGTTCATGCCGACGAGCCAATCCGCCCGAGAGCGCGCCAGCGCCGAGTAGTACATCGGCAGCGTCTCGGCCGATGGCCGGAGCTTGCAGAGCGCGGCGCGAATGGACGCATCGTTGAGCGCCGACAACCACAGCCGCTCGATGGGGCCGCGGTAGCCGCACAGGTCGATGATTTCGCGGGCGATCAGTTCGCCCTCGCGGTCGGCATCGGTGGCGATGACAAGCTGGGTTGCCTTCGCCAGAAGCGCCTTGACGACCTTGAATTGCGTGGCGGTTTTCGGTTTGACCTCGACCCGCCAATGCTGGGGAATGATGGGTAACTGCTCGATGGACCAGCGCTTGAGCTGCTCGTCGTAGGCTTCGGGAGCCGCCGCTTCTACGAGATGGCCGATGCACCAGGTGACGGTGACGCCGGAACCGTTGAGGCAGCCTTCACCGCGCTGCGTGGCGCCGAGAATCCGGCCGATGTCTTTGCCCTGGGAGGGCTTCTCGCACAAGAACAGCCGCATGTCCGTCCGCTCGATTTCCGTGGTTCATTGAGTTGCTGGAATCGAGGATGCCGAGCGCTACCAAGAGCAGCAGCAAACAAGCCGCATGCGGTGGCGACCACTTTCACGGGATGGAATGATTTGGGTGGGGATCGCGCGTGGGCGTGGAGTGCGGGCCGGAAGCTGCGATTGGCGGGAGCGCGTGGAAGTCAGTGGACTTCGATGGAACTATCCCCTGGGGATAGCTTGAGGGTGGATGGAAGGCGGCGAAGAACTGCACCGCCACCCTCCATGCCGGTCACTTCCTGCGCTTCGCGTCTTTCTGGGGAGTCGATTCCTGGGCGGCTTGGGGCTTCGGCTCTGCCTCTTGCGGCTTCGGGCTAAGGGCCACGGACTCGATGCGGTACGGCAGGATGCCGACGCTACGCGCGTTGATCTGCCAAGTCTCGCGTGGCTGATCCTCATTGTCCGTCCAAGGCTCACGCTCCATGCGGCCGATGACCAGCACGCGCATGCCTTTCTGGTACAGATCCTTCCAGTGCTCGGCATCGCGGTGCCAGAGTTCAACGGGCGCCCAAAAGCCTCCGCGATCCTCGAACTCGCCATCTTTTCTTGGAATGGGGTTGTCGAAGTAAACGTTCAGGCGCAGCAGCCGGCGCGGTTCGTCGTTTCCGTTGGGGAATTCGCGGTACTCAGGTGGCGATCCGACGTTGCCTTCGCCCCAAAAATGCGTGCTCATGTTGCAATCTCCGTGGTGGTTGAAATGCCCGTGCCTCATCGGCCCCGGGCGCATGCGGGGATGCTCTGCGCAATCAGTGATTGCGCACTGCGGCAGGGAGGGATGTGAGCCGGCGCAGATAGATGGCATCCGCTTCGCCGGCCTTGCTGGCGCATTCCTGCGCCTGCCTGCCCAGGGTGTGCAGCAGGCTGATCTGCATGTTCAACGTGATGCGCTGAAGCTCGATCGCGTGCAGATCGGCCAGCAGGTTGACCGGTGTGTTGATGCTGGCGATCAGCTCCTGCCACAGCGCCACGCCCATGGCCGACCTGTCGTGCTTGCGCCAGCGCAGAAAGGCCGTGCCTGCGCCAGTGGACTGCTGGGCCAGTTCAATGGACAGCAGGTGGAAGGGGTGCCCACACGCCTGTGGCAGCACCTGCCGCTGCGCCAGGGCGATCAACTCGTCGCGCATGGCAAAGCACTGGCTGGCCCAGGTCTCCAGTGGCCCTTTACCTTTAAAAGGCTTTAAAAGGCCTTTTAGAGAGGCCGCGTGTTCCAGCCTCATGAAGGCCGTCTGTTGCAAACTTTGGAAGTAGAGGGTTGGCCGGTCCAGATCGCTCATGCCGACTCGCCCTCGTCGGTGTTGGCCCCGGTCGGCTCGGCGATGGCGGCCTCTTCGCCAGGGAGGACGACTGCGGCAGAACTCGCACTGCGCTGTTGCAGACCCTGGCGCACGATGGGCGGCGAAAACTTCGAGCGTCGCGTGCCTTCGAGTACGTCCTGCGGCAACTCGCCGAATTTTTCCATCGCGACCCGCGCCGCCGCATTCTTCGCCGCGAAATCATCGCGGGTGCAGCCCGAGTAGCGATATTGCTGTGCCAGGCTGAACAGACTGCGCAGCGCATGCGCGCCCTCGTTGAGCCAGCGCTCCAGCGTGCTGCGGTCGATGAGTGCGGTGTGATGCGCGAGGATCAGTTTGCGGGCGATGTCGTCGTAATCGGCCAGGAGATAGACCGCGGCAAAGCCGAGCTGGGCGTTGACGAAGAGGGGCAATTTAACCGGCTGCACGTTGAGGTTCTCGCCCAGGCTCAACGCGGCGGGGACGCCTGCCAGTGCCTGGTCCACCTGTTCGCGCAGCGATTGCAGCGTGGTCTTGGTCTGGTCGAGTTTTTCCTCGATGCGCAGCATCCACCAGTCGCTGTACGGGTCGTCCTGCTCCGAGCCGCGTTTCATCTTGTTCATCACGGCGATGTAGCCGTTCAGGCCGAAGATGCCCGGCCGACCCTCGGCGGCAGCGCGGCCATGCCAGATGCGGGAAGCGTGATGGGTATGCAGCGTCAGTGACATCGCGCTGCGCAGTGAGCCGAGGTTCAATCGCAAAGGTTCATGTGTTGCCATGGTGTCCGCTCGCTTGGGGAAAAGGAGCGGTCAGCATCGGCATGCGGCGGAAGGCAGTCAGTCAACAAACCGAAATCGGCCAAGCCCTGGTTTAAGGCGTGGCCGCTGCGAGCGGCACGAGCTATCCCCAGGGGATAGCTCCATGGCGCGCCAAGGAACGCTGTTCGACAAGGACAGGTCGCACACACACGATCCAGTGCATGGCATCCCGATGCCTGCCCATACCTGTTTGGCGTCCTACACGTCCGCGCGGCTATCCCCAGGGGATAGCGCTACTGACGGCCATGGGCATCTGCTTCATGACCTTGCGGTCCGAAAGTCAGACCTTGCCCAGGAGGCCGCGTAGCCGTTCGATGTGCTGCCGAGCCACTTCGGTCGGAACCACGTTGCGTGGCGCATCTGGTGGCCGATCGTTCGCATCGGCAGGTGTCGGTGGTGTCGTCCCCGTTTGCTTGGCCCATGCGTTGAACTCGCCCCGGATGGCGCGCTGGATGATGCCGAACAAGTATCCTGCTGGGTTGCGAATGGTCGAGCCTCGACAGCGATCCGCCCATTCGTCCAGCACGGCTTGCCTCAGTGGCGCATCGACCTGCTGTAACGCCACCAGCGCGCCGGCCTGCTGCTCTTCCTTCAGGCTCAGGAAGCGATCGGGCATGCGAACATCCGGCATCGCGCGCACGTGCCCACGCTCACGCGCGGTAGTACGTACTTCATTAATACTTTTACTACGTACAGTACGGTCCTGCTTCGGATTCCGAAGAGGGCCGTCCGGCGCGGGTTTCAGCCCTGCTTCGGATTCCGAAGAATGCTGTTCGCGATTCCGAAGAAGGCTCGAAATCCCTTGTTCGGAATCGTGGGCGGCGTCTTCCTGTGGATAACTCTCGGGGGCAGCGATGTCTTGTTGAGCCAAGCGTTCGGCAAGCACCTGCAGCCGCGACGGCAACGTGCGACCGGACAGCAGCGGGTCTTCCGCGGTTTCCTTGAGGGTGTTGAGCCCGACCATCTGCACGGCCTTCGCAGAATGGCCCAGTGACTGGCTGACCAACTCCAGATAGTCGGCGTCAAGTTGCATTGCCTCGAACGGGGTCAAGGGCTCATCGTGCAGCACATAGAGGTTGCCGAGGATGCGCCCGGTCTTGGGGTCGCGGCGCCTGCGCACGAGGCTCAACCAGCGTGTCAGGCGCAACAGCGTCAAGGCCCGTGCCACGGTCTCGTGGGACGCTTGTCCGGCACAGGGTGTCGACGCGAGCCATGGCCGAAGCTGCTCGTACGTCGGGAACGCGGTGACGCCATCCTCGTTGAGCATCATCCGGAACACTTGCCACGCATTGCGCTCCAGTGGCGTCAGGCGTCGATCGAGGAACAGCCGCCGCGGTACGCTCTCGTGCCGATTGCCGCTGAACAGGAAACCGTCCCCGGACGAAGGCTTAGGCGCAGGCTCGCTGGGTTTGGGCGCAAGGTCTTTCAGCGCGCTGTCGAACAGATCGGCGAGGGCTACGGGGCCTTGGCGTGGTGCTCGCGGTGCTGCGTCATCCACGGCCATGGGTCATCCCAATCCTTGGTCGATCCAGTTCTTGATCGCGGCCCAGACCACCGATAGCGGCAGTGACATGTCTTCTGCCAGGTCCATGGCCGCATCGAGAATCGAGGTGTCGTCCTCCAGATCGACGTTTCTGCTGCTGGTCACGGCCTTCCATTGCCGCCACAACTCCGTGTCCTGGGCTTCGTCTAAAACGGCATGGCGCCCCTTGCGCTTGGGCAGGCCAAGGACTTCGCGGCGAAGGGCGACCTCCTGATGGGTCAGGCCGTAGAAGCGGCTTACCATTTCTGTACTTGCTGCTAGCCTGAGCATGCGATCAACCGTGGCGATTTCCTTCTCCACGTCCTGTGCCTGCTTTAGCAGCCGAAGGAGCACTTCGCGGTTGACTGTCACGGAACACCACGAGACGCTGGCGTTTGCCAGTACGCTGATCAGCACCGGGTGCTTGAGCGCATCCAGCTCTTCCTCACCGAACCCCATCGATTTGCAACGACGCAATTGCCCATTGCGCAGGTCGTAGAGTGCTTGGGCGATGACGGCTTGGTTGAGGGGGTGTGGTGCAGACATGCTGGCTTTACCTCGTTCAAGAATCGGGAGCCGTGGCACCGGCTTCCAGATCCAGCAGGCGTCGGGCCAGCCGCAGCAACCGGAATAGCTTGACCAGCGCGGTATCGCTCAATCGCCTGGCGACATCGCCTTGACCGTGTAGCAGTGCCGGCAGATCGGTGACGAGTTGCCCGTTGGGATCAGCATCGACCGGCTGCTGACCGGCCAGAGACCCCAGCAGTGCCAGCACGGCGTGTCCAAGCGGCAAAGCAGCCTGGGGGCGGGCGCGGCATGCGAACCCGATGCCGTCGGGACGGTCTTCGATGAACTCGTCCAAATTCGCCTCGCCAGCGATCTCGCGCGCGAACTGTGCGATATGGATGCGCAGCCGGTCGGGTGCTTCCAGGCCGGGGTCAATGTACCAGACGTCGGAGATGGGATAGAGGCCACCGGCTTGCACCGGGATGGACTGCAATACGCTGGCTGAGAAGTCGGGCGGTAGCGCATCGCCCAACTGGTCCGCGATCATCCGCTGGATGGACTGGAGCCGCTCTGTCGTCGGTGCCGGGGAGACGATATGGTCTTGCAGTCGCTCTGCATCCGCTGTCGCAGGGGGGGCCGCAGATGCTTCGCCACCGGCCGTATCATTCTCGCGTGTGATGCGGTCGCCCGCTGACCGCGCTGTAGGTGGCGAAGGCGTATCGGTGGACGGCGCTGGTCCGGCGGGCGGCCGCGCGATAGCTCCAGGCTCAGGCAATGCGGGCGGTGCCGACGGCGGAGTTGGGTCGCTGACCAGCGCACGGTAGCGGCTCTCGGACTCGTTCAAGTCCAGGGCCAGCACGTCGTAATTGACGCCCAGCAGTTCGGACATCTGACCGATCAGCTCGTCCTGTACCCGCTGCGGGGCGAATTCGTCGGCCTGGGTGTCGAACTGCGACAGCACCTCCTGAAAGAAGTTGTCGAAGTCCAATTGAAGGGAGCGGCCTTTGGCGTAGTACTCCCAGGTGCGCTCGCAGGCTTTGCGCATGACCGACAGCCGCTCGACCTGATGGCGGCCCAGGCCGCCATAGAGCACGGTCGGAATCGCGGGCAGCAGGTAGCGCACCGCATCGGCCATGCGGCTGATGTGCGACTGCTGTACGGGGTAGCCGTCGGCGACCAGGCGGCGGGCCAGCTCGGACTGGCTCAGCGTGGCGCCGCTTTCCTCTTCATAGAACTCGCGGGCTTTTTCGACGCCCAAGGCGCGCTCGATGAACGTGAGGCCGCCGCGCAGCTCGTTCTCGGCGAGGTGTCCGGTCAGCGCGACGATTTCCCCGCGCGCAGGCCAGGGCCGGAACAGACACGATATGCGGAAGAAGCGCTCGTCCTTCGTCTCTGCCCAGAGTTCACGCAGGATCGCCAGCCTCGTGTTGCCGCCGTTACGAATGATGTAGTGCCCGTCGCCCGGACGGCGCGTGATGGCCGGCGCCGCGTCCAGGCCGCGCTCTCGGATGGAGGCCTTGATTTCATCGTAGGCCGAGTTGCGCTTTTTGCGGGGATCGTGGTCGTAAGGCCGCAACTGATCCAACGTCACAACCATCGGTGTGTCGGCGATCGGGTCGCTCAAGGCCGTGGCCGATGGGCCGCTGCGCTCGAACCCGGCTGCAAGCAGCTTGCCGGCCATGTCCTGGGAGGTCATCTCAGCCATGGCCGCATCCCTCGGCGTTGGCGGCCCGGGCCATGCGGGCCTCGCGCTCGGCACGGCGGATCTGCGCCCGGGCGTTGAGGGTCGCTCGGTGGTCGCTTGCGGTTGAGCTGGTATAGATGGCGGCGCAGCCGGCCTTGGTGAACTTGAGGTGTCCGCCAGGGGTCCGCTTGACGTGCCAGCCTTCGCTCACAGCAAACTCGATCAGGGCGCGGAGTCGCTTGTGGCCCCGGGCCAGTTCATGTGTGTTCGCCATAGGGCCTCCCGGTCTCGGTGGGGCGCTGCGGGCGGCCGGACACCTGGGCGAATTGCTCTTGCCATTGCGGGAACAACTCGCGGGCGAGGGTGCGCATGGTGTCGAGCGCGGCTGGCGCAACTCTGCTCGGTGGCTGCCGGTATTCGACCCGATGCACCGGCAAGCCACGGGTCGCAGCACGCGGATAGGCTTCGATCGCCGGCACGTCGGTGTCAAGGACGCGGATGTCCGCATGGTCTTGGAACAGATCACGCAACGCCTGGTGGATCAGCCGCGCGTTAGCGGAAACGGGGTGGACGCGGTTGATCAGCAGGTTCAGCGGCGGCGGTTCGATGCCGAGGTGCCGGTACGGCGCGATGTCCTCCAGCAGCTGCATGGTGCCGCGCCGTAACTCACGGGCTGCAAGTATTTCGGGCGTGACCGGAGACAGGGCCAGATTGGAGGCGAGCACCGCCATCTCCAGCAGCACGGAGCGCGCCCCCTGGGTGTCGATCAACACCAGATCGTAGAGCGGCGCCAGCATCGGCAGCAGGTGCCGCAGCCGCAGACGCCCATCCGGTGCATGCAAAAGCAGGGTGTTCAACTCGCCCCGATGGTCGTTAGAGAGCACCAGGTCGAGGCCCGCGATGATCGTGCGCGAAAGGAGTCGGCCCAAGTCGCGCTCGTTGAACGCCAACAATTCATAGATGCCGCTGGGGGCGCGGTGGGCCAATTCGTAGTAAGAGGACAGTGTGGGCTGCACGTCGAGGTCGAGCAGCAGGACGCGCAGTCCCGCGTCCGCGGCGAGTCCGCCGAGGTTGGCGGCCGTGGTCGTTTTGCCAACGCCACCTTTGGTCGAGATGATGGATACAACCTGCATGGCGCTCTCCGTCTAAAGGATGGGAAAATCCGAGGAGGGGAGCGGATCAGGTCCGGTTGTTGAGGCGTTCGGCGATCCACTGGTCGATCTCGACCGAGTCCCAGCCCACCGCCCGCACGCCGAGGCGCAGCGCCTGTGGGAACTGGCGCTTCTTCATCAGGTTGTAGATGTGAGCGCGCTTGAAACCAGACTTCGCTTCGACTTCACCGAGCCGCAGGATGCGGCGCTCGTTCGGTTGCAGTACCGGTGTTTGCAACATTGTGGTCACTCCTGAACGCTCAGTGGCGTTTGTTGGCGTGAGCCCTATTCAATAGACACGGCTGCGGAAAGACATCGCAAATGCAATCTCCGCGATTGCGCATACATGTTGGAAATCGTCACGCGGCTGCGCTACGGACATCCGTCTGGATATTTGCGGACTTGTCGCCTTGGTTGCCCCACTAAAGGCTGTTGTGTCGTTATGCCTGTGGCTCATGCCTAGAACGTGGGCGGACAAGACCTGGCATCTGCAACAGGTAGTCCTCTCTTGCTCGGTGTGCGAGACTCGAACAGTTGCTGGCCTATCGACCAACGAGTAAGAAGCCCCCTCGATATCGGCTCACGGTGCCAGCTTCATGGGGTGCTTCAAGTCCATCAAGACCGATTCGATATGGCCTGATATCTCCACGGTTTCACAGGGCACGCGGGCTGCTCAATGGCCCGTTAAACGTGGAGAAATCCGAGCATGTCATGCTTGACTTGGCATCTTGATATATCGACATAGCATCCATCGGGAATGCGCTATGACTTGCCTGAGGCTGCTGCGTGTTGCACCCAATCGGACGCCATCCAACCGGGCCATGCGGACGAACGGCCCAGATATCATCATCTACGTGCTCTGCGGATCGAGTGTTTCCGTCGGCGGCTTAGCCGCCTTGCTTGCCGTTACGGTGCGCGCAGTGAAGTGTCATGGTTGGCCGGAAGGGCGGACCATCTCCTGGTGAAAGCTAGCGGTTGTGCTGGGAGAGCGAATAGTCACAAACTCCAACTCAATCAGCCACGCGGCGATCGCCTTTCGGCCATATAGCGGGCAGGCGATGTGCCGAGCGCCTTGCGAAACATGGTTACGAAGCTGCCGGCGCTCTCATAGCCCAAGTCATTCGCAACATGCTGAACGGACGACCCCGTGCTCAGCCATTTCACCGCAAGCATGAGGTGGAGCTGCTGGCGCCACCGGCCAAAGCTCATGCCGGTTTCCTGAACAAGCACGCGCGACAGCGTACGCTCGCTCATCCCCACCTGATTTGCCCATGTCTGGATGGTTCCTCGTTCGGCGGGGTTTTCAAGGATCGTCTCCACGATCTTTCGAAGTCGAGCATCGGTCGGCATCGGCAAATGAAGGCTCACGGTCGGCGCAATCGCGAGTTCATGAAGCAGCAGCGTGACCAGATGCGATTCCACACCCCCTTCCGCATAAAGCATGGGAAGGCTGGCACAACGGATCAGCAGTTCACGCAGCAGTGGCGTCACTGAGACCGTACAGCAGCTCGACGGGAGCATCGACGCGGCGTGGGGATGGATGTAGGCGATGTAGCAATCGATCGTGCCTGCGGCCGTGATCTTGTGCAGGACTCCTCCTGGCACCCAAATCGCGCTTTGCGGTGGCGCGAGCCAGAGTCCGTCCTCCACCTCGCTGGTAAATGCCCCACGCAGTGGCAGCAACAATTGCCCTTTGCGATGACGATGGAAGTCCATTTCCTGTCGGTCGAAGTCGACCATATCCAATTTGGACATGTCGATATCTGCAGCCCCGATGGCCACCACCGGCCGGGGCACTAGATCCGGGTCCATCCAGTCGGTGAAATCCGATGAGGCTTGCAAGATGGGCATGAGGTCGGCGGCAAACTGGCGATTGGCAAGAATTCCAAATATTTTGGCAGACTTAACCAATGCCGCCAAGGCTGGTTCTGACTAACCTAGCGCATCTTCATATCTTCGCGCGTCGCCTGTCCCTGAATAATACTTATCAGCGATGGCCCGAAGCAACTTTGTTACCTGCGCGAGCACCTGATTGGGCGACCAGATGAACACTCCAGATCCAGTACAAAACCAGAACAAATCCCCGGCCGTCCTCGTTTCCGGAGCCAGCGTCGCCGGTCTTTGCACCGCCTACTGGTTGAAGCGCTACGGCTTCAATGTCACCGTGGTTGAGCGTACGCCTCGCCTTCGTCTGGGAGGCCAAGCGCTCGACGTGCGAGGACCGGCCTTGGAAGTTGCCGAGCGAATGGGCATTCTCTCTGCCCTCCACGGGTACAGCACGAAACTCGCTGGAATGTCTGTCGTGGACGGTGAAGGCCGGGAGATCTATCGAAACACAGAGCGATCGCTGACGGGCGGACGATTTGACAGCCCGGACATCGAAGTGCTCCGCGACGATCTTTGCAAGGTCTTGTACGAGGCGGTGGGTGACGACGTCGAGTTCCTGTTCGGCGACTACGTCACGTCCATTGCGCAGGGTGAAGCTGGCGCGAATGTTGAATTTGCTCATGCCGCAACGCGGCGCTTTGACCTGGTGGTCGGCGCTGACGGCCTGTACTCTGGAATACGCCGAATTGCTTTCGGACCAGACCCGCAGTTCCTGCGGTTCATGGGTCAGCACATCGCAGTGTTCTCGATTCCGAATTTTCTCGGCCTCGATCACTGGGAAGTCCTTTGTCAAGACAGCGCCGCGCCGGGCCTCATGTTGGCTACGGATAAGAACTCCGATGCCAGGACGTACCTTGGTTTCGAGACGACGGAACCCCTGGACTACGATCATCGCGACATCGCGGCGCAGAAGCGATTGATCGCCGAGCGCTATGCGGGCGCTGGCTGGGAGTACCCGCGAATCTTGTCGTACATGCAAGAGGCTTCGGATTTTTACTTCTACAGTGCGAATCAGGTTCGCATGGAAGGTTGGTCACGCGGGCGGGTGGTGCTGGTCGGAGATGCCGGATACAGCGTCACACCGGCTACCGGCCAAGGCACGAGCGTGGCAATGGTCGGCGCTTACGTGCTGGCGGGTGAACTTTCTTTGCACAAATCGACGCTCGAAGTGGGTGTCTCCTCCTATGAAGACGAGCTGCGCGACTATGTCGCCCGCAATCTCGACGCGGCCGTTGACATGCCTGACTTGGGGAAATCCGAGGAATCAGGAAATACGGAAGAGCCGATAAACATCCCGGACTTCGGTGTGCTCGTGCAGCCCATTGACCTCAAGAACTACGAAGCGCCTATCCAATGAACCGCGGTGCCCCGTCCCCAGTGTCGAAGCGCTCCGGTCTACTGGAGGTCAGCACTGCAGGCTGTTCATGCATCGGGCGCATGTCACAGCCATCGAAGATGTGGGTCCGGCGTTTCGCATCATCACGCTGGGTGGCGAGTCGCTTCGCACGACCACTTGGACTCCAGCAGACAAAATTCAGATTCAATGGGGCAATTGGATTAAGCGCACCTACACGCCGGTTGACTGGGATACTGAGAACGGAACCACGCGCATTCTCATCTACAAGAAGGCCGGAGGGCCAGGTTCGCAATGGGCACGCACGGTGCGTACAGGAGATGAATGTATTGTGTTCGGCGCGCGCAACGAGGCGACGCGTCGAGTGGTTTCAGCGGCGATCAATCCGTCGCTCGCTCCATCACCGCCTGCAGCGCATCGATCACGCCTGGCTCGAGAAACACGCATGCTTGATCGATCGCGATCTGAACTTGGAACACCGCGGCGAATACATTGCGCTTCAAGTGCGCCAGCCGGCGTGTCCGGTACGCCTGTTCCGGCGGAAGGCGACCAACCCTCGACGGCGAGCCCCTGCGTTGCATGGTCTCAATGCTCGATCCTGTTGCTGTTTCTGTCGCAAGGAAACGAGTACGCGCCGACGGCGTTGTGATAGCGGCTTCTGTAGGGGCTGTGCTCTGCGTCCGTTGCGATGGCGTGGATGGCGTCCTTGACCATTGATGGAAGTCTTTGGACGAACTTTGTTGCCGGGGCTGAAAAACAAGGCTATAATTCAGGCGTTCGCTAGCCACGGCGGCGAAGAAAGTAGATGAGAATCAACGACTTAGCGCTCTAGTGCAAGACTCGTTTCCCGCTCCAGACGGTTTCGCAGGTATCCAGCGGGTATTTGCAAAACGATGAAATCAGGACCTTCGGGTCCTTTTTTCGTTCTGGCCGAGTGCGATGCGCTCGCCGGGGCGCATCCCGGATATCGTTACTGGCCATATCGAGCATGTTGCGCCCGGCCGGTGTCGCTTCGCGGGCGTAGGCGCCGCCTGCTACGGCCTCGATGCTGCCGTCGATTCGATACGCTGCACCGGTAGCGCTTCCCGCAATTGCCGGAAATAGTCAAGTCCACCCCATTGCTGCACATCGCCCAGCACATAGAGGCGGCACTTGGCGCGCGTGATCGCCACGTTCAACAGGTTCGGCTTGCCGGCAGCCCAAGCACGCGCGCCCGCGCCCTCCGAGCCCGGTGCGGTACCCAGGACGAAGAACACGATTTCCGCTTCTTTTCCTTGGAAGGTATGCACGGTGCCGCATTCGATGCCGCTGAAGCCAGCCTGCTTGATGCGGGGCTTGCAGGCTTGGACGACCTTGCGGAACGGCGAAATGACAAACACCTTGGCCAGGGGGCCAGGCTCATCCGGCGATCCCGACAACACGTGTGCCGGTACCTGACGCAATCGCTCCAGGCACGCGAGCAGGTGAGCGATTTCGTCGGCGCAGACCGGATGCTCGACTTGCGTGGAGCGAACGTCCATCCAGGCGCTTTCGCCCAGGATGCAGGAGAACGCGATGGGCTTGGGTTGCCCCTGCGCGTCCACTCGTCCTTGCACCATCTGCCCTGCATAGGCGATCTCGTTCGCGACGGAGAACATGGGGTCGTCGCAGCGACGATGCGTGCGCAACGGCATGCCGGTCCACAGGCGTTCCGGCGTATCGGCTGCGGAAGGATCGGATGCCATCGCGACCCATGAGCCGAAAGGGGTGATGCGATCGGCCAGGGTCTGCACGGATTCGTCGACCGGCGACCAGGTGCGGTCGACGCCGTTTCGCTGGCGTAGGTCTTCGGCGAGGCTGAGCGGCACGGTGAAGACTGGCTCGATCTGCAGCGGGTCGCCCACGATCACGGCACGACGGCTGCGCCACAGCGCGCCAGCCGCCGATTGCGGCGTGCCTTGGCCGGCTTCATCCAGCAGCAACCAGCCCAGGCTGTCCTGGCCCATGCCCAGGAACAGGCGGTCGAAGGAGGCGAGGGTGGTGGATACCACCGGCACGACGAAGAAGAATGCATCCCACAGCGTGGGGCGTTGTTCGACGGGGAGCTTGTCCCGCAGTGTGCCCATCAGCATGCCGTTCACCGCGCGCAGATTGGCGATGAATTTGCCGGCGTTGGCCAGGATGCTCAGCCTGTGCAGCTCCACCGCTTGCAGGAAGACCTGCGCACGCAGTTGGTCCAGCTCCGCATAGACGGCGACACTTGCGCGCTGGCGGTCCGCGTTCGGCAGTTCCCACAGACGGGTGTCCGGGAAGTGGCGGGTGCCCAGTGCGTAGCCGGCGTCCAGCGCCTGTCGATGCCGTTGGAGTTCCTTGTCCAACTGGTCCCGCTTGGAGGACAGCGGCTTCAGACGCTCCTGCCGACGCTCCAACTCCGCCTGCGTGTGGGCGACCTCCTTGGCCTGGTGCGCAAAGACGGCGGCGGACTCGGCCAGAAGTCTGGCAGGTTCCTCCAGGGATCGGCGCAATACCGCCATCCGCTGCGTTTCGCGGCCGAACAAGGCCGATAGGCGGTCCTGCAGGTTGGGCGTCGCTGCCGCCTGCCGCTGCGCGAGCAGGGCTTTGTGGGCCTCCAACATCGCGCGTTGATCCGACAGCGTCTCCTGCTGCCGGGACAGGGTCCGCGCGTGCTCGGCGATGTCGTCGGTCATGTGATTGATTTCGGCTTGGAGCGTGTCGAGATGGCCGCGTTCGGCATCCAGAGACTGAGCCGCTTGCTCCGCTCGCATCAACGCCTCGCGGCGCTGCTCGAACTCCGACAGCAGCGCCAGGAAACGGAGTTTGGTGGCCTGCCATTCGTCCTGGTGGCGCCGGTAGTCGTCATTGGAGGCAACCTCCAGCAACTGCTTCATGGATGGCGGCAGCACGGGGGAGTGAGCCGCGTCGGCCGCCTGATCGGCTTCGTCCTCCGTCGATTCCGAATCCTCGCCCATTGCCTCGGCGGCCTCTGCCCGCGGCACGTACTCGTCGCGGAAAAAACCCTGGGCGAACGAGCGTCGGTTGCCGGCGTTGCCCAGCGCAGCGGCGATCACGCCCCAGCCTTCCAGCGGCTGATCCTTGTCGTCCAGGACCTTCTGCGCCTTGAATATCTCTCCCACGACCTTGGCGAAATAATCGACAGAGCCGTACTCGCCTGCGACCTTCTTGCGTGCCGGCAACTCCTGCGTGATGTTCTTGACCGCGTTGTTGTTGGTGCTGGCGACCACGATGGAAGTGCCGGCGATCACCGAGGCCTTGAGCGGATAGAAGCCCTTGCCGGCCACGCTGATCTTCTCTTCGAACAGTGCCACGGGGCGCTCAAGCGCGGCGATCCGGCGCGCGCGTTCGGTGACGATCTCTGCGATGACATCGCACAGCAGGGTGGTCTTGCCCGTGCCGGGAGGTCCATTGACACCGATGACGCCATTGGAGGCCCCGAGCGTATGCAACACCTGTGCGACTGCAGCCTGCTGCGCCAGCACCAAAGGATGCTCCGACGGCGCGGGCCAACGTGCGCTGGGGAGATGCGCCACGCTCAGAAGTTTGGCCATTGCGGCGTGCTGTACCAGGATGTCGGTACGCTGGTCTTGCTCCAGTGCACGTCCCAGGTAGGCGCTCAGCGCCGCGCCGAAAGGGCGGTTGTTTCGTGCCTGGGCAATCAGGCGATCGAGGTCGTCCAGGTAGAACGAATTCAGGAAATCGGTTGCGGCCTGCAGGTTGTCGCTCAGGTAGCGGCGTTTGACCCGGCTGCTGCGCACCACCATTCGCCAGTCCAGGTCCGGTTGCTTGGTTTCGCTGCCGAGCAGCCGGCGCACCAGTTGCAACTCGTTCCTCAGTTCGTCCCAGGTCAGGGGCATGGCAGTTGCGCTGTCGCTCCCGGTGCGGGCAACGGAGGCATCCTGGATTTCTTCGAAACGGTGGCAGCGTTGGGCGAATTCGTCGCGTGCACGGCTTAGGCGCGCATTGACGTTCTCCAGCGAGTCGGTTTGCCGCAGTGCCGCCGCGCCGTGGGCGAAGCTGGCAGCCAGGTAGCTGTCTGGCTTGGGACAACCATGCTCGTCGGCGACGAAGGCGGCCAGCCAGCCGTTGCCGCTGGCGCGCTGACGCTCGCGCTCGCTCAGGTCGCGGTCGGGGAAGATCGCGCGCAACAGCAGGCGGGAAAGAGCCTCGGTATCCGCGACGCCGAGATAGACAACATGGACGTAGCCGTATTCGACCGTGGGCTTGAAATCGTCGTGCTGCCACGGCAGAGGATCGCCATGGCGGAGTGTCGTGATTTTGGTCTGGCTGCTGGCATCCCGAGCCGACGGCGCGGCGGGGATGTTGAAGACTTCCAGATCGCGCCAAAAACCGAGGACGCGAAGGGGTTCACTGGCCGAATTGCTCAAGGTCGAACTCCATTGGAGAAAAATCGGCGCGTTTCCTGCGACTGCTCGAGTCCTTGTCGATCCTGTCGATGACAAAAGCAATGAACTTCGAGCACCGGCCTGGCGGATTCGTTCAGACCATGCAATAACCCTCAGGATATCGTGCGGGTCATCGCTGTCGGCAGCGGCACAGTGCGGGAGTGTGGAGTCGATCACGGCGGCTATCGGTGCGTTCTGCCGCGGCGGGTTGCCGTCCTCGCTCGAAGACACTGCGGCCGGAGCAGCTACGCGTTGCAGAACGGCTTGCGCGGCATGTTCAGTTGGCGGCTCGACAACGATCATGGTCAGGACGGCCAGAACAGAGGACGTGGTCCCGACCTTCATCGGCGCCAAGGCGATCTGCAACACCGTCCATGCGCACGGCGCACGGCGCACGCCCAACGGCGCGTTAGTGCGGCGGCAGTGTCGGAGCGCGGTGCGCTGCAGCGGCGCGCAAACGCAAACGCCCGGTAGATCGTGGATCTACCGGGCGTTCGGAATCGCAGATGGAGGCCTGGGTCGGAATTGAACCGGCGTACGCGGATTTGCAGTCCGCTGCATAACCACTCTGCCACCAGGCCGGTGGACTCAATTCTAGCCGAAACCGCTGGAACGGTGTCCGACAAGAGAAAGCCCCGCTGACGGGGCTCTGTCTGAATCTGGAGCGGGAAACGAGACTCGAACTCGCGACCTCAACCTTGGCAAGGTTGCGCTCTACCAACTGAGCTATTCCCGCTTGTGAGCCAGTCATTCTACAGCCCTCCCGTGCGTTGCGCTAGCCTCCCGGCAAAAATATCCGCTGTTGCGGCGCGGCCGGGACCGCGTGGTAATAGTCCGTGTGCATGAAGTCGCGGGGTGGGGGTGTCTCGAGGTCGGCCACAGATCGCGTGCATGTCCGCGCCGCACGCACGGGTGCCGGCGTTCGCCGCCGCTGGCTGCGGTGTCCTCGCGGCTGCGGCTCAGCCGGCGGCGAGCAGCGCCGCCAGCAATCGCAGCCACTGCAGCAGGTAGAACGCGGCGAACAGCAGCCACAGGCTGCAGCGGCGCAGGCGCGTGTAGCGGCTGCGCGGCGCTGCCGCGGCATCGATGGCGGCGTTTGCGGCATCGGCGCCGAGCGTGCGCAATGCAATGCTGCGGGACATCGGCGCTCCGCTCACGACGACGGCGCGTCGTCGTCTGCCGCGGCCTGCGGCGGTGGCCGCTGCAGGAATTCGGTCAGCAGGCTTGAGCTCAGCGTGGCCGACCAGAACATGAAGAAGCCCAGCGTGTAGCCGAGTTCGCAGCCCAGGGCGCGGCGCGGCCGGATCGAGCGGGTCGAGCAGGGCATCGTCGCTGGGGTCATGACGGGCGGACTCCATCGTGGAAGGGGAGGTGCGGCATGCGCCGGGGGTGCCGCGCACGCGTTGGCGGTACCTGCATGCGGCCGCACCGCCGATCCCCCGTCGGCGCTGGCGCATGCCGCCGATGCAGACTAGGCAGCGCGGCGTGTGGCGTGTGGCGACATTGATCCTGATCAAGGCCGGGCCGCGGCGGCTGCAGATACTGGCGTCCATGGACATCCTCACCGCTCCCGATCCTGCCGCCGCCTGGGACTTCGACGCCGAGCTGCTGCGCCGCTACGATCGTCCCGGCCCGCGCTACACCTCGTATCCGACCGCGACGCATTTCCAGGCCGGCTTCGGCCCGGCGCAGCTGTTCGCGGCGGTGCAGGCCAGCGATCCGGCACGGCCGCTGTCGCTGTACGTGCATGTGCCGTTCTGCCGCAGCCCGTGTTTCTACTGCGGCTGCAACCGGGTGATCACCCGCGATGTCGGCAAGGGGCGCGCCTACGTGCAGCGCGTGTTGCGCGAGGCGGCGATGATGGCCGCCTGCCTGTTCCTGGCCCCTGAATTGCTTGGCGAACTGCTGCAGGGCCTGCGCGTGTTGTTACGCTTCAGCGAACAGCCAGAACCAGCGCGCGCTGCCGGCCTTAGAGGCGGCGGTCGATGCCGGCGACAGCCCGGTGCTGCGCGGCCTGCGGCTCAGCGCCGACGATGCGCTGCGCGCGGAGCTGATCCAGCAGCTGATGTGCCAGGGGCGCGCCGACGTCGCCGCGCTGGCGCAGCGCCACGCCATCGACTTCGCGACCTATTTTCACGACGAGCTGCAGGCGCTGGCGCCATTGTGCGCCGACGGCCTGGCCGACTACCGCGACGGCACGATCCAGGCTACCGCGCGCGGGCGCCCGCTGCTGCGCTTGATCGCAATGTGCTTCGACCGCTACCTGCGCCAGCCGGCGCAGCCTGCGCCCTATTCGCGGGCGATCTGAGCGACGCCCGCCGACAGGTTCACCGTTTGCCGAGTGGCATCCCCGGTCTCGTCGTGGCGGCGATGCCGGGGCTTTTGTCTGGTGGGTGTAGCGCCGTGGCGGCTTGTATGGCGTTCGACTGCGATTGCGCGCGCCGAAACGCAGATGGTGCCCGGAGCCGGAATCGAACCGGCATGGGGTCGCCCCCGGCGGATTTTAAGTCCGATGCGTCTACCAGTTTCGCCATCCGGGCCTGGTGCCGCTAGCGTGCCTGATTGTGTCCGAATTGGGAACCGCGCGTGGCGCCGGCGCGGCATGCGGCGCGGCGGCATCTGCTTGAGATCTGCCCGAAAGGAGCACGAAAGACAACCGGCCTAGGCTCTGCCCGAATTAGCCGGAGAGCCGCCTTGCGCGTCCAGTGGAAAATTCTTTGCGATTTCGACGGTACCGTGTCGCTGCAGGACGTGACCGATACCTTGCTCGAGCGCCTCGGCCAGCCCGGCTGGCGCGCGCTGGAAGACGATTGGGTGGCCGGGCGCATCGGCGCGCGCGAGTGCATGAGCGGCCAGGTGGCGCTGCTCGACGGCGACGTGGACGCGCTGCACCGGGTGCTCGACGAGGTGCGCATCGACCCGGCGTTCGTGCGCTTCGTCGATCTGGCGCGCTATCTTGGCATGCCGCTGAGCATCGTCAGCGATGGTCTGGATTACCCGATCGCACGGATCCTGGCGCGGCACGGCCTGCATCAGCTGCCGATCATCGCCAACCGCCTGCTGCGCACCGATGCCGGGCAATGGCGCATGGCCTCGCCGCACGCGCAGCCCGATTGCGCCAGCGGCACCTGCAAGTGCGCAGTCATGGCCCAGCAGGAACCGGCGCGTTCCACCCTGCTGATCGGTGACGGCCGCTCCGATTTCTGCGTGGCCGGCAAGGCCGATCTGGTCTTCGCCAAGGACGGCCTTTTGCGCCATTGCCGCGCCAGCGGCATCGCCCACCGCGCGATCGACGGGTTCGACGACGCCATCTCCCTGCTGCACGAACTCGTCGCGCCTGCTGTCGCCAGCGCGCGCTTCCCACTCCCCGTTCCCCAACGAGCTTGATCCCCATGAATCGGAATGTTCCGCTCCCCACCGCGCTTGCGCCGCTCCACGGCGATCTCGACACGCTCGATCTGGCCGCGCACGACGGCCTGCAGCCGGCCTCGCCCGATCCGGACGCGCTGCTGCGCACCGGCCCGGCCTACCACGCCGCGCTCGGCGATGCGCAGATGCTGGCCGACGAGGCCGAGTACTGCTCGTTCGGCGACACCGTGCACTACAGCGAACCACCGCGGATCTTCGCGCACTGCGACGGCAGCTATCTGTACGACACCGAGGAGGTGCCGTACCTGGACCTGCAGATGTGGTATTCGGCGGTCAACTTCGGCTATGCCAATCCGCGCCTGAACGGCGCGCTGAAGCGGCAGATCGACAGCCTGCCGCAGGTGGCCAGCCAGTACCTGCACCCGACCAAGATCGAACTGGCCAAGACCATCGCCCAGGACGCGCAGCGCAAGTGGGGCCGCAAGGGCCGCGTGCATTTCAACGTCGGCGGCGCGCAGGCGGTGGAGGATTCGCTGAAGCTGGTGCGCAACGCCACGGGCGGCAAGAGCCTGATGTTCGCCTTCGAGGGCGGCTACCACGGCCGCACCCTGGGCGCTTCGGCGATCACCTCCTCGTACCGCTACCGGCGCCGCTTCGGCCATTTCGACCGCGCCCAGTTCATCGAATTCCCGTACCACTTCCGCGGGCCCAAGGGCATTTCCAAGGAAGAGTACGGCGAGCAGTGCGTGGCCAAGTTCGAGCGCCTGTTCGAGACCGAGTACAACGGCGTGTGGGATCCCAAGGCCGGGCAGTGCGAGTACGCCGCGTTCTACGTCGAGCCGATCCAGGGCACCGGGGGCTACGTGATCCCGCCGCCGAACTTCTTCACCGGCCTGAAGCGGGTGCTGGACAAGTACGGCATCCTGTTGGTGGTGGACGAGATCCAGATGGGCTTCTTCCGCACCGGCAAGCTGTGGGCGATCGAGCATTTCGGGGTGACCCCGGACGTGCTGGTGTTCGGCAAGGCGCTGACCAACGGCCTCAACCCGCTGGCCGGCGTCTGGGCGCGCGAGGAATTGATCAACCCGACCGTGTTCCCGCCGGGATCGACCCATTCCACCTTCGCCTCCAATCCGCTCGGCACCGCGGTCGGCCTGGAGACCATGCGCATGCTCGCCGAGACCGATTACGAGACGATGGTGATGGAAAAGGGCGCGCACTTCCTCGACGGCCTGCGCGACCTGCAGACGCGCCATCCGGAAATCGGCGACGTTGATGGCCTGGGCCTGGCGCTGCGCGCGGAGATCTGCCAGGCGGACGGCTTCACCCCGAACCGCAAGCTGCTCGACACGATGGTGGACATGGGCCTGGAAGGCGAGCTGCGCCACAACGGCAAGCGCATCGGCCTGGTGCTGGACGTGGGCGGTTACTACAAGAACGTGATCACCCTGGCGCCGTCGCTGCACATCAGCCACGACGAGATCGATCTGGGCTTGTCGCTGCTGGACCAGTTGCTGACCCGCGCCAAGCGGGTGGCGTGAAATGGCGGGAGACAGCGCGTTGGCGCCGCGTTGCCTCCCGTCGCCTGCCGCGGCATCGGCCTCAGCGCGCCTCGCGCACCGCGAGCACCGCGTTGAGGCCGCCGAAGGCGAAGGAATTGCTGAGCACCGCGCGCACCTGTTGCGCGCGGGCTTGATTGGGCACGTAGTCCAGGTCGCAGTCCGGATCCGGATCGAGGAAGTTGGCGGTCGGCGGCACCCGCTGCTCGCGCAGCGCGCCGACCGCCGCGACCAGTTCCAGCGCACCGGCGGCGCCCAGCGCATGGCCATGCACCGCCTTGGTCGAACTCACCGCCAGCGCATCGGCGTGGCGGCCGAACACCTGGCGGATCGCCTGCGTCTCGCCGCCGTCGTTGGCCAGGGTGCCGGTGCCGTGGGCGTTGATGTAG
>NZ_CAPJ01000039.1 GCF_000331775.1 Xanthomonas translucens pv. translucens DSM 18974
CCACCCATTGCGCCAAAACCAGTGCGATACCACCTGACAGACGATAGGCCAAGACCGCCATGCAGGCCGTGAGCGAGAGCGTTAAGATAACGATGGTCAGCAGAGCGGGCACACGCTCGACCGACCGCTGCCAACCTATATGCCGAGTTGTGGACATCTGATTCATCGCATTGCTCCTTCCAAATGGACCGGCTTTAATTAGCCGGCAAAGCTGTCAGGCGAGCGGAACGAGCTGGGCTGGCCGCGGTTCGCTCCTTGCTGAACGCCATTGAGGAACGCCGTCGGACAGACGCGGGCATACATCAAGGCAGAATAGGCGTTGTAGCAGTACGGGTTGGTGATGGTGATGTACCCGTCGCTGGGTTGATGGGCGCCCAGCAGTCACTGAGAACGCCGAGCGTACAAAAAGAAAGAGATTGCTGCTTTAATAAAGAGTGGACTCGTAGTAGCAGCTCTATTGCGTCGACGACTGTATGGCCATGGCGTACAACAAAAACCCTGCGAAAAGTCCCCGCTTTTTCATCACACTTCTCCCGGATCGAAATTGGTCTATGTGAGCTATCGGATCTTTGACGTCCTAAAAAAACAGTCAACTAAAATCTCTTAAATATCTGATCAGAGCATGCCTTGTAAATTACCTTGCACTCGTTTTCCGGATTCCTGCGTTTGCAGGCCGCGTATGCGGCAGCAGAAGCCTTTTCAATGGATATTTCTCCAGAGAATTGGACATTTCCTGTCAAATTTGGCTTCCCATCAATTTGGGGTTCTCCTACTGCAACACATTGATTGAAGTAGGACAGGCCAATTTGACAGTCCTTCTCGCCATGCTTTGCGCAACGAGCCATTGCATCGCTTTCTGCTTCTGATCTTGAGAGTTTTCCGGTCGTTACTCCGTAATTGCGTTCCAGTCCCAACGATCCCATCGCAACAGCCCCCCAAGTCTTAATCCACTTCCCAAGAGGCCGCGCGGCGGGTGCTGATTCCTGTTGATAATATCCAGGTGGGATAGGCCCACACGAAGCCATGCTGCCGTTGGACTGAGCAGGAATTTGCCCTGGAGGACATCCTTGCTCTGCCCAAGCGTTCATAGAAAAAACCAGCAGTAGAAAACCTGACCTTATGATCGATCTCATGATTGGTAGACCTTTATTTCTTAACTAATGCTACTTTCTTTGCCACCAGCTAAGCCACGTGACCCCGGTGATTGTGAAACAGAGGTTTGAGTTGGCGTTCGCGCTAAATTTGCGTTACTCCCAGTTCCGCTACTTATTTCGCTAGAGGAACTGGCACTATTTCCTGGCGCCTGTTGAGGCATGAAGCCTACTGGTTGCCCCTGTGGTCCCGGGCTCGATGCAGTGCCTCCGTTGAAAGCCGAGAAGTGCATGAAGTTACCCATGTTCGCCTGCCATACTGCCGCGCCGAAGGTTGGCACCGTGACAATCACCAAGGTCATAATCAATCCAATCCCGCCTTGCTGCAAGGCTTGCGAAGACAATCCTTCCGCATTGTTCAGCGTGATGATTTTCGCCGCCCAATAGGCGGCGGCAGCCTTCGCGGTGAATTTTAGTACCATGCCAGTGACTACTGACAACATCGACATCGAAAACAGCGTGCCGATCACATAGAAAAGCCACCGTTTGAACAGGTCTTTGGTCTGATCGAACATCAGGAACAAGATGAAGATCGGGCCGATGCCGATCAGGAAAGCCATGGTGAACTTGAACAGCAGAAGCATCGCGCCGGCCACCATCGGCGGACCGGCGGTGCCGAAGCCCGCCATGAAGATGGCCCGCCCTTTCTTTTCCAATGCTTCGGGATCGTCGTGTACGACATTCACCGCATCCAAGGCGGTCAGCGCAATCTGCGTATAGGCCAGGTTCTTGTCGATCGCTTCGGCGGAATTCCCCTGCTCGCCGGTGAATAGCCAGTGGATATTCGCGTCCAGATCCTCGGTCATGGTTTGCACCGAGGAACCATTGGCGCCTACCGCGGAAGCAATGGCCACTATGATCACGATCTTAGCCGCTTTGGTCATCGTGGTCAGTGCGCTTTCACGCGATTGCCCTGTCGCGATGCGATAGCCCAGCAGTAGTACCCACAGCGTGGTCGCCGTCAGGGCAATCGCGCTGACCCACTTCATGGCGCGGCCCATCACCTCGAGACCGAACTTGTCGATCTCGTTGGTGAAGTAGTTGTTGACCAGTTTGAAGAAAACGAAATCGCCGATGTTCATGTCCGCCATGGGCTGCAACCAGCTCATCGCTCCGTGGAAACTTCCGTCCATTGCTGCCTGCCTGTTTGTCGTTGTGGGACTCACGCGCCCCGGCGAATCAGTTCTCTAGTGCTTTTGCCAACGTGGCTGCTTGCACGATTTGTCCCAACGGGGCAAGCCAACCGGTCTTGTCGCCGTCCAGAGCCTTTCGAGACAAACGCGATTGGTCATCCTTGAGCGAGACGATGTAGTTGTCGTACGCTGTCATCTGGGCCTGCCAGTAGTCCAGGTCCATGGCGTTTTGTGCCACGAAGCGATGGACCTCATTGTCGTTGGCCGCCAGGGCGCCCTGGCTGGTACCGCCGCTGTCGCGTTGCGGTTGCACCTGCTTGTTGAACTGAGTGTTTCGCTGGATCAAGCGCTTGAGCATGCGCACCGACTCGTTGTACTGCGCATTCTGGGCCAGCACCATGCGTGCGCAAATCTTGAGCTGTTCCTCCACCATGTCGCCTTCGTAGTTGGGGGCGAGCGACTTGAACTTATCCAGCAAACCCTTGAGACCGGTGATTTTGGCGCCTGGGCAGGTATCCTCCAGCCCGTAATCCTGCGGGCGTTCCTCAAAATTGTCCGGCATGGTGGATTCGCCAAGGTTCAACCGCGGCAGCGAGATGAGCTGCTGCTTATAGTGCCCCAGCTCTTGCGTATACTGCTTGCGCGTTTCATTAAAACGTTCGGCCTGCTTTGTGTATTCCTGTATCGCCTTTCCCATGGACATGTTGTCATTGACGAGCACCTGGGCGTTGGCTTGTCCAAAAAACAGCCCACAAGCAAGCAACAAGCCTGCAACAACACGTGAGGGCGATACGCGCGGTCCGTAGGCGTAATGGGTCATGGCAGATCTCGTCGGTTTTGTTCGATACACATGGATGGCGGGATAGCAATGCGGAACCAGGCGGAGTTGGCCGGCGGCGAGTAGCTTGCTAAATTGGTGAAGGCATGGGCGCGGGATACGGGGAGGGAGTGAATCGGGACAGGGATCGGCTGTCTCGTTCATATACAAATGCCCGAGCGGACGATTGAACCGCAAGGCATTGATCTGGCTGGGGCCTGCTGCGGCCATCGTCCTTATGTGCAGTTGAGGCAGGTTGACCAAACTCTGGCATAGACGAGATCAAATTTCCACTGCCGGCCACCATCGGCCAGTGTGGTCATCGCCTGTCGCTTGCCAATTCAAGGATATGGCGGGGAGGGTAGGAAAAATCTGACACGCCGCCACGGCAGTTTCCGGCCCGCCGCAAGGTGTTCGTTGCGCAGATCTGCGCACTGGACGATCCGGCTGACCGGCTCCCTGAGCAGATCGCGCAAAAAACGAAACGCGTAGGCCCAGATCCAGATCCAGATCCGGGCCAGAGGCGTTAGTGGACGCGCAGATATGGATTGTTCGGCGGGACCTCATCAAAAAGATGCCTGGGATCTTGTAACAGGTAGCCGTGCAGCCGCCGTGATTTGCGTGGTCCGATGACATCGCAGGTCCAGATGTTCAATCCATTGTCTTGTTTGCGGTGTAGCAGCAGCTTCTCGAAGTGCTTCTGTACCCATTGCCATTCCTGCACGTTCTCCTGCTTAGCCAGAGCAGCGATCTGCGGGTGTTCCTGGGCATAGCGCTGGAAGACACCGGGACTGACCAGGTAAGCGGTATCGGCGACCGTATGCACCAACGCTTTGGCGTCGTTGATGATCAGCTTGCGTGATTCGATGCCCTGCTTCAGCCAGGCAATGAAATGTTTGGGGGAGGGCAGTGCCTGCGACGGCTGGCCTTCAGCTGGGTCGGGTGTTTGCCTCTGTGTGGCGGTGGATTCCGCTTCGCCTGGCGGCAGGCTGGCAGATGCATCTTCCACAGGAGGCGTTGCCGGAGGAGACGGATCGCTGATCAACGACAGCAAGTCTTCCATCGCATCGACTTGAGCCGACGCGAGGTCGGCGAGTGTCGCTGAAGCCGCGTCCACAAACGAAGGGGGGCCGACGGGATCGGGCGAAGGGGCAGGGGAGCCGCCGTTCTCCTCGATTGGTTCGCTGCCCGATGCTTCTTCGACGACGGTGCCACTGAAGGGCTGTGGGCGTTCTGCGGCTTCCCAGATCAGTGCCGGGGCCAAGCGCAGCAGCGTGAAACTGTGCGACCAGCCGGTCTCGCTGGTGACCGTGGCTTTCCAGATGGCTTTGCCTTCCGGCGTTGCCTGGAGGATACCGTGGTCTTGCAGCACATTGAAGACGGCGGTGTTGTTCGAAGGAATGCCATCGATGCCCTGCGCCAGCAAGTGTGCGCGCAGTTTGTCGGAGACAGTCTTGCTGACGAGCCACAGCGCATCGTGCGTCAGCCAGCCATCTGACGCCTGGGCCTGATTGAGCTTCAACTCTTCCTTGAGCAGGTAGCGCAGGCCGTCCAGCAGCTTGCGCTGCAAAGCATGCTTCGGTGCGGCCATCGCCTTTGCCGGATCACCTCCCAGTTCCTGGGCTACGGAGGCACGGTCGGCCTTCTCCACCAGTTCTCCGAGCACCCCGGCGTGCTCGTACTGTCCTGCCATGATGTACAGCAATGCAGCCCACAGCGATGGGAAGCCGCTGAGCCAGTCAAGGATGAAGCGGTCGAGCACTTGGTGGTACAGCAGGCCGGTAGCGGCACTGTGCAGTCGGTACTCGCGATCCTCGCGGTAGCGGAATCGGTAGGGTTGCTTCAGCGGACCGTGCCAGGGGTGCCAGACACTGCCGTCGGCATGCTCTACATGTAGATCAACGGCGATCTTGCCGATGTCGTGAAGCAGTGCGGCGTAGGCGGTTGCCGCAGTCCAGGCTTCTGCTTGAGCGGCCTGGTCTTCGGGTGTTGTGCCAGCGGGTAGCAGATAGGACTGCCGCAGCTTGAGCGCGTAGGCAACGATCTCAAGCCCATGGTCGAGCATGCCGCCATGGTAGGCATGGTGGTGGCTCTCGGAGGCGGGGAATTGCTGCACAAGCGCGGCGTAGCGCTCCAAGGGCTTGCGGTACAGCGTGTCAAACTGCTGGCGAGACAGCGAAGTGCGCTGCCAAATGTGTTCCAACAACTTCTGACGGCGCGGGGTTGCTAGCAGAGACGTGGCCGTCTCCGGCCGTGTCAGCCCTTTCGGGAGGTCGGTGGCGGGTGCTGCCGACGGAGCGGCAGCGACCGAGGCCTGTTTTCGCCGGAACAGGGAGAGCATATAGGTGTCCTGGTGGTGGGCCGACCGGGAGGCCTTTTAGCCTTTTCGAGGTAGGGCCTTTCCCCTTGCACCCCATTCCCTTGCCTTTTCTGCCCTTGGGCCTTTAACCGTTTCGGTATAGCGGGGCATAGGTTGCGGTTCCAGCGTCAATGTGGAATCCGTTCGTGTGGATTGGGCGGTCAGCCTACGCTGCGCGGACGCCATTTCCGCCACTTGGATTCTCGTAAAGGCGACAAAGTTGACAAAGGCGACATGTGCGACTAAGTTTCGTCTACCTTACATCGCCTGGAGATGATCATGTCCAATGCCGTCGAACTCATTGCTGACCGTCTGCCGCGCGTCACGGAGGAAGACGTGCGCCGCTTCGCCGCCATCGTCGATATCCGAGATGTCGGGGCTTTCGCGGCCGAGTTGCAGGCGTTTGTCCACGAGCGTGTAGAGGCGTTGGAGCTTCCCGCTCGCCTGGAGATGGAGACCATGCAGCGGACCTTGGAACGTAAGGCGTCCACGCTGCGCGCCGACAAGCGCTGGACACCGAATGAAACCGAAGTCCAGCGTGGCCGCACCGTGTTGTTGGAAACCTTTAACCAGCCGCATAACGTGCCGATCCCCGAATTCGCCAAGTTGGCGGACAAGTCGCGTCAGCAGATCTACAAGGACATCCTCGCCCGTCGGTTGCTGGCACTGAATGTGGGGATGCGCGGCCAGAAGCTGCCCGACTGGCAACTCGACCCGGTGAAGCAGCAGTTGACCCAAACCGTGCTTCAGGAGGTCGAGGGCATCGACAACTGGACGATCTACGGTGCGCTGTCCGAACCGCTAGAAGGGTTGGGCGGGCGTTCGCCGGTGGATGCGGTGACGCCAGACTCGATCGACGTCGTAGCTGAGGCCGTGTTCAACGTGCTGGGCGTTCAGGTGCATTGAAGTGAGACTGCCATGAGTTACGAGCTGCCGTCGTTCCTGATCGATGCGGGTGAACTGCTCCAGCATGTGAGCCGCGTCGTCTATTGGGGCAGCCCGCTGTACTACGGCCGCAGCAGCACCAACCGCTACGACGACCCGACGCGGGCCTACGGCGTGCTCTACCTGGGCCGCGACCTACCCACAGCGCTGATGGAATCGGTGTTTCACAAGCATCAGTGGCTTGCGGACACGTCGCGCTCGATCGCGCTGAAAGAAGTCCAGGGTCGGATGGTGCGCGCCGTGGGCGTTCTGTACGGTGTGCGCCTGGCAGATCTCACGGCACCGGGCGTCATGGCGGGCTACTTCGGCTTGAACCTGGAGCAATTGGCCAGCCGCGACTACACGCATACGCAGCAGGTGTCCGCCCAGGTGCATGCGATGCTCGGAGACGACGGCCTGCCGCTGTTCGACGGGGTGCTCTATCCGTCGCGCAACAACTATCCTGCCAAGAGCATCGCCTTGTTCGAGCGTGCGGAAGCGAAGGTCAGGGTTATCGAGGACATTGACTTGGTGGACCATGTGGACTGGCCGAGTTTCGTTGCCACCTATCGCATCGGCGTGGAGCCCGACCCTGGCCCAGTGGAACCGGATGACGAAGCGTCTTGAAGCAGCAAGAGAACACACTGAAAGCCCCAAGCAGAATGAATTGGACCAAGCTGGAATAGGCATCCTCGTGTAGCAGGAGACGACCATGAACACGACAACCCGCATCAGCACCGCAGAACGCCTCGGCCGCAGCGTTGGCCGTGGATGGCGCGCCTATGCGCGCGGCGAGCGAAGGTTGTCGAGCTGGCTCGCCTCCAAGGGGGTGCCGGTCGTTGGAGCCATCTTGGCGTTGTGGGTGGTCAAGCTAGCCGTTCTCGGTGTGCTGCTGTACACCATGTCTTGGCTAGCGTTGCTGCTGGTGTTTGCGGTAGTGGCCGCGTGGGTGGCGCGCAACGCCGGGCTTGCCGACGACCCGCCCGAGCCGGAGTGGCGCAACGGACCTGCTGGATTCGGTCTGTACACCTACGATGGATTTCGCATCGATCCGCACGTCGAAGACGACGAATAGCAGTCCTCATTTCTTTGACAGGGCATTGATCGCAATGCCACCGCCCTTAGCCCCGGCAGCCTTGGCGTCCCCCGTTGCATTAGCGAGTCCTTGCAGGATGTTGCCAGCGCGGATGCCTGCCCATGCCAAGGCCATGATCCAGAATGTTGGCAACACGATGAACATCGTCCCGGTGACGAAGTTCAGCAGCATGTCGCCGAACGCATTGTTCAAGCCGACCAGCGGATCGAAGTTGTTGTGCGGCCGGTTCCAGCCCCAGCCCCATCCATAGAGCGCATCGAGGATGGTGCTGTCGATCCAGCGGGCCAACTGGAGCCAAAAATCGACGAAAAACAGCGCGAACTGCACGACGCTGACGGTGACGACGGTCTTGAGGTCGTAGGTGCCCACGACCAGTACCAGCGGAATGCAAATCACCAACGCCATCTTGAGCAGCGCGAGCACCATAGGCAGGGCCTGACGCACCACATCCATGGCGGGGAATGCTGCGAGCCCGCCAACGGCCATTCCCACGTCGCCTGCTGCGCGCGTCACGATGTTCGGCAAAGTCTTGTCAATCTGGCCACCGTAGTCCGTATAGACCGAGCCCTGATTGAGTTTCTGTTGCCGCGGCGAGGCGATCGCGCGGATCACCGAATCGTCCACGTCGGCGCGGCTCAGGAATCCAGCCCAGCCCGCCAGCCGCGTGAGCAGGTTGGGGTCCACCTGGCCCAGCAGCCGTGCCCGCAGGCCGTTGCTGCCATCGGCCCACCATTGCCGGCAGTTCGGGTAGCCGCCGCCGCTGGACACCTGCGCAAGCCCTGCATCGCGGTTGCTGTCGTAGGGCCAGTCCTCGCGCGGGGTGCTCGAGCGATAGCTGTCGTAGTAGCCAGCCGTGTCCGTCAAGAAGCGCGAGCCGATCCAGGTGACGTCGTGCATCTGCTCTTCGTCAAGTTGCGGGCGCTGCATGAACAGCTTGGCACGGGCCGGCCCGTAGCAATCGTGCGTGAAATCCGCCACTTCCTGGGCCAGCACTGGATCGTCGATGCGCGTGGCGTCGATCTCCATCCGCATCTGCCGCAGATCGGTGCCGCAGGGGATTGCCGCAACAGACGCGCCCGTGACAGCGCGCGAGAGCGCGTGCATGAATGCCCACCACACCGGCAACTTGGCGCTTTGGTTGTTGAGGGTCGAGAAGGACTGCGACCAGCCTGTGTCGGCCGGCTGCGGCACGCTGACCTGGCACTGCGCGGAGCGTGAGCTGTCGTACTGGATGGTGTTGAGGTCGACGTCGATGAAAGGGATGCCAGCAAACATCACCACCACGATGGCGACGAACACCCGGTTCTCGATGCGCGCAGCCGAGAGCACGCCCTTGTTGCCTTCGTCGGCGCCTTCCGTGCGGGCCTTGAGCCATTCCTGCACGATGATTGCCACGAAGGGGAGGGCGAACACCCCGCTGGATACCAACACGGCCCAGATGCCGTTATTGACGATCCAGGAGACAAGGGTGAGGTAGTACTCCAGGTAGTCGGTCGTGAAAAGTGTCATTGCCTGACTCTCCCCTCAGCCCTGCATGAGCAGGCTGGTTTCCAGCGCCACGATGGCGAGGACGCCGGCGATCTCGCTGCGCACCAGGCGGCGCCGCGCCTGCGCGTCGGCCTCGCGCGCCAATAGCCGGCGGCGCATCCAGACCCATCCGTAGACCGTCGCCCCGTACAGGCACAGCCGCCACACCAGGAAGTAGCCAGCCCCGGCCGCCAGCCACCGCTGCCAACCGGCAACGCTGCCGACCAAGTAGATGCCGGCAATGTTGGTCCCCACGGCAACGGCAATGATCACCACCGTCCACAGCAGCGCCTTCGCCGCGCGCCGGCTGAACAGCCAGCGCGGCCGCAGCCAAGTCATGCTCATGGCCGGCCTCCCGGATTGCCCTTCTGCAACTGTTCGAGGCGGTCTGGCACCGGGTCGCCCTCGTAGATGCCGCGCGAACCCGCTGCGCGCGTGCCGTGGCGCTGGATGATGGCCATCGGCGAGTTGTTGGCCAACTCGCGGCGTAGTTCCAGCTCGGTCTTGAGGTTCTGGATCTCCCCATTGAGCGCGTCGCTCTCGTGATTCACGGCCTCGACCGCCAACTCGTTGGCCGCCACGTTGGGCTCCTTCTTGCCCGTCAGCAGGGTCCGCTGGAGCAGCAATGCCTTCTCCAGCACCGACGAGAGCGCGACCTCGGAGGCCAAGCGTCGCGCCAGCAGGTCTTGATCCGGCTCGTCGCGTAGCGCCTCGACGACGCCGCGCGTGATGGGCAGCGAGGTGCTGCCCGCCACGCGCAGGTTCTCGAAGGTCGTGTTGCGCGTCCCCGCGATCAGCTCCTGCAAGGCTTCCAGCTTCGCCTCGTACTCCTCCTGGATCAGCGGCGTCAGTCCGACGCCGGGCACTGTCTCGGTCTTGGTGCAGGTATCGCAGGTGCGCTGCTCTTTTTCGCCGAGGACCCGCGTCGCCCATTCGACCGCCTGTTGCGGCGAGGTCCAGGTCTGGCAGGACAGGCTCGTACAACTTGCCTGGGCGATGGGCGACGTGTCGGTCACGCCGCGGCCATTGACCAGGTTGTAGCCCGCCCGAGTGACATCGCCGACCACTCGGATGGCCGGCTGGCCCGCGCCGCCGGCATTGCTGCCGCCCACCCAAGGCACACCATCGTTGCCGCGCTTGGTTTCCGCCCGCTCGATCGCCGACACGGCGTCCGTGCTCGATACCGCATCGCGCAGCGCCATGCCTTCCGCCATCTGGCTCCATCCAAGCTGTCCGCCCGCCGTCTCGGCCATCTTCTCGGCCATGGCGCGGCAGGTGAGTTTGGAGCGATCGAAGTCCAGCCGCGCTTGGAGCACGCCGTTCGTCAGCAGGTTGTATAGGCCCGGATCGGCGCGCTGGATGATCAGCGCAGGCAGGGACGCCACGGCACTCGTTGCGCTCTGGATCACGTTGCTCATGATCTGCTGGAAACCGTTCGTGACACCGTTGAGCTGGTTCTTCAGCGTGGTCTGGATGCTCATGTCGCCGCAGATCAGGTTGCTGTTCCAGCCCGCACCGACGCCGATCGAGCGCATGCCTGCCGCGCGGCCCATGGACACCGCGCTGCCACCGCCGATTGAGTACATCACTTCATCGCCAATAACGGTGCCGCCGGTCTGGAAGCCGGTCTGCGCCCACGCCAGGCCGGAGCCCAGGGCGAGCGCGCCGGCCAGCGCCGTGGGGCGCAGCAGGCGGCGTGCCTTGGTGGAGAGGTTCATCAGTTCAGGACGCTTCATCGTCGTCTCCTCAATAGAAATCGACGCTGCCGAGAAACACCTGGCCGCGGCGTTCGCAGCACGCATAAGGGCGCCACAGCGCCCAGGCGTAGTCGCCTTGCTGGGCTTGTGTCAGGGAACCGCCGCGCGGGAAGACCGCGCAGGACGAGGACAGGACGGGCGTGAGTTCCTGCCACTTACCGGTCGAAGCATCACCCTCCATCAGCGTGCCGGCAGGCCAGTAGCCGGGCCGCGAATTCGCCAGGAGCGGCTGATAGACGTGGATCTGCCCGCGACGCGTGACCACATCGCCCCCACGCTGGGCCACCACGGCAGCAGCCTTGTGATCGTCCGTCTGATGCAGGAAGCCGCCGCGCGGATAGACATTGCCCCAGAGGTTCAACGTCGAGCGTGCGCCGATCTCGCGCATGCCCGGGATCAGTGCCTCCGGGTAGGCCATCTCGGGCACGTTGTAGCGCCAGGCCAGCGTGTCCAAGGTGCTGAGCAGATACGGCATGAACGCCGTACCCGCACCTTCGCAGAAGTAGCCCGATGACGATACGAACCGGTTGAACACCTCAACGCCGGGATGACCGATGACATCGGCGTTCTTGAACTTAGCGAGGTTGTTCTCGTGGTCGTCGCTGGCGGTGCCGTCGCCACCTGCCTGGGCCGACGGGTTGGGCATGCTCATCGCCCGAACTTCGACCCAAGGGTTTTCGCCAGTGTTGTTGTAGCTGGAGACGACCGCATCGGGGATGTAGTGGCGCACTTTGACGGACGTGCGCACCGTGCAGCCGGTCACGGTGCAATAGAGCCAATAGCAGATGCCCACCACCCGGTATTCCAGGCAATCGGGCGATGCCACTGAACCGACGATGGTCGCGGTATTCAGGGCATAGCTCGCGGTAGCGCTGACCAACAGCAGCGAGGCCACCGCGACACGCAGCCGGCGCAACAGCTCGAATGGGCGGATCACGGCTGTGTCCTCCGATGCTGTTCGATGCGCGCGACGGCACGCGCCACGTCCGGCTCGCCATAGACCACATAGCGCCGGTCCACCACGACGGCCGGGATGGTGGTGATGCCCAAGCTCCATGCGTCGGTGACGCCCTGGTATGCGGAGGCGATGCGGCGCTGAAGGTCGGCACTGCCTTGATTCAGCCGGCGCTTGGCGGTGGCTGTCGCCTGTTCGGGATCGGCGGGCAGTGCCGCAGAAAGCTCCGCTTCGATCCGGCGCGCTTCGTCCAGCTCAATCAGCCGCTCGCCGCCCATGGCCTTGACCGGATGACGGCTGTCGGTAATGACCAGCACGTCGGCAGCAAGTGTGGCCGGGCTGAATGCCGCCAAGGAAGCCGGCAGCGCGACGGCCAGGCCAAGGGCTCGCCAGCCGGGCGCGAACCTGGGAAAAGATGCTGGCATGTCGCATGCCCCCGGAAGTTGATCAGGACCATAGTCAAACGCCGAACCCGATGTGGCACCACAAACAATGCGCATCGCGGGCACCCCACATAACGGGGGAGTGGCCAGCGCGGGCGATCGCGCCGTAGCCTTCAAGACCGAGGGCTACCTGGGCATGTCGCCGAGGTCGGCAGGCATTCCCGCTGTGGAGGCCGCTGGGGCAGCGGGTGCCTGGATGGTCGTGTCAGCCGACAGCATGTCCATGGCCGAGAGCAGGGAGTCGCCCTCGATCGGCCCCTGCAGCAGGATTGCCTGACCGGTCTGGCGATCGTGCAGCCGGACCGATGGCGTGGCGGTCACGCCGCTCTTCGTGGCTTCGGCGGCCTGAGCGCGGATCGCCGCCTCGGGCCGCTCGCTCGCCAGGCACTGCTCCATGGCTGGCGTGAGGTCGGGATAGCGCAGGCCGTCGGGCAAGCCTTGGCCGTCGCTGCGCGTATGGGCATAGACCCATTCGATGGCCTGCCAGAAGGCAGCATGCCCGCTGGCCTCAGCGGCGCATTCCGCCAGACGTGCTTCGGTTGAGGCAGCTGGTTCGTGCGCGGCCAATGGCATGTGGTGCCATTGCAGGGCCACATCCGCGTTGTCGCCCACCCAACGCTTGAGCAGCGGGAAGTAGGACCGGCAGAATGGGCATTCGAGGTCCGCATAGAGCGTCAGCGTGAAACGGCCCTCGGGGTTGCCCAACTGCCAGGGAGGCCCAGCCACCTGTGCAGTATTGACCGGCACGGGAGACTGCGGCATGGATTCGCCGGGCGACCTGGACCAGAGCCAGATCAGCAGCAGCGCGAGCAGCGCCGCGGCCAAGCCCCAGAGCCAGCGAGGCCGCCAGCGCCTACGGCGGAACGCCTGCACCTGGATCGGAATGGAAGGACGGTTGGGCGTCATGGTTCTCTCCGGCGGCTATTGCGGCAGGTCAAGGGGCGGCGACTCGATGCCACGCGCCTGGTCGATCTTCTCGGCCACCTTGAAGGCGGCGGCCAACTCGCTGATGCCGAACTGCTGCATGAGCTGGTAGCGCTCGGCTTTTTCCTCGGGTTCAGTTTGCGCGAGCGCGAGGTACAGGCTCGGTGGCACGGCCCGGAAAAGCACTTCCATCGACTTCGACAGAATGACGCCTTCGGTGAACTTGCCGGCCTCTTTCCTGGCGGACAGCATCAATGCCTTCTGCGCGGGCGAGAGTTCACGGAAGCGCGCAATCTTCTCCACTTCGTCCGGCGGCATCGACAGGCAGATCCACCACTCGATCATGTTGAGCATGGGTTCTGCGGCACGGGGTAGATCGTCAATGTTCTGCGTCGCGAGCCAGAACCACGCGCCCAACTTGCGCCACATCTTCGTGATCTTCACGACGTAAGGCGCGAGCAGCGGGTTCTTCGTGATGACGTGGCCTTCATCGGTCACGTTGATGATCGGCCGCCCGAGGTATTGATCGCGCTCGGCGATGTTGTTGACGGTGCTGATGAGGCTGATGTACGCGATCGACAACTGCGCGTTGTAGCCTTCGCGGGCATAGGTTGCGAGATCGACCAGCGTGATGTCGGCCTCGGGCCACGGCGTACCGGGCCGATCGAACATCTCGCCGTCGGTGCCCTGGCAGAACATGTCCATGGCGTCGGCCATTTCCAGTAGGCGCACGCGCCGCATTTCCGGGAGCGTGGCGTCGCTGCCGCGTGCGCGCAGCGCGTCCCGTACGTCGCGTGTAAGTACCGAGCGCTTCTCGCCAACGCAGCTTTCAGCCGCATCGAGGATGCACTGGCGGATCAGCGAGCGGTCCGCCCGCGTCATTCGTGCCTCCTCTTTGTCCTCGCCGCCGGTGATCATGAGGCGCGCGGTGATTTCCAGCTCGCCGAGCACGTCGCGCTGCTCGTCTGCCTCTATGGCGTCCTGTGGCTGTTCCTCGTCCAGTGCATCGGCATCGAGCGTCTGCACGTCGCTCGGCGTCTCGATCAGTCGACGTGCGTCAGCAAAGGGAGCCAGGCTCACGCCCACACCGGGCGCGAGCTTGACGCGGTGGACCGTCAGGCCGAGCTTGCGCGCGAACTCGGCGAACAGCCCGAAGCTGTTGCCAGCCTCCACGATGAACAGGCGCGGCCGGTAGATCGCCGTGACCTGGTTCAGCAGGTTGTTGAGCGTGGCCGACTTGCCCGAGCCCGTCGGCCCGAACAGGAAGAGATGGGCATTCATCTGCCTGTCCAACCTGTTGAGGGGATCGAAGGTGATCGGCCCGCCGCCGCGATTGAACATCGTGATGCCGGGATGCCCTGTGCCCTGGCTGCGCCCCCACACCGGCGATAGGTTCGCGGCGTGCTGCGCGAACATCAGTTGCGTGTACCACTTCTTCCGATCCAGGCCAGGGTTGTAGCAACACGGCAGCCAGCGCAGATAGCTGTTGAGTGGCGCCACCTCGTCGTCCTCGCGCACCGGCTGCAGGCCGGCGTTGAGCATCACGTTCGCGAGATCGAGGCCGCGCCGATCCAGTTCGGCTTCGTCGCGCCCGCGCAGATAGAACGCCAGGGTGCCTCTGTAGAGTTTGTGCGCACTGCCGATCATCGAGCGCGCCTCATGCACGTCCTTGAGCGTCTGCTCGGACGCGAGAGTCTCGCCCACAGCCTTTCTCGCCAGGTGGTTCAGTTCTGATTCGAGGACGTCCTGCGGCGTGGCGACCATCGTCAGGCACATCAGCGTGTCTTCGGGCATCTGGTCGAACAGCGTGTTGATCGCATCGCCCTTGCGGGTCTCGCCGGTCAGGTGTCCCGTGCCCGGTGGCATGCGAAGCCGGTCAGTGACTAGCACGCGGTGCGGCATCCCGTCGAAATACCAAGCGCCTTGCGCGACATCGGAACGTGGTTGCCCAAAGAACAGCCGCTGGCTGAAATCCCGCCCGCTCGCCAATTCGATCTCGCCGTCCTCAGCTTCGTCGGGGTACCGCGCCAGCGCGTAGAAGCGCTCGCGGTCCTCGGCACCTGGCCCAAGCAACTCGGGATTCGGGTGGAACCACCGCAGAAGCCAGTCGTGAACGTCTGCCGCGACCATGCGCTGGGCCTGGATGCCAGCGTTCGTGAGTCCTCCGCACAGGCGGTCGCAGACGATGTTGAGCATCTGCTCCGGCGTCTGGCCACGGCGGCTCGCCTGTCCGGTGGAGCGACGATAGACGACCATGCGCACGCGACGGGTCTGGCCGCGCCAGCGCAGCCGCGTGACCACCGTATCCTCGAAGAGACCTCCGGGCTTGGCCACCGCGCGCAGGTGATGGCCGAAGAAGCGCAGGTAGAACTCGGTGAAAGCCGTATCGCGGGCGCGCGGCCGCACGTAGTCGCGCAGGGTCTGCATGTATTGGTCGAAGCTGGGCTCGTCCTGAGCGTAGAGCTGGAGCACCCAGGGGTTCTCATCCAGTTCATCAAAGCTGTCCTGCAGCGCATTCTCCAAAGCGTCGCGGGCGTGCGCGAGCCAGCCGGGTTCCCGGCCCTCGGTGCCCAGCGGCACCAGCTCGAAGAAGGCGGCCACGGATTGGCCGTCCTCCAGCAGCATCGACTTCGACTCAGGCAGGAACTCCACCCAGGGCAGCAGTTCCACAAAGGACGGCGCAACGTCGTACAGCGCCTGCTCGTCGGCCGCGGTCGCCGGCCTGAGGCCCTGGACGGCCGCTCCGGGTTCGGGCAGGCCAGCTTGGCGCAAGGCCTCGACGTGGCGCAGCCAGCCGTCAGACGGCTCGTCATTTCCGTTCGCTGCGGCGGCCAGCTTGGGCCAGGGGAGTTTCCAACGCATCAGTAGTCCTCCACGCGCTCGCCCGGCATGGCGTACTGGATGCGCTGGTACAGCGGAAACACGGTGCTGTAGCCGGGCACGGGCACGGGATCGGTCCCCGCGATGTGGGGGTACACGTACATCACGAGGTCGGGATTGGGTAGGCGCTGGAATTGGCGATAGACCTCGTTGCGCGCCGTGCGCGTGTAGCGCATCTGCTCGGCGGGTGCGGCCTGCACGTCGGCGTCGGTCAGCGGCCGGCGCAGGCTCTGGCGCGCGTCGAGCAGCTGGCGGCGCGCCACTTGGCCGGCGCCACCAACCGCGCCGTCGCCGGTCTCCTGCTGCCAGATGTCCATCATCGAGCGGTCGCCGTGGGTCAGCAGATCCTCCTTGCTGGTGGCGCAGCCGCCCAGCAGCGCGAGGAGGAGGGCCAGCGCAACGCCCTTAGTCAAGTTCGAGAGCATGGTTTTCTCCTGCGCGGTGATCAACTTTGCGGCCTTCGGGATCGAAGTCGATGGCGAGCGGCTTTTCGAGGTGGACGGCGACTTTGGCGCCGGGCTGGACATAGACGGCGGCGAATGCCTGGCCGTACAGCTTGTTGACCCAGCCCGACATCTCCTGGACACCGCCCGCGAGAATCCGGCCGACCGCTTCCTGACCGCTGATGCCCACGGTGCCAATAGAGCCATCCGAGCCCACGTAGGACATCTGGCCGCTGTCGCTTTGGATGAGCGAGGCCACGCCGGCGCCGGCCGCCGTGATGAGCGCTTGCGAGCCGAGGTACTGCTGTGCATTGCTGCGCCGCTCTCCGCTGACGCACGGGATGCCGTAGCGATCGCTGATCCAGCCCAGGCCCCCACTTTGAGCGTTCTGCTGCTGGTTGTTCTGCTGACTGCCGTCGCGGTCCTCGGGGATCGTGCGGATGGTCCCGTCGTGGAATACGAAGGTGATGCTGCGCACCTGGCCGCGCACGCATGAAAGCGTCCAGTCCCCCGAAGCCGTGCCGCTGAAGACCGCACCGGCCACGTCAGGAATGTCGATGCCGTTGGCGGTGAGATTGTCGGGGCCGACGAGGACTTTGAAGGGGTAGGGATCGTTCACGGTTCCGTCGATAGGGACGCGGCCAATCAGCGCCGTCATCGCCACCGACCCCATGAGCGTCGAGTTCGTCGGCACGGTATAGACGGGCTTGGTGCTTTTGACCTGGGCGGCGCCTTCGCCTGCCTTCGGCACGGTTTCCGCCGTGGTGTCCAGCGTGCTCTGCGCCGGGCCGAAGCTCGTCGGGAAGTTCGTGCCGCCACCCGTGCCACGGCTGTCATTGCGCCCATCGACGGGCTTCTTGTCGTCCGGATCCACCCAGCGCATGCCGCCTTCCATCCCGGCCTCGTCGCCCTCGCGCAGCCCCAGGCCCACGGGCAGATCGGTATGGCCGCTCCCGCGTCCGCCGATGCTGTCCAGACGCCGCTGCAGGTCGGCGAGCAGACCCTCGGTCTGCTGGCGTTCACTGGTCGCCTGTTGCTGGTCGCGGCGCAGGTTGGAGCGCTCGGCCTCCAGCGCCGAGTTGATGCGCTGGTCGATCGAGTTCTCGCGCTGGCGCAGGCGCTGGTTTTCCTCGCGCTGGGACTTGTTGTCGGACAGCGCGGTCTGAAGCTCGGTGCGCAGTTGCTTCACCTGGGCAACGAGCGTTGCCACGGTGTCGCGCGGGGTATCGCCCGCAATGCCCAATGCTTTCATCTCTTCGGGCGTGAGTCGGCTACCCGTGTCGGCCTGGGGCGGCGCAGACGACCCGCCGCCCGAGAACAGCCGGATGCCGACGAACAGTACCACCAGGGCCACAGGAATCATCAGCCACTTCAGGAGTCCGTTACTGCGCATGGTTGGCCTCCCTGGCGTCCTTCGGGGCCTCGGCGTTGGCTTCTGGCTGCGGCAGATGCGCGGCCGGGTCGAAGCGGTGGATGGCAGGCAAAAGCGACTGTGCGAGGCCGCGCCCACGCGTCACCAGATACAGGACAGTGGTGTCCTCGGGTGTGCCGCGCGGGCCGAGTGCCTCATGCTGGAAGGTGGCGGTGAGGAAGTCGCCTTGCAGTACGCGTGGGTCGAGCGTGATCCAGCCGGCGCTGGTGCTGGTGAGGCGCACGGCCGTCACCCATTGGTCTTCCAGCCGCCACGAGGCGAGTGCGGTGGCGCGCACCGGCAGCGTCGGCATCAAGCTGCCGAGGTCCAGGTCACGGCGCAGGTTGACCCGCATGATGCCCGGCAGCGGCTCGACAGTGCGCAGCGGCGCGTACAGGTTCTGCGCGGCAAAGCGCGTGAGCACCACCGGGATTGGCGTTTCGCGCCGGGCTGACCGCGCGGCCGCCTGGCGATCGGCGGGTGCTGGCGCCTCGTCGGCATTGACCGGCTGATCGCCGTAGCGCGGGGAGGGCGCAGCGCCCTCGACGATGCGCACCGGCTCCAATGTCGGCTCGCCTTCCTTGGCCGGCTCGGCCGCGATGTCCAGCAGGATCAATGCGCCGGTGTCGGCGTCTTGCAGTTGCAGCCGCGTGGGTTCGATCGGCTCGTTCGCGCGCAGGTACACCGCGCCGCCCGCGCTCTGCACGCGCAGGCGCTCGCCCACGCCTGCAGGCACGCCCACGCGGACGTTCCGGTCGATAAACACGATGCGTTCCTGGCCGACCTTCAGCGGCACCGCCAGCGGCATGCGTTCCCAGCGCAGAATCTCCACGGCCTGGGCAACAGGAGCCGAGGCCATGACCAGCAGCCCCAGCAGCGCGAGTACAGAGTGCTTCATGGTGTTTCTCCTTTGGGCGCTTGCGGAGACAGGCCGCCAGCTGCTGGGCCGGTAGGCTCGGGTGCGCTGATGCGCTGGGGCGTGCCGTCGTAGCAGTCGAGCGCCAGGCCGAACGGGTTGTGCGAGGGATCGACGTCCACCCGCGTGACCTTGATGGGGTAGCGCACCAGGGCGCGTTTGACCTGCTCGGCGCCGTAGTACTCGTCGGCGCTGATGTCCAGCGTCACCACCCAGTCGCGGTCGGAGACCACGCGCACGCGAGCGGTGGGATCGTCGCCATAGCCGCGGCCAGGGATTTCATAGATGCCGCGCACGCGCTGCCGCAGTTCGCCCGTGCTGCGCCGGTAATCGAAGTCGGCACGCAGAAAGGCGTGGCAGGACGGTGTGAGGTAAGGCGAGAGCGCGTGCAGGTTGCGCGGGTAGTCTTCCTCGCCATTGGTCGGCCAGCGATTCAACTGCTGGAACACGTAGAACGTGAAGGCATAGACCGACTCGGGTGGAATCTCCCACCACTTGCGAGTACTCCCCGAACGCAAGTCCGGTGGGACGTGAATCGTCAGGTCACGCGGTGCGTTCCACCAGCCGCCGCCCATCACGAGGGCGACGACCACCAGCGCGCCAGCGCCCAGCCGCAGCGTCTTGATATGCGCCTGCAAGTGGGTGATCTCGTTCTTGAAACGGCTCATCGTGCGTCCCTTGGCATGGACCTGCGGGTGGACCAGAAGCCCGAGCGCGAGATCAGCATATGGCCGCCCACCCAGCTGGCTGCGAGCGGATGGCGCGTGGCGATTCGCCATTGCAACTGCCGGTACAGCCAGGTATCGGGCCGCCCACGCTTGAGGCGGCGGAGAATGCCGCCGCCGATGAACACGCCGAGGGCCACGCCCAGGACGACGAACGTGGGCGCGAGCGCGATCGTGCGGAACACCCAGGACAGCGGCGCGCCGACCAGCAGGCCGGCGCCGCCGGACAGACCGCAGCAAATCCACAGCTCGTCGGCGGTGAGGCCGCGCACAACAACGGGATGGCGGTTGAGCCGGTGCGGAAGGAACGTCACCGTCCCGTCAGCACGGACGTGCTGGTGTTCGGACATGACCAGTCCCCTTACAGGATGCCGGTGGCTTCGGTTAGGAGCCAGATGCCGATCACGAGCAGCACGGCGCCGATGGCGACCGTGAGGCCGAACTGGCCCCAGGTCTTGCGGCCGGTGTGGATTTCCGCGTAGGTGCCGTAGGCGTGGTAGCAGACGCCGATGAACATCGACGCCACCACCAGCAAGGCCACGAGCATGATGATGTCGTAGCCGTAATTGCGGATGGTTTCCATGATGCCGTTGCCGGTGCCGCGCGTGGGATTCTCCAGTTGCGGCAGTCCCTGTGCGAACGACAGCGCGGGCAGCGCGGCGGCGCCCAGGGCCACAGTGGCGCGCTGGGCAAGACGGGAAGTGAGGATACGGCTTTGCATGGTCAGTCCTTTCAGGTCAGGAGAGGAGGAAGAAACTCAGGACGAGGTACATCGCGACGAAGCGGATGCACACGCCGAGGAACTGGCGCTGGTTGAGGCGGCTCTCCGTCCACCCCACGTAGGCCGTTCGGATGGCCCAGACGCCCCAGACGAGCAGGACCGCGAACACGACGCCGACCAGGACGGTCGCCATCGCTGAAGGCGCGATGCCGCTGTTGGACTGAAATGCCGAGATCTGGGCACCGTTCATGGCTTGCCCTCCGCGGTCGTCCGCGGCGGCTCGGCGCCCCGCTCGGTGCGGTAGTCGCCGGCCAGTTCGGAGGAATCGCGCGGCTGGGCACGCGATGGAGCGAGGTGGTCCTGGATGCCGGTGCGCACGCGCGCCAGATCAGCCAGGAGACGCGGGTAGTCGAAGTGGTAGCGCTCGCCCGGCGCGACAGGGGCATGCGCGGCGCTGTTCGCGACGGTACGCTCCAGCGCATCGAGCTGGCGCAGCGCGGCGGCCAGCTCCTGGCGCTGTTCTGGAGACTCGGCCAACGCCATCGGGGACTGCCCCATCAAGAGGGCTGTCACGAGAAAAGTGGGCACGCCGCGATGCGCGGCGCGCAGCCAGATCGAAGCCACCATCGCGCCATTCCTGTGTGATCAGCAATGGCCTGATCGTGGCGATCAGAGCTGTTTTAGGCCGCAAACAATAGGAACTCACGGATGACCGAATTGATGGTCACGCAGCCAGGTTTGCGCGCCGGAAAGTTGCTACGGATGCCGCACTGAAGGAAAGCTCTGCTGAGCACGGTTCTTGGGGAAACTGGTGCTTCGGGATACTCTTTCCGGTATGCCCATTCCCCGTCTTCCACACCTCATGTACTACAAGCTTGACGGCCGTCGAGCCGTGCCGTGTGAGAGCGTCGTGCAATGGTCGGCGTGGTTCGCGGTGGCCGACCGTCGCGTCGCGGAAACCTGGATCGATGACATCCTTATCTCTACGGTCTTCCTCGGCCTGGACCACAATTTCTTTCCCGGCGCTGATCCGGCCCTGTTCGAGACGATGGTCTTTGCCGAGGACACGACACATCAGATGCGCCGGTACTTCATCTGGGAGGAATCCGAAGCCGGCCACGCCGAGATGGTGGCGCTGATTCGCGCCGAGATGGAGGCCGCGCAGATTAGCGCCGCAGAGGCATTGATTCAGGTGTACGAAAGGGTCAAGTCCTGAGCACCAGCCGGTTTGCGCTGACCGATCGGCTCGGCATCACAGGTACTTCTTGAAGCTGCCCGCGGTCAGGCTCACAGCCAAGCCCAGCAAGGCTGCGCTGGGCAAGAGGATCAGTAACGGGTGCACTGAGATCGGCAGCGCGAGGTAGGTGACCCAGGGCAGTACGGCCAAGGGCATCAGGCTCGCCTTCGCGCGGTGGTAGATGAAGCCAGACTCCCGGCCCGCGCCAAACCGACGCACGTCACGCCGCACCAGGCCGTCGATTAGCCCCACGAATGCCGCCGTGAAGATCAGCGGCAGCGTAAGCACCAGGATCAGCACTCGCACGAGAAAGGTCAGCGTCGTGAAAGCCGAGGCAATCAGGTAGCTCTCGGTCCAGACATAGACCTGGCTGATGTAGTAGCGAAAGTTGCGCGTCTGCCCATGGCTTGGCTCGCGCGCGCGTTCGGCAGTCACGCTCATGCGCTCCAGCAGCCCAGAGCGCACGAACACCCATTCGTAGCCGGTATCCACCAGTTCGTGTGCCGTGCGCCCCGGCTCCTGCACGACCACGCTGCGCGTGAAGTGGTTGGACAGGTGGCCCAGCTCGTACTGCAACATCTGCTGGGAATGGCGCCAGCCCTGGTCCTTCCAGAACACGTGCATGCCGACGCACTCCACCACGATGGAGAACAGCAGCGAGCCGATCAACACCCCGAGCAGCCGGAACGGCAAGGTGATGGTGCTGACGATCAGGCCTTGGCTCTGGTTCTGCTCGCGCTGCGCGGTCGAGGCGGCATCTTTCATGGTGAGGCTTCGTTACCGGCGCTGTCGTCGGCACCGGTAGCTGTCGCGACAAAATTGACCGGCTCGGCAGGCGCGGCATCCTCGAGCAGATCGTCGGGCAAGGCCGCATCCTGCAATGCCGGGGAACCGGTGAACTCCCACCATTGGGTCGCATCGGTATAGCTTTGGCGCATGTAGCCCGCCAGTTGCTGCAGATCCTGCGGCATGACCTCATCTGGGGCTGGTGCCGGCAGCGGCATCCGGATCTTCCAGAGCTGGCCGCCCTGCAGCAGCGCGAAGCACTGCCCCTTGGGCAGACCGACCACGTGGGATGGCTCGATCATCGGCACGCTGGACATACTGATACGGTCCTGCGTGTTCGACGTGAAGTCGGTCGCACCACGGATGTCCGAACTGTCGGTCGCGCCCGAGACGATGGTGGTGCTATAGACCTCGACTTTGGGCAGTTGCCGGGTCAGCAATTCAGCAGTGGCCGTCTCCCGAACCCGCAGCATGAACAAGTTGTTGAAGTTGCCGATGACCTGCCCAGCCTTGGCCCTGTTGCCGATGCGGGCCTCAATGTCCGAAAGCGTCTGCGTGTACGCCGTGACTTGCAGCCCGGCGCCGCCGCCCTTGTTGATGAGCGGTATGAACTCGTCACCCATCAGTTCGTTGAACTCGTCGGCGTGGATGTTGATCGGCACCCGTGCGCTGGCCGATGCACCTGGCAGGCCATCATCGATCCCGTGCTTGTAGATGTGCCCAGCAACCGATACCAAGTCGCTGAACATGGAGTTTCCGACCGCCGCGGCGACCTCGGCATCGGACAACGCATCCAGGCCCACATAGACCACGGCACGCTTCCTGATCGCCTGCATCCAATCGAAGATCGGCCGCGGGTCCGCCAGGTCGGAGTAGTTCGGCGCCAGGAGCTGCGCGATCTTGCCGCTGGTGAGCTTCTCCAGCAACGGCAAGAGGCTGGCGACGATCTTGTCGAAGTACGTCTTGTCGTACCGCACCGCTGAGCGCAGGCCGTCGAGCACCGGGTCGTAGTTGCGGGCCTGGGAGAGGTACTGCTCCAGCGCCACCACGCGCTTCTCGCGTCCGATCATGTTCCTCGGAATGTTCTTCTCGTTGAGCTTGGCCTCGATCTGGACGATCACCTCCCACGCCTTCGGCTCCGTCTTAGCGAAGTAGTGCTGGGCGTACTCGATGAACAGCGCGTCGATGTTGATGACGTGGCGCTGGATCAGCATGTAGTCCGGGCGCTGTCCCAGTTCCACCAAGGCGCGCGCGATGATGTTCACAAAGCGCCAGGCGAACTCGCGGAAGGCCGCGCTGTTGCCTTCGCCGGAGAGCTGGCCGGCAATGCGGGTAGCGACTTCCGAGATGCGGCCGAAACGCCCCACGGCGTTGTAGCGCGCGGATATCTCCGGCCAACCCAAGTGGAAGATGTAGAACTCGCCTTCGCGGCCCGCGCGTTTGGCCTCGACGTACATGCGCTTCAGGAGATCGGCATCGCCCTTGGGGTCGATGACGATGACGACCTCATGCTCGCCTGCGGCGTTCTTGCGGCGGATGTCCTGGGTGACGAACAATTCGGCGAGCCTGGTCTTTCCCACGCGCGTCGTGCCCAGCACCAGGGAGTGTCCGACGCGCTCGCCCAGCGGCAGGCTGACGTCCACTTCCTCCGGTTCGATGCCATGCAGCCGTGGGAGGCCGCCCACGGGCGGCAGCGGCCGCACCGGATTGAAAGGCACATCCCAGCCCGTGAGCCTGGGCAGGCGCGAAAGCGGAAACGGGGCGAACTCCAGTCGTTCTTCCAGGCGCCTTGCCAGCCGATATGCGGGTGTGGGTTCAACGTAGCGGCGGAACTCCGGTCGGTACGTCTGCATCAGCCGATGGGTGTGTTTCTGCTCCCACAGAAAGCCCCTGCCGATGAAGAGCCGCTGCTGGCTGACCGGCACGTCCTTGCTCGTCATCACATAGCGCGGCAGGCGGCGGATGTTGCGCCGGTAACGCAGGATGACGCGGGCATCGCGATAGCGAATCGCGCCGTAGGCACTGAATGCCAGCGCGCTGCCAACGCCCATGGCCGGACTCAGCGCGAGCGACCACGGGGCCACCAGGGACAGAAACGCGGCGCCTGCACATGCTGCGACGGTGTATAGCTCCACCGCTGGGCGAAGCAAAACCTCAACCGGCTGTTTCCCCGACATGGCTTCATTGCTCGATGCTGGTGGCCGTGATCAGCGCCGGGTAGTGCCGCAGGCCCAGGCGCTCGGCCAGGTCGTCGCCGGCCACGGGTGCCATTGGCACCCCGGGCGCCAGTGCGCGCAGCCGCGCCAAGGCCTGCACGGTCTCGACATTGACCACCAGGCCGACCGCGCTGCGCTCGTGCAACGAGGCCGCATGGCGCCGCAGCCAGTCGTGGGAAACCTTGTCGTCGCCGACGACCGCGAAAGGCCGCAGGCCCGGTGCCTCGATCACCCGCCGCGCGACGGTACCGGGCGTGAGCTTGGCGCTGCGCACCGGCAGCATGGAGGCCTCGTCCGCGGGTGTCGCGGGAACCTGGGGCGTCGGGATGGGCGACCGCGCCGCGCCATCGGGCCGCGGCTGGAGGTTGAGGGCTTCGTAGTACGGTAGCGCCGACGCTCCGCCACGGTCCTCGACCACGATCATCGACTCGCCGGCATACGAGGCCAGCGGCATTGCCACCAGCAACATGAGCAGGCCCCGCAGGGCCAGATGGAATTTCGTCATGGGGAGATCTCCTGGCGCGCGGCGAGCACCGCGGCGGTTGGGTGCGTGCCCTGCACGCGGGCGAGGTGGCGGGACACGCTGCGCCGGTAGCGGGCGGCAGGCTCGCCGCCTGCGGGGCGGTGGTAGCGACCGATCGCCAACAGCCAGTCTTCGCCGGAGACGTGTTGCTCCTTCAAGATCTCGGCGGCGATCGCAAGGTTTCGGTACGGGTCAAGCAGGTCGCACGCACTGGTGAAGCGGTGCTTGTGATAGCCCAGGTTGATCTGGCCCAGACCGGCGTCGATGCGCGTGTGCGGCGTGGAGCGCATCGCCTGCTGCAAGCCGGAACAGGCGTCGGCGCGGGTGGCGAAGCGGCGTGACTGGCCGGCGACGTTTAGGGACCACGGCCATGGGACGATGCGCCCGTTGCGCCGGATGCCGCTCTCTTGCAAGGCCACGGCGTAGAGCACGTTCGAGGGAATGCCCGCGCGTTGCGCAGCAAGCTGGTAGGCCGGTGGCGGAACTTCCTGGGCTTGGGCAGCGCAGACGTACAGGCCAGCAGAGAGCACCACTACTCGCAGGGGCCGCAAGAGGGGGATAGTGGCTACGGCTGACGCTGCCATTGGCCGTTCACCTCGCGCACGACAGCCGGCAGGTCGCCAGGCACACCCAGCGACAGCCAGCGACCGCCATCATGATTGAGCGTGATGCTGCCACTGCGCACTCGTGCCGGGTCGATCTGGGCGCGCTTGGCCCAGTCGCGGATACGCGTGTCGTCCTGGCGGCTGCCGACCATGTACAGATCGAACTCGCCCCCCGATGATTGCAGGCGCTGCACGATCTGCCCGCATGCGGCGCAGCCGTCCTTGACGAACACCGCCGTGCGGCCGCTGCCGCGCATGGCAGTGGCGCTTGGTCTGTCATCGGGCAGGTTCACACGCTGCATGCCGGGGTTCAGGCGCTGCCAGGCCTCGTCGTAGGCGCGCTGATACGCCAACAGCTTCTCCACGCGACGTGCTTCGACTTGCACCTGCAACTCTGCGTAGCGCCGCCGCTCTTCGTCGGTGCGGGCCTCGATGCCCAGGGCCGATAGCGGGTCCAGATTGGGCGAGTAGATGCCGAGTGGTCCCTCCATCAGCTCACGGTAGCGGGCCCACTCCTGAGTTTGCAGTCCCCAGTCGCGGGCCGCACGGTCGTCCAGGGCGCGTCCCATGAGGGGCCGCTCCTGGTGGGGCGCGGTACGGGCCTGGGCCGTGGCGGGGTGCTGGGCCGAAGCTGGAAGGTGCAGCGCTGCCAGCAGCGAGAGGATGAGAACGGGAGGGTGTTTCATCGCATGGTCTCTGCGTCAGGGAATCGCCAGGCGGCGGATCTGCTCGCCAGCCTGGAACACGGCGGTGTTTCCTTCGATGACCTGCAAGCGCCACGGACCGGTCACGTCGCCGGGCAGCAGTACCTGCACCCGATCGGCGGTGAAATTCCCCTCGGCCGGGGCGACGGATACGCTGCGCTGGCCGGCGCGCAACTCGGTACCCACGATGCGGAACGGCAGCGGGGCCGGTTCAGGCTGGACGGCAGTGGGCTTGCTCTGCGAGCGCGGCTTCGCAGGCGCAGCCGCACGTGTCGTCGCCTGTCGTGTCTTGATCTGCTCGACCTCGGCGCGCAGCGCCTGAAGGTCGTCCATGGAGGCAAGGCCGAACAGCGTCTGCTCGATATGTGCGATGCGGGCATCCAGGGCCTGGCGGATATCTTGCAGGCCTGCGGCCGTCGCGGCGGCGGGCCGTTGCTGCAAGGCCTGGGTGGTTTCGCCCAGCCCGGTTACCTGCGCTTCGAGGCGTTGCAGACGGGACGCGAGCTGCTCCCGATCAGTCTGGTCGTTCATCGTCTGGTAGCCCATGACCACGAAGACGCTCAGGCTGATCAGCCAAAGCCAGAGCAGGCTTTGCACGACTACGGCGGCAGTCGCTCGCCGGGAAGGCTGTGAGGCGTTGTTCATGGCTGGCCTCCCGCGAGGGGAAACGTCTGTACCGCGTCGGCGGCGGGCGGTTCGGGCACCGGCGCGGTAGCGTCGCCGTGGACCTGCTCGAAGCAGACTTGGCGCGTGCGGTCATCCACGTGCAGCTCCCAGGCCGGGCCGGCCAGAGTGAGCAGCGCATCGCGCAAGATCATGGGGCCCAGATTCAGGTGCGCCGCCGGCAGCGGCAGCGCGTATAGCTCGATCACGGCATGCGCGGTCTCGCAGAGCTGGTAGCCGCTGCGCTTGAGCACGTGCCGGAGTCCGTCGCCGACCGTGGCGCGGGCATCTCCGGGCATGGAGACATCGACGGTCTGCAGCAGCAGGTCGCGCTGCGCCGCCATCGGGGCGAGTTCCACCAGGGTGTAGCGTCCATAGCGCACGACCGGAATGAACTGCGGCGCCTCGGGTTCCGGTGCGGGCGAGGCTTCCACGATGGGATCGGGCGCGTGCGGCGCCGCGGTCGTCGCGCAGCCGCCAGCCAACACCGAACAGAGCAGGCCGAGGACTCCCGCCAGCAGGCGGCGTTCGGGATGGTGAAACCAGGTTGGAGAGGGGCACATAGCTCGGCGTCCTGAAACATCGAGCCCTCACCATCACCGCTTCATCTGCATGCGACAGCAAACAATGCGAACTGCACCACGTCCGATTTGCTGGCGCGTTCCCGCCTTAAAAAATCGGCAACCGCAAGGAGTGGATGCAAAGCCGCATGGCCGCGACTCGGTACGGCACGTGGGGCGACGCCCGCAAGCCCGACGGCGCAGTGCGCCGCGACGCCCTACGTGTTTTCTCCCCTATTGCACAATAGTCCCTACAGGAGCAGGGTAGACAATGATGAACACATTGACGCTAGCAAACGGCGTGTGGCGATACAGCGAATCAGCCCCACTTGGCAGTCCAGGCGGCTTCGCTGCTGTCTTTGCCGGCCTTTCAGCCGATGACGCTCCGGTAGCGGTCAAGATCTTTCACGCCGGCATCGGGCAAGATGCGAACCGAGAACTGCAATTCGCCTCCGCCCGTCTTGGCAAAACGGCCTCGCACGTCATCACTGTCTACGACTGTGGAGTTGACGCAGCAACGCGACAGCCGGCCATCGTCATGGCACGCGGCGATCACAGCCTGTCCCAGTACGGCAGGGCTCAAGGTGCACTTTCCGAATCTGTCGCCTGCTCAATCGCATGTGAGATCGTTGACGGATTGGTCGAAGTCTCGGATTGGGTACATCGCGATCTGAAACCGGCCAACGTGATCTGGTGTGACGGTACTTGGCGGCTGGTCGACTTCGGTATCGCACGCATCGCCGACGCTTCGACCGCTGCCGGGACGATGAAGGATTTCCTCAGCGCGCACTACGCCGCGCCGGAACAATGGAACAGCGAACATGCGACACACGCCACCGATGTCTACGCACTGGGCTGCATCATCCATGAGCTGTTGACCGGCAAAACGCTGTTCGACGGAAAAACGCAGGCGGACCTTGCCCGTCAACACCGCTCGGAACCTGCGCCCATCACCGCAGGTTCCCCGGCACTCCAATCCTTGCTGCATCGCATGGTCGCAAAGCCGCAGGTCGTAAGGCCGACATTCGAAGAGATCAGAGCGCGACTCCAATCGTTCGCTGACTCGGGTACGCGCAGCAACCGGCCCGCATCCGCCGCCTTGTCAGCGGTTTCCGCTGCGGCCTCCGCGCAGCAAGCTGAGCGGGAAGCCGCCGCCGCTCAGGCGCAGCAGGCCACGCGCACGCGAGGGGAACTGCGAGAGCATGCGTTGCGGGTGCTGCAGGAGATCCAGACCGTCCTGTTCGATCGCATCCGTGAGGATGCGCCCGCGGCAGTGATACGCAGCGTCGGCAGCCGCAAAGCCCCTGTAACGGAAGCATCGCTGGGCCAGGGGACGCTCACCATGTCGGTCAGCCACCTGCGGGACGTTCCGCAGCACGCGTTTTCGATAAGCCGCTGGGATGTGATCTGCTGGGACTACATCAAGTGCTCGAATCCAGGTTATGACCGCAGTGCCTCGCTCTGGTATGTCAACGACGGCTCGGGACGCTGGCAGTGGCTGGAGGTCTCATATTTCAACAGTTGGGGAGGCAGCAATGGAGTGAACGTGCCGTGTAGCCTGCCCCCAGGCAGAGACGCGGATATCGCAGCATCGATGACCATGGGCACATGGAACTTCGCGCATCCACCACGCGCCATCGATGATGCCGGCCGAGAGGCTTTCATCGAACGCTGGATCAGCCATTTGGCTCAGGCGGCGCAAGGACAGTTAAGAAGCCTATCCAACCTTCCCGAGACATAGGCGCAGAGTTTCTGCAATCCGAACTTCTCTTTCTTGTAGCTTTGTCCAGCACTCGAAATCTAGCGGCCTGGCCGAAGATCGAGGGCTTCCAATTCCTCCAGAGTCGTCACTACTGACTCGACTTCGTTGCCATCGAAATCATCTCGGTCTGCCTCCTCGTGTGTTCCCTTGTTGAGGTACACCCACACCAGGTTCTGCTCGGGGATGCCAAGCACTCTATCCAGCGCCGCAACGACGGGTGGCTTGTTAACGTGAATGAAAGCCTGGGCGCTCGTTATTTTCCTGCGCAAGGCCTCGCATAGATTTCTGAGGGCGGGCTCAGCTCCTACCCCTGCGAGCTGCACGCTGATGGTGCCGTGCTCGTGGCTACCGAGCCAGCGCCAGACCTTCTCGGTCAGCATTTCGATTGCCTTGCGGGACGCGTCCAACGCACCCCGGTCATTCAACTCGTCGCGGGCTGCTCGGGCCATCTCCACATAGTTGCGGCTCGCCACATTGCCATTGACCCTGGGGGTGGTAGTTCCCATCGTGATTCCGAAAAAGGTACACCTTGGAATCGTTGCGCGCCTGAGGAGGCAAGCTTTGATGAATATCCTTGATGAATTCATGACTGTGACAAGTGACAATGACTTGCGTGTTGGTGAAATGATCGCTCTCGAAGATCGCTTCCCTGATGCCACGTCGGTGATCGTGGTCAATGGCGTTGATGGCATCGTCGAAAACGATGAGCGGGCTCTGCAAGCTCAGGCTCTTTGCCAGCAAAATGGCCAAGCCCAAACACCGCACATGTCCTTCACTCAAAATCTTGAGCGCATCCACCCGGGCGTTGGGATTGCCTCGAAAACTGATCTCGATCTTCTGCTCGCCCGTCAGCGGAAGGTGTAGTGCGGCGAGTTTGTCGGCGTCTAGATCGTTTCTGTTGAACTCGTTGTAGAGCAGCATCGCTCGGTCGTTGAGGCCTGCAATCAGGGTTCCAGGCAGTTGACTCCGGTAGCGCCGCAGCAAGACAAGAAAACGGTCGTATGCCGCCTTGATCGGCGTGTCGCGCTCGCTGTCCGCGAGTTCCTGGGCAGCCTCTCGGATAAGGCCGGCATTTTCCTCTTCGAAGGTCGCAATTCGGCGTCGAGCGGCGGCCAGGCTCTCAACCAAGAGCTGGCGTTTGTTGTCCTGCGCTTGGGCCAGAAGCTGGTATTCGATCAGCCGGTCCCTCTCCGCAATGTTTCTTTGGCGCTGCTCGATCGCCAGCCTTGCGTCGGTATCCTGGACTTCTATGCGCTGGGCAATGTCCAGGATGTTCTCCAGCGTTGGAAATTCTTGACCTGGGTTGGCATTGACTTCATAGATTCCAGCCCACCAGACCCCGATGCCTGCGTCGGGGAGGGCCGTGAGATAGCGACCCACTGCCGCGTCCTGTTCAGAATTCGCGAGAACAAACTGACGCAGGACCTTCAGCTTCGCCCTCAGCGCTCTGGCGGCCTGCGCGACGGCATCGGCAGCCTGTTTTTGCCTCTCCTGAAGCGCGGCCAGCTCGCCAAGTTGGGCAAGTCCCGCAGCCGCCTTTTCATAAGGGTCACGCAACACATGATTCGGCCCGGCAAGTGGCGTATCGCAGGCGGGGCAATGGTCTCCCTCGGCCGCTTGTAGCGCGACGACAGCGGAGTAGAGGTCTTTGAAAGAAACCTGATCAGCCTGCGCCACCAACTCGGCGTTGAGCCGATCCAGTTCTTCCTGCGCAGCATCGGCGGCACCATAGAGTTCCTGCAGCCCCCGCCGGGTCACATCGAGTATCACCGGCGGGAGTGCGTTCAGGATGCCATTGAGTTGCTGGAGGCGTGAAGGGACGTTTTCGCTGCCAATCAGATTCTTAAGGCCCTCATACGTCGTACCTACGGCATACGCGACGGCCAATGCCAGCTCCTCCGCATCCAAGGCCTGAAGGGAAGCGGCTTCGCCGTTCACCGTAGCCTGGTCTTGTGCCAAGGCCGTGCGCTTTGTCGCCAGCAACAGCCGCTTGGTGTTCGTGAGGATGAGTTGGCCATCCATCGATTCATTGAAGTGCCCGACAAACTCGTTGAACTTCTCCATACCGAAGAGCGTGGCAATCAGCTCGGTTCGCTGTGCGGTCGGCCTTGCAGCGATCCGGGAGAAGGAATCGATCCTGTTCTTCTCGATAAAGCAGAACCTGTAAGTATCGGCATTGGCGGCGACATCGATCTCGTTGCCATCGTGGTCAATGGCTTTCAAGACGGGCGGATCGAACCTGCGCTCATGAAGGTTGGAGAGATAGGTGGCGGCGGCAATCCGCTTGACCTCAGCCTCTTCCACCGAACCAATAAGCGCGTACTCCAGAGCTTCGCAAAGACTGGTTTTCCCGCTGCCATTGGGCCCGTAGAACAGAACAATCCGCTGTTGCAGTACAAAGGGCTCGGGATGTCGAAATCCGCGGAATGGACCGATGGTGAGGTGGTGAAGTCGCCGCCATGGCCATGTTCCAACCGCGGCCACCGGGGCGTTCTCCGGCGGGACATCAGGTGTCTGCGCCAGTTGCTGTTGTGCGAGATGTGCCAGGAGAGTGGAGCGCTGGTTGCGCTGGCGCGAAGTTTCAGAAACCGCATCGAAATTCGCCAACGCAAGATTAGCCAGGCGACGCACATTGGAAGGAGCCTGTGTTTCTGGCAAGTGAATCCATCTGATGAACTCTTCAAAGTCTCTTCTAGCTGATGTCATGATTCCCACTCCAAGCTCAGTAAACAGGCGCCGAGGTCTTCTACGCGCAGTGCTCTGAGCCCTTACTTATCGTAACAGGCATACAAGCTGAAGGCCGTCGTGGTCAATGGCAAGCTCGCCCGCCGATATCATCGCCGAGCGAGACGGCCCAGCGGTTGTGCGGCACGATAAAGTGGCGGCGGAGGCGAGATGCCCGGCACCGAATCCAAGCCAGCGTCCCAGTAAAGCAAATATTGTGAAGCCGGCTCAGCAGCCCAGATCTTTCTATGTTGGAACCGTAGGGGATCTGCGTTTCTTCGACGTCCGGTTGATGGTTTCTAGTGCGCTCGCATTGTGGACCTTGATGGTCACTTTGTCGACTCCCCGCAATTCAGTGCCAGCCAAAACTAGAGGTCTGCGGTTGATGTTGATCACGGAACTCGGCGGGCGTTAGCCCGCCCAGGCTGTCGTGCGGGATCTGCTGGTTGTAGTCGGCCAGCCAGTGTTCGGTCTGTTCGCGAACCTCGCTCAGCGTGCGGAAGAGATGCATGTCCAGCACGCCGCGCCGGTAGCTGCCGTTGAAGCGTTCGATGAAACCGTTTTGCATCGGCCGTCCCGGCTCGATGAAGTCCAAGGCGATGCCTTTGCGCTCGGCCCACTCAGCCAAGGCTAAAGCGACAAACTCCGGGCCATTGTCCAAGCGAAGTTTGGCGGGATAGCCACGCCAGGCTGCGATGCGCTCCAAGGTGCGGATGACGCGGGCGGCCGGAAGATTCAAGTCCACTTCGATCGCCAAGGCTTCCCGGCTGAAGTCGTCGATGACATTGAACGTGCGGAAACGTCGACCATCCCACAGCGCATCGGACATAAAGTCGATCGACCATCCAGCATTGGGGCGTGCTCCGCATGTCAGCGGTTGTGGATGACGGGTCGGGACCCGGCGCCTGCTGCGACGCCGTTGATTGAGCTTCATCAGGCAATACACGCGCCACACCCTTTTGTGATTCCACACATGTCCGCGACGGCGGATGATCTGAAAGAGCTTTCCAAAACCACGCTCGGGGAAGCGCTCGGCCAATTCGGACAACAGCGCAACGACCTCCTCATCCCGGTCGGGACGACGCCGATAGCGCGCTGTCGAGCGAGCCACGCCAACGACCGTACAGGCCCGGCGCTCGCTCCAGCCATGCTGCTCGATGAGCCAGGCAAGAAGCGGGCGTTTGTGCGCCGGGTCTACAGCTTTTTTGCGATGACATCCTTGAGTGCATGATTTTCCATGGCGAGCTCAGCGTACATGCGTTTGAGCTTGCTGTGCTCGGTCTCCAGGTCGCGAAGGCGCTGCACGTCAGCAGCCTCCATGCCGCCGTACTTGGACTTCCAGACGTAGTACGTCGCGTCGGAAATACCCAGCTCACGGCACACATCCTTGACCTGGCGGCCGCCCTCAACCTGCTTCAGCGTGGCGACGATCTGGCTCTCGGTGAATTTGCTCTTGCGCATCGTTGGTCTCCTCGGTGGCTAGTGTGCCCAGAGACCTCTAGTTATGGATGGATCAATTTTACGGGGAGTCGACAACTTCATGCTCTCTGACCAACTGCTGGAAGGCATCAAAGGCCCGATAGCAATGCTGGCACTGAGCTTCGAGAAGATCGACAACAAGGGGCAGCGTTAGCGCAGGTGTGCCTCCGAAGCCATAGGACACTGCGCCAGTTGATTTGTCGACACTGCGGGTCACGACCTGCGACATGCCCAGCACGATCCGAGGGGAGAACCGGTGGTTATAGGTGTTCCTGAAGTCGCGGGTGCCCTGGTGATAGTCCTTGGCTCCGATTTTCTCCATCCGTGTTTTCAAGGCGCTGTAGCGCCTCCACCCCTTCCCATACTTGTCTGCTGCATTGAACCACACTTCGCCGTCCAAAGGAAACTCGTCCTTCCAGGATGAACCTTGCCGAGCTTGGTTCGCCTGATGGCACAGATGCGCCGTAGCGAAGATGAAGCGTGATCGGATAACGTAGGGCAAGTTGATGGCAACCGTCGCCAGGGGGTCAATGAACTCCACTGCAGCGTCCAATTGCTGCTGTTGATTCATGGGAGCGAGCACATCACGCCAAGCTGCAAGTTCGTGCGCATGGCGCGTGAGCGCGTTCACCGCGTTCGCCAGCTCCCGCGAAAACTCGTCGAACATCTGGCTGTAGGGCATCCACGATATGTACAGAGAATTCGGAAGCTCTCCCCAGCCGTACTTGACGAAGTTTCCCTTGAAGGGGATGGTCTTCAGGGTGCGCTTGTACTGACGGTATCGCTCGATTGTCATGGGTTCTTCAATTCGAATCTTGCAGATGTTGAAAATTGCCCGCGGGATGTGCTCGCGCGGGGTTGTGCTGTCGGGGCGCAAGCCCCAGATCTCGGCCATGTTGAACATCTTGCGCAGCACCGCGAGGGTGTGATTCGCCTCCATCGGCGTGCGCGCCAGCTTCTTCATCATGGCCGCCATGTAGGGGCGCTTCAAGTCCTGCACCTTCATGCGGCCAGGATGGGGATGATGTTTCGGTCGATGTTGCTTTGGTACCTCCTAGGAATTGACCCGGTCTGCAGGAGCCGGATGAGAACCGTGCGAATGAAAACCGGGTCGAATTACGGAAAGTACCGGCATATGGTGAATCCGCTTGTTGCCTAGCGAAACTGGCTGTGGCGAGCCTCAGCGAACGTCAGCCGAATTCGGTGCTAACGTCATGGTGAAATAAAACGGCCCCGAAGGGCCGTAAGTGGAGATAGTCAGGCGGCGACAAGCTGCCGGGCCAGTGCGACCTCGACGGAATCACCGTCCTGGTTCAGGACATCCAGCCCGGATTCAGGCACGTCGCCCGAGGTGGACTGTGAGACCATGATCTTCTTGGCCATCAGTTCCAGGCAGGTCATCTGCGAGGAGCCGGCGTAGCCGAGGTAGATCACTCGCACGGGCTGTTCCTGCCCGATGCGCCAGGAGCGGCGGGCCGCTTGCTGGAGCGAGTACACGTTGTAGCCCGACTGGATGAACACGATCGTCGGGAAGTCCAACAGGTCCAATCCCGTCTTGACGAGTTCGGGGTTGGTGATGAGCACATCGATGCCGCGGTCCAACTGTTCGGCGATCCAGTCTTCGCGGCGGCTGGCGTCCACGCTCGCGCGTAGCACCGCCACCTTGAAGCCTTCCTGCTCCAGCAGCACCTTCAGGCGTGACGTGGTGTCGCGCTTGCCGGTATAGACCGTATAGGTCAAGACCTTGCGCCCCTGCGCCTTCTCCTGCTTGCAGATGTCGATCAGCTCACGCTCCTTGGGGCTGATCTCGAACTCGTTGAACTGAGCCGGGACGAACGCCAAGGTGTCGCGCGTGCGCGGATGTACCACGGTCTCCGACCGGAAGCAGCAATCCGGCCAGGCCAGCAGCACGTTGAGAACCACCCCCAGCAAGGTCGTATCGCGTCGCGCCAGAGCCTGCTTCAGCTCCGCGGTCAGCCGACCCGCCAAGTCGCGGTAGGCCGCGGCTTGTGCCGTGTCCATCGCGACTTCACGGAACTCCTCGTCATACGGGGGCAGGACGTTGCCACCGATGTCCTTGAGCTTGAGGAAGATCGTGAACGGCAGGATGCAGCGCAACACGCCCTTGGGGCCGAAGCCCGGGGCCTTGACCGTTCTGACACTGACTTTCGTGCCTTTTGCGGTCTTGTGCGCCGTGCCTGTGCTCTCGGAATAGATGTCCTTGAGGACACCGTGATCGCGCATGAATGCCATCGCGGCCGAGGTCATGCTCCCGCTCGTGGTCGGGCGATAGCCGTCTTCGATCATCCGCCCGGGAAGGGCTCGGAACAGCAGGTAGAACAGGTCGTCACCGTAGCCACCCATCAGCGTGCCAGTGAGCAGCAACGTCTTGCGGGACTTTGCTGCCAGCACGCCCATGGCCTGGCCCTGGGCGCTGCCACCGTTCTTGTACTCGTGCGCCTCGTCGGCGATGAGTAGGTCGAACGTACCTTGAGGAAGGTATCTCTTGATGAACTCGGACGGCTGATAGCCACCCTCGCCAAAGCCGAACTCCATGTTCGCCATCGCCCGTTCCATGCGGGTGGCCTGGCGGTCGGAAAACACCAGTTCGCCGTTGCCGTCCATGAGGTTGATGAACTCATGGATGTTGTCGCCCAGCATCGATGCCAGAAAGCCGTCACCGAACTTCTGCATCAGCTTCTGCGCGGTGATTTCCCCAATGGTGGGAATTCGTTTCAAGGCTTTGAGCACGGCCGAGGACTGGGCGCTACCGGACAGGCTTCTTGGGCGGATCAGCGTCCACAGGGGCGCGGCGCAATGGCTGCACTTCCTGCGGTACTCCTCGGCTTCGAGTTCGACCGGATTGACCGGCTCGCCGTCGAGGTCGGTGATGACATGGCCGCAGTCCGGGCAGGCTGCCACGTCGCCGTGGCGGGTGCGCCGCCGGGTGAAGACGGGCCGCCAGTGGAAGCCCATCCGCATCCGCACGCGCCCCAGGACGAAGAACTCCTGACCCGTGGGCTGCACACCCAACTGCTCGCGCAGCTTGATGAGCTTGACCAGCGTGTCCGGGCCGTTGAGCACCCAGACCTTGACACCGGCCACCGTCTCCTGGATCTCGCGCCGCCACTTGTAAACCAGATGCGGTGGCGAAAGAACCAGGGTGCGGCGGTAGCCCTCGGCGTTGAGCACGGCGGCCGTGGCGATGCCGACGGTTGTCTTGCCGCAGCCCATTTCTCCATTGACGAACGCAGCGCGTTCGCCACGGTCGATCAGCAACTCGGCAGCGGCATGGACGACTTCGGCCTGGGCCTCAAACAGTTTGCGCTTGAGGCTGGCGACGATGAGCTGACGGTGCGCTTGCGGCTGACCCGTATAGACCGGCGGGTTGGCGCGGTTCAGCGAATCGAGCAGTTCGTCGCCGAACTCGGTGACGAAATCCTGAAGGCTCAGGGTCAGACGGGAAGATTCCGCATCGAGCAGTTCGCCCTGCACGGGCGTGGCTTCTGCGGCAGTAGATTCGAGATCGAGGGACATGGTGATGCTCCAAAAGAAAATGGGGCATGCACCACCCCCAGCGGGGCAATGGCATGCCCCGGGGTGGGAAGATCAATCTCAATCGGCGCGCGGCCGACGGAGGATGGAAAACGCAGGCGCTGGCGGCCTGCGGGTGAAACGTGCTTAGTCTTCGGACGGCAGCACGATGATGGTGAAATGGCGTTTCGCATCGGTGACGATGCGAATGCTCAGCTCAGGGTGGACCACGTAGTGCGATTCCAGCGATGCACCCGATTGCAGTGCGATACCGTTGGCTTGCCATTGCTCCTCGGTGACTTCACCCCAATCGCCACGGGCGTGGCGACGGAAGTATGGAAGCGGGTCCAGACGGCCAGAGCGGACCATGCGGTCGATGCCTTTGCTGAGGATGAGTGCGCCGATGGGAAACTGCAGCTCCCGGCAGTAGGTTTCGATGCGATGCGATGCCATGGGACTCCTCCTTGATGTGGCATTTAGCCATGACACCCCTGGCGGAGTGAAGTGGCTCCGACAGGTGGATGGGATGACGATGTACTGCCTTCAGATCATGTCGCGTTCTTCGGGACGCTGGATAACCGTGGTAACAACGGTTGCTTTTGCGGCGCAGGCCGCCGGAACAGACGTGAGAGCATGGTGTTTCTCCTTTGAGGAAATGCAGCGGAACGTCAGGCGTCCGGGGGATTAGCGGATGGTCAATACCTCGCCCCGTGTCGGGGAGCCAGGCGTCATGTCCCATGCGCGGATGACAGGCACGAACTTGTCGGTGAGGATGCGGGTCTCTGCGATGGAGCCGTCGTCGCGTTCGGTGAATTCCCGCTGGAGCGTCTTGTCCTTGTGGGTGTCACCTTTGACGACGAGCAGGCGTCCTGTCTTGGAACGCACCACGCCGGAGATCGCGCCTGCGGCCAGAGCCAAAGCGAGATGCCAGTGGGACAAGGCACGCGCCGGTGGACGCAGCGACTGCTGCGCGGCCCCCAGGTGTGTGTCCAGCGACGGCCAGAGGCCTTGGAGCCGGCCAACCTCATCGGCAAACTGCTCCGGCTCCATCGTCACGCGGAAAAAATGCTCCGGCTCGGCCGGGCTGGCGGGGACGATGTAGGGCAGGAACGGCCATTCGCTCGGCAGCTCCTCGGCTTCGACTTCGCCAAGCCCAACCTGCAGCAGCAGATTGCGCATGGCCTTGACGCCATCCGACGCCTGCTCGCGCTGGCGCATCCGGCGGCCGAAGATCACCACCTGCTTGAACTGCGTCTCCACCGCTCGGAAGATCCGCAGGTCCGTGTAGTGGCGCGTCAGCCAGCCGACCAGCTCCGCGTCGAGCACGTAGCCGGGGACGATGAAGACGAGCACACCGCCGTACTGCAGCAGCGACAAGGTTCGCTGATAGAACAGCTTTTCGAGACGGGGGCGGCCCTGGCCCTGATAGCCGATGTTGCCGTTGACGTCCTTGGACAGGTCGCCATACGGAGGGTTGAGCCAGAGCAGCCCGAAGGACTGCTTGGAAATCATCGTGTCCATCAGGTCCGCGTGCAGGCAGTGATCGATCAGGCCGCGGGCATGGTGCGCCCGCTCCGCGTCGAACTCGACAGCAAACGCCTTGGCGTACTCGCGCCCGAGGGCATGGGCAGCTTCAGCGATCGCCACGCCTTCGCCGGCGCAAGGATCAAGGATGCACATCGGCCCGTCGCTGGGCATCAGTGCATCGAGGGCTCTTTCAAGCGTGGGTTCATCCGTGGGGAAGTACCCGTTCTTCACGAAATTGCGGGCGAGCCGCGGGAACATGAGGGCCATGGAAATCTCCTGGTTGGCGGGGATGAATGACGGAAGCACGCCAAGGCGTGCCTCCACGGGTGGGTCAAGCCGCTACCGCTTCCGGCGTAGAAATCTTGGCCGGACAGGCATAGGCAGTGAGCACGTCGCTGCGGATCAGAGAGCCCAGCGCCAGAGTCAGCGCCGGCACGTCGATGGCGAGCCGATGGCCTTCCAGCGGCCCGATGGCGAATGGAAGGCGGGCCAACATCTCGCGGGTTTGCAGCAGTTCCAGCACGGTCTCGCGCCAGTGATCGAGCAAAGGCAACGGACAGGTGTCCCGCACCAGCATCCACAGGCGGTCGAGCCGGTGGGCGCTGTCGCGTGGCAGCAATGCCAACGCGCTTGCGTTGGCTTTGTCGGGCTTGACGCAGCGCCGGTCGAACAGCCACACGTTGGAGAGAGAGCCGAATAGCGTTCGCCGGTAGGCACGCGTGACGCGCTTTTCCAGTCGGTCGGGGTTGCCGATGAAGACCGGGACGCTGCCGCCCTGGTCGGTGATGACGTGGAACTGGTCCAGTCCCTGCTCGTCACGCCCGAGGGTGAGGCGAGCCAGAAACTGCTGGACGGCGGTGTCGCGCGCCCAGATCGACAGGAAGATCAGGTTGCCTTGATCGTCGCCGACGTAGGCGTCGGCCATCACGTCCGGACATTCGTCGATGCGGTACAGCGTGGTGGATGATGTGTTTGCGGGCATGGTGGTGTCCTCGGATGAATGGGAACAGCACCGCCCTCGGGGCTGGTGCTGCCCCTGGGGGTGGAAGGAAAACGCTCAGTCCGGCTCGAACTGCCGGGTGTGCGGATTGAAATGAAGCACCTCGTCTGATGCTGTAATCGGCGTGAAGCCGTCCAGGTAGATGTTGCTGAGGTACTGGTCGCGGTAGGTCAGTGCCTGCCGCGCCTGTTCCTCGGTGAGACCGTTGTTGATGAAGTACTCCAGCATTTCCTCGTTCGAGGAAACTTCGTCGTTGGACAACTGCTCTTCAACGAATGCCAACAGCGACCGCGGGAGCATTGCCAGGATCAGGCCCATGTCGGTTTCTCCTGGCTCAGGCCATCAGCGCCGCAGCGGGTGCCGTGGATGCCGTGGGTGTGCGCCGCCGTGCGTAGTAGGCGCGAACGCCCGCACGCCAGTCGGCGGACTGCTCCGGTGCGAGGTCCAGATAAGACAGCGGGCACGAGTAGTAGTACGGGTGCATGGATTCTTCCAGCGGCTTGTAGCCCCACTCGTTGCCGCTGCGTTCAAGCAGATCGCAGCGGATGTAGCGCAGGGACTGGCCCGGCGCCAGATCACGATGCACGCCTTCGACCTTGGCAGTCATTTCGACCACGGACCACAGCACGTTGCCGCGCAGGGCGTGAGCGATGACCTTCGCGCTTGCACGCTCGGTTTCTTGCTGTGCGATCAGTTCCGCGATCAGTTCAGATCGCGATTGGGGCGAGAAATACCAGCCCATGAGAGGCCTCCTAGAAAGGTGAAGCCGGAGGCCTTCCCGCTGGGAAGAACCCCCAGCGGGTGATGAAATGCCGCGTGTGCGGCTATGAAGCCCAGTCCAAGTCGTCGTACGAGTCGCAACCGGCCGGGCAGCAACCCAGTTCGATGCCATGCGAGCAGTAGCCGTTTTCAGCATTCCAGTCCTGGGCTTCCTGCCGGGCGGCAGGTGTTGCGTAGTCCCATTTCTGCGCAATCTGCAAGGCCTGTGCGCGCTGGTCTTCGGGCAATCGACCAACTTGCGCGTCGATCGCCGAACTGAAGCGTTCAACGTAGTAGTCGTGAGACAGACCGCTACCCTTCATGGCTTGTGCGGCTGCCGTCTCGCAGAGAGTTCGCCACGCGGACTCATCCAGCGTGGAACGAGGTGTATCGCCAGTGATATTGGACATGAGACCTCCAGATAAAAAACGGGAGTCTCCCCGCATGGGGAAATAACCCCCGACGGGTGGATGAAGAACACCGCGGATGCGGTGCTTGTGGTCACGCAGATTGCAGTTCGGCCTGTCGGCTCCACTCTTGCGTCTTGAAGTCCAGCGCGAAGCCCAACTTGGGCAGGCGGGCGATCTGCGCGCGCAGGGCGCGGCGGTCGATGGTCGAGTCCAGTTTCACGGACTCTCCCAGCGGCCACAGCGTGCCGAACAGCGCGGCGTCCGGATCTTCGGCGCTGCCGGGCGCAGCAGCCGTAGCGGAAGGCGGCGCATCCACACTGAACGGCGTGGTATCGACCAGCGGGTCCGCCGATGCCTGCACGGGGGCAGGTTTGGCGGGCCGGGATGCTCTGGCCGGCTTTGCCGCCGGCTGCGTGCCCAGCTCTTCCTCGATCGGATCGACGTCCTGGGTGGCGAAGCTGCGTGCTTCGTCACGGCTCAGTTTGTCGATGCCGTTGAGCGTCATTCCGTCGAGGCTGGCGCGGATCTCGAACCGCATGCCACCGCCGACTGGGTAGGACTTCGGGAAGATGTACCGGATGACGAATTCCCCGTCGTACTTACCCTCCGCGTATTGCTCCAGCTCGGGGTCTTTGACCTCAAACACACCGAGGTGCGTGGCGAGGCGTCCGACGGTAAACGGGCCGTTCTTCCCGCGGATGGTGCGCAGCGTGAGCTGGCCCGGAACAATGATGGGCGATACCGATTGCTCGGGCGCCGATGGGACTGCCATGATGGTTCTCCTTGACGAATAGAAAAGGCAAGGCCCCGTGGGGGGGCCATGCCGGATCAGAACGAAGCAGCCAATGCCGGCTCCTGCTCCTCGACTTCACCTTCGGGCTCGCGCTCGGCGGGCTCGGCAGATTGGTCGGAAACGGCGTCGGCGGCAGTGTCGATGGCGTTGGCGGCTTCGGGCGCGGGTGCGTCCTTCACCGGTGCTGCCTCGGCTTGTGCCTGGCTCGTCGGATAGACCTGGGTGCCGTCGATCTTGATCAGACCGATGTGGACCAGCGTCGATTCCAGGCTCGCGGCCGGCTCCCCAGCGTGCTCGCCCTTGGTGCGGATATACGGATCGATCTTCATGTCGTTGAGACGGAAGGCGATCAGCACCTTGCGATCCCCTTCGATGGCCTGCACGCATCGGCGAACCAGATGCTCGGCTTCAGGGGTGGCGACGATCGTGTCGAAGTACCGATATTCCGGTTCGTCGACAGGTCCGGCCAGTGCGGCGATGGAGCACGACAGGAACGGATCGCCCGCCTTGGGGGTGACGTCCTTCGGACGGTTGAGGTAGCCGATGCCACGGGTGATCAGCTCGTGCTGCTCGATCGAAGCCAGTTCGGCCCGCTCGATCAGCTCGGCCTTGAGCAGTCGCGCCTTGAGGGACGCGGCGGCCTTGCCCTGGTTCTCGCCCTTGTCGCGGATGTACGCATCGCCCCAGAGGTCGCCGAGGCGGAAGCGCACCAGCGGGCGCTGCTTGGGATCGTCAACGCCGATGTAGCGCTGAACGAGCTTCTTGGCCTCGGCACCCGAGACCTTGACGTCGAAGTAGCGGCAGCTGGGGTCCCTGGCGGGGCCGACCAGCGCGGCGATGGTGCATGCCAGGAAAGGCTGCGCACGGCGGCCGCCCCTGACGGGTACTTCACGGGCACGTTGCAGATAGCCGATGCCCGAGGTGTGCAGATCGAAGTACGACTTCTCGTTGGACGTGGTGTTCATGGTGAATCTCCATAAGGAAGAAGCGGAGACACACCAAGCCCACGCAAGCGGGGAAGGGTGCGTAACCCCGCGATGGGTTGATAAGGCGAAAGCATCCGCCACCGGACAGGCCGGTGGTCGCTCGCAGATGGATGCGGTGCGAGCTGGCTCGGTCACGCAGCGGGAGCTGCGCCGCAACCTCGAAGACCGATGGTTGCCTGGCATGTCGCTGACAACGTCAGCAGGCATGGAGGCAGCATGGCCGGGCCTCACTCTCGGGGCAGCAATGAATCGGCAATCGAGCGCTTCCCTTTGTCCACGGCGACCAGCGTCTGCCGCAGCAGTTGCTGCGGTGGCGATGGCCCCATCAGAAAATATTCTGAAAATTCAGATAGTTGGCGCGTGGCGTAGTCCAACCCCCGCACCGGGGGATTTCCTAAAGTTGTGGTCAGGCATAGTTTCGGTAAAGTGATGCGGCGCGAGCCTCACTCTGGAGCACTCATGGCTAACTATGCAGATGCTCAAGTGCTACCCCCACCTTCGCGCGGAAGACCTGGTACAGAACTTCACCGCATTCCTCGGACCGCGCCGTCCGCTTCTACGAACCGACTAAAAGCCACCCGCCATGCCGAGAACCACGCATCGCCTAATCCAGCCGACGCCACAGCAAGCGGCGCCGGCGCTGTCTCGTTGAGCCACGCTTATCGCAAGTCGCCCAGAAACAAGCACGTTATTTCAACCAATACCAGGGAGGTTCATCATGAAACTACGCGCCATTTCCGCCACTTTCGCACTGGCTGCGGCTTTAGGCCTTGGCCTGAGCGCCCCAGCTCGCGCCCAGGCGCCGGATCCTTGCTCGGTCTTTCTTTGCATGGCCAGCGTGTCCGGCGTCGGCACTCCAAGTCCCCAATGTGCAGCGCCAATCGCAGTCTTTCACACCATCCAGGTATGGAGTCCGGCGTTCAACCCGCCGGCCACGGCGGCGGCACGTCGGACATTTCTGATGACATGTCCAGGCGCGACCGCACCGAATCAAGCCATCCTGGAAGCCATCATCGCGCAGTGGGGCTACACACCTTGACCGGTATCGCCCGCTGACCCAGAAAGCGCTTGTTCTGAGACTTTACGGGGATATCCGTGCGCCGCTGAAGCGGTTGAATCGGTTGCTGAGCAACGGCACCGTCTCGCACCCGCTGTCCAGCGCTCGGGCAAGAAAAAGCCCCTCGGTTGAGGGGCTGGGGATCAGGCGTCGTACACGAAACAGTGCGTGCGCTGCCGTGGAAAGAAGACGTGCTTCCAGCACTTGCCGCTGGTGTTGCCGCCGTCGAACACCACCATCTCGTAGCGGTCGATGTCGGTGTACACAAGGTCCTGCGTAGCGACGTGGCGTATGTGCAGCTTGCCCTTGTTGCGGATGTACGCATCGCCCCAGAGGTCGTCGAGGCGGAAGCGCACCAGCGGGCGCTGCTTGGGATCGTCAACGCCGATATAGCGCTGAACGAGCTTCTTGGCCACGGCACCCAAGACCTTGACGTCGAAGTAGCGGTAGCTGGGGTCCCTGGCGGAGCCGACCAGCGCGGCGACGGTGCATGCCAGGAACGGTTGCGCCCCCTAAAGTTGTGGTCAGGCATAGTTTCGGTAAAGTGATGCGGCGCGGCCTCACTCTGGATCAGTCATGGCTAACTATGCAAAATGCTCAAGCGCTACCCCCACCTTCGCGCACTTGTCTTAACCTACAGAGGAAGTTCGTTTTGCATACCGCCATCAAGATCGTCGCCATCAGCAGCCTTGCCTTTACGCTTGCCGCATGCGGCGGCGCCAAAGACGCCAACAAGAGCAACTTCAGCAAGGCCATCCAGGCGTACCTGGACACTCAGAAGGGCCTATGCGCTGCGATTCCTGCAAAGGGCTTGCCGTTCACCCTGGCGAATCAAGATATGTTGGGCGCCCAGAACAAGAAGCGCGCCGATGCGCTGGTCGATGCCGGGCTGTTGACGAAGCGAGACACCGAAGTCAAAGCCATGTTCGGCAACAAGATGGATCCGGCCACCGAGTACCAAATCACTGATATCGGCAAGAAATTCCTCGTCGCCAATGGTGCGAACACGCTGGCTGGACAAGATGCCTTCTGCACCGGCAAGTACACCGTCGTGGAAGTGGACAACTTCACTGAACCCAGCGACATGATGGGCGTAAGGCTGTCGCAGGTGAACTATCGCTACAAGGTGGACGGTGCAGATGACTGGGCCAAATCGGAAGTCATGCGTGCCAATTACAAGAATTTTGCGGAACAGACTCAGGGAGATGTACAGGCCAAGGCGGCAGTCATCCTGACCAACGATGGGTGGATGCACGAGCGCCTATTCAAGCGTGGATAAATAGCTCTGAATCAGTTCTAAGAAGAAAAGCCCTTCATCAATGAGTGAAGGGCTTTTCTTCTTTTGGACTACTGCATCAATGCCCGGACCGGTCCGGATGCTGGCTCACTCGGGGCATTGCCGACCGCTGGATCGCAAGTTTGACTCAGCAAGCCGCGCTATGTGGAAGGCACCACCTCGAGCGATAGATGCGTGGCGGTGGCGGAAAGCACCAGATCGGCGGCAGAGTGCAGCATGCGAGTGAATACGTCGTCCTTCGGATCGAAGTACTCCGCGAAGTCGTCGCCGCCTAATTCGTCGCGCGCCAGTTCCCACCAGTTGTCGAACGGATCGGTATCCGGGTTGCAACCGACGGCATAGGCCAGCAGCTTCACGCGTCCATCCGGGCGGCGCTCCCCGTGCTCGGCTAGGAAGTACACGCCCTGGTCCTTGACCAGCATGACGCGGCATTGACTGTCGATCGCCTCGGTCAACACGGGGCGCAGGTCGGAGCCTTTGAATCGCAGTGACATGGTCGAAATCTCCTGTGGGGATAGAGAAAAGGCCCTCCACCCGGAGGGATGGAGAGCCTGTGGGGCACATGGCCAGAGGGGCTGAACACCGCGGAGGGGGCTCAGGTCAGCCGAAGAACCGTCTGGCTCCCGTGCGGGGCGTCATGCCGGCAGCGCCTGGCGCGGTCGAGCTGCTTTCGCGTTGATGACACTCACATCGATCAGGCGCCAACGCCCGTCGTCGATGAGTTGCTCCAGCACTTCGCCGAGCATGTCGAAATACACCTCGTCATGCCGATCGACCAATTCGCCATCTTGGTGCAGCTCCACCACGTAGGTATCACCCGCGCGGTCGTACAGTACCGTCACCCGGCCCTCGAACTTCGCGGTCGAGACCGTGAAGCTGATCGCCGGAGGCGTCTCGATGATCTTGGACGGCTTCGGATCGACCCAGGAGAAATCCTGAGCGCCCGCATCGACCAGCATGTGGGTAATGCGTCGGAAGCCATCGGGCGCCGGCATTTCCTCCAGTTGCTCGATGAGCTGGCCCAGTTCCATGCACTGCGGCGTGGGGATGGGCAGCTTGGCCGGCGCGGAGCCAAGGATGTGCGTCTTGACGGTGTAGGGAACGCCGTCGGACGTCATCTCGGTGCGTATTTCCGGAGTGTCCGCGCGCAGTCCGTCGAAACGGCGCCGCGCGTAGGGTTGGACATGCACCTTGGCGCCTTCGGTTGGAACGACGGTCACCAGTTTGGGATCAAGCACAGCGAACTCGCTGGGCTTGAGCTTGACGACGATGGCGTCATCCGTCGCCACGACCACGCGCCCATCGAAGGGCATGGGATCGATGGCGAAGCCCAATGTCGAAGACTGCGGCTGATCGTCGAACACGCGGTACTTGAACGACCGCACGTTACGAGGTACATGGCCTGCGACAAGCGAAGGCATCATGGATTTGATGAGGGAACGGTCCATGGGAATCTCCTTGAGGAAGAACCAAGGGATTCCCCGCCCGCAAGGGAGAGGTCCCTTGTGGGTGGCGTGGATGGACGCGGACGCGTCCGTGGAAAGAAACGACCAGTGCGGTTTCCCGCACTTGCAGCCTTGAAGGTCTCGGCCGCCTGGGCATGTGTCGGCAACGCCGACGAACATGGGGCAAGAATGGCCTCGGAGTGCGCGTTCCGCCCTTAGAGCCTGTTCACGATCTTTTGAGCAGCAGGGTCAGGAATGCCAGATGGATGAATTGCAGACTTGTGTTGAGCTTTCGCTCGCAGTTCTTCCATAGCCGCCGGTTCTTCTCCAACCACGCAAAGCTGCGTTCGACGATCCAACGCTTGGGCATGACCTTGAAGGTGTGCAGCTCACTGCGCTTGGCAATTTGTACCGTGACCTGCTTGCCTAGGATCTCTCGCACGCCTTCGGCGAACGGTTCTCCGGTATAACCGCTATCGCACAACAGGCTTTGCACTTGCCCCAAGTTCGCCTTGCAGCGATCCAGGGATTGCAATGCCCCTTTGCGGTCCGTCACCTCCGCCGTCGTCACCGCGATCGCATGCGGCAGGCCTTGGGTATCGACGGCGATATGACGCTTGATCCCCGACACCTTCTTGCCTGCGTCATAGCCCTTCTGGCCGGCCGTGTCCGTGTTCTTCACGCTCTGTGCGTCCACGATCAAAAACGTGCTGCAAGCGCTGCGCCCCTGTTTCTCGCGGGCCGCGCCAACCTGATTTTTTGAGCGCCCGCTCCAGCAGGCTCACTCCCTCCTCGTCCAGTTCGCTCCACTTGGCAAAATACGAGTGCACCGTGCGCCACTTGGGAAAGTCACTGGGCAACGCCCGCCACTGGCACCCAGTA
>NZ_CAPJ01000038.1 GCF_000331775.1 Xanthomonas translucens pv. translucens DSM 18974
AGTGGCCGGTGACGGTGACTTCGGGCCGATGGCCAGCACGCTTAGCTTGATGCTCCGCCATATTCATTGCGTGCCGGGTCAATTCGATAGCATCTGCTGCCTGCGCGTTGTGACGCGTGGCGACCATGCCACCATCCGCTAATAAACCATCTTGTATCGGCTGTCGGCCGAACTCACTACCGCGGTGCGCGACGACGATTTCGCCGTTGTCAACTCGCTGATAAATGATGCCTTGGTAGCCCGAAGGGCTATCCACATATTCGAGGCGTTTATACGAAACGCCGCCGATGTTGACGGGATTACTGCGCTCACCGACTTCTCGCGGCTTGCTATAGACATCATCGGCGAGCGCCGCATACTGCTGACTTGTTATGCTCATGGCGTTTCCTTGGTGGAGACGACAGTTACTTTAAACAGCTGGTTGCGCAATTCCTCCTTGAACCGCGATGGATCGGAGTAACCCGTGTCGGGGTAATTATCCATCTCGTCTTTTGGATATCCCCCTGACCAAAAATAGGTGACGCTAGGAACGGCGCTATAAATTTCCTCCTTGAATAGTCCCGGTTGAAACCGTGTCTCTTCGTGCTTTCCAGTTGCCCTCAACGTAATTGCGACTCCACTCAGCTCGAAATGACACACGCCTTTTCCGTAATAGTCGGAATCAACCATGCCATCGGCATAAATCGTCGCCACATACGTCGTTTCATTGGTTTTTTGAAAGCGCATGGGAATTCCATCTTCCTTCGACTTGCTCCACACACCCTCGATCGGCTCCATTGGCGTACATTGTTTATGGTTGGTCATCTGATAAAGCGCCGCGGCATCCACGAATCCAAACGGCCCCGGCGCATTCTCGATAGTCATCGTGATCCGATACGCCTGGGTGGGATGAGGATTTTTGCGGTAGATCGGATCGCCATCGGCGTCTGTCTTGCCAGGAACAGCATTCATAGGGTTACACCCCGCCAAGAAAAGAAAGAGAAGAACACCGGGAAGATGAATTTTCATAGGCCGCCTCACACGACCAGCGTGCGTTGCGCAGCCTGTTGGGCCGCGGGGATTTCTTTGGTC
>NZ_CAPJ01000037.1 GCF_000331775.1 Xanthomonas translucens pv. translucens DSM 18974
TGCGCGAACGGCGGCCGTGGCGGGCGCGGCTGTGGGATGCCGCGGAGCGGGCGCGGGCGGCTGCTATCCTATCGGCCGGTGAACGAACGGCCGAACGTGCCGGAGGGTTGCGACGTGTGGGAACTGGTCAAGGCCGGTGGCTGGCCGATGGTGCCGTTGCTGCTGTTGGGCGTGGTCGCGCTGGCGATCGTCCTGGAGCGGTTCTGGAGCCTGCGCCGTAGCGAAGTGCTGCCGCCGGGGCTGGGCCAGGAAGTGCGCAACTGGGCCACCCGCGGCAAGCTCGACCCGACCCACATCGAGTCGCTGCGGCGCAATTCGGCACTGGGCGAGCTGCTTGCCGCCGGCCTGGACGTGCGCAACCGGCCGCGCGAGATCGTCCGCGAACGCATCGAGGACACCGGCCGCCACGTCGTGCATCGCATGGAGCGGTTCCTGAACGCGTTGGGTACGGTGGCCTCGGCCGGTCCGCTGCTTGGCCTGCTCGGCACCGTGGTGGGAATGATTCAGATGTTCCTGGGCATCCTGGACCACGGCGTTGGCGACGTGAACCAACTCGCCGGCGGCATCGGCAAGGCGCTGGTGTGCACCGCCACCGGCATGATCATCGCGGTGCCGGCACTGGTCTTCCATCGCTATTTCAAGGGCCGCATCGCTGGCTACATCATCGAGATGGAGCGCGAAGCCACCGCCTTGAGCGATGTCCTCGACGGCCATGGCCGCGACGGCGCGCCGACCCCGGCCGCGGCACGCCCGGCTTCGCGCGGCGGTGCCGCTGCGCCGGCCAAGGGCTGACCGGTGCGGATTCGTGACGATCGCGGCCAGGACGAGCCGCAGATCGACCTGGTGCCCCTGATCGACGTCATCCTTGTTCTGATCATCTTCTTCGTAGTGACCACCACCTTCGACGCCCGTTCCACGCTGCAGCTGCAACTGCCCAACGCCAGCGACCAGCACAACCCGCCGCCGCCGCGCGCGCTGAGCGTGCTGGTCAACGCCGACGGGCATTACTTCATCAACGACCAGGAAGTGCTGCGCACCGACGTGGAGTCGGTCAAGCGCAGCATCGCCCAGGTCGCCGGCGACGACCGCGCGCAGCCGGTGCTGCTGCGTGCCGATGCGCGCACGCCCTACCAGGCCGTGGTCACCGCGCAGGACGCGCTGGGCCAGCTCGGCTTCCGCCGCATCGCTATCGCCACCGCGCCGGAAGTCAAGCAGTGAGCGCGAAGTCGGCACCGGTCTGGCCGATCTACCGTCGGCTGCTCGGCTATACCCACGCCTATTGGGCGATGCTGACCACGGCGGTGGTGGCGATGGTGATCGAGGCCACCGCCGGCTATTTCTTCACCCGGCTGATGGATCCGCTGGTCAACCGCGGTTTCGTCAATCCCGAGGCGCGCATGGCGGTGCTGCTGCCGCTGGCGATCCTGGGCCTGTTCCTGATGCGCAGCGTCGCCACCTTCGTCGGCGACTACTGCATGGCGCGCACAGGCCGCAGCGTGGTGCGCGACCTGCGCGAGCAGGTGCTGGCCAAGTACCTGCACCTGCCGTCCTCGCACTTCGACGTCGAGGCCACGCCGGTGATGGTCAGCCGGCTGAACTTCGATACCGAACAGGTCACCCAGGCCGCCTCCGATGCGCTGAAGACGCTGGTGGCCGATACCCTGACCATCATCGGCATGCTGATCGTGATGCTGCAGATGAGCGTCAAGGTCACCTTTGCGCTGCTGGTGGTGGCGCCGCTGATCGGGGTCATCGTGTCCTACGTCGGCAAGCGCTACCGCAAGATCAGCCGCGGCATCCAGGACGGCATGGGCTCGATGGCGCAGCGCGCCGAGCAGTCGCTGGGGGCGCAGCAGGAAGTGAAGGTGCACGGCACCCAGGCGCTGGAAATCAGCTACTACGCGGCGCTGGCCAACCGCATGCTGGGCCTGAACATGAAGGTCGAGACCACCCGCGCGCTGGCCTCGAGCATGGTCCAGTTCCTGGCCGCGGTGGCGCTGGCGGCGATCGTCTGGGTCGCCACCCGCGAGGCGCTGGCCGGGCGCCTCAATGCCGGCCAGTTCATGGCGCTGATGACCTCGATGATGGCGATCATCCCGTCGCTGCGCCGGCTGACCAGCGTGCAGACCTCGATCTCGCGCGGCGTGGCCGCCGCCGAGCGGCTGTTCTCGATCCTGGATACGCCCGAAGAGCGCGACACCGGCAACGTGTCGGTGCAGCGCGTGCGCGGCGAACTGGCGTTCGACAAGGTGATGTTGCGCTACAGCCAGGACGGCGGCCTGGCACTGGACGACATCAGCTTCACGGCCAAGCCAGGCACGGTCACCGCCATCGTCGGCCGTTCCGGCAGCGGCAAGACCAGCCTGGTACGGCTGGTGCCGCGCTTCTACGAACCCAGCGGCGGCAGCATCATCCTGGATGGGGTGCCGCTGCACGACTACCGCCTGCACGACCTGCGCCGGCAGATCGCACTGGTCGGGCAGCGGGTGATGCTGTTCGACGACACCATCGCCGCCAACATCGCCTACGGCACGCAGGCCAGCGACGCGCAGATCCGCGCCGCAGCCGAGGCGGCCAACGCCTGGGAATTCATCGAACGTCTGCCGCTGCAGCTGCGCACCCCGGTCGGCGAGAACGGCGCGCTGTTGTCCGGCGGCCAGCGCCAGCGCCTGGCGATCGCCCGCGCGATCCTGCGCGACGCGCCGATCCTGATCCTGGACGAAGCCACCGCCGCGCTGGACAACGAATCCGAGCGGCTGGTGCAGGACGCGCTGCACCGGCTGATGCCCGAGCGCACCACGCTGGTCATCGCGCACCGCCTGTCCACCATCGAACATGCCGATCAGGTGCTGGTGATGGACCACGGCCGCATCGTCGAGCGCGGCACCCATCACGCGCTGCTCGCCCAGGGCGGCCTGTACGCCCACCTGCACAGCATGCAGTTCCGCGAAAGGCAGCCGTGATGAGCGATCGCGGGCCACACACGCCTGGTTACTGGTATGGCCAGGGTACGCCGCCGCTGTACGCGCAGCTACTCACGCCGCTGTACGCGGCGGCGATCGGCCTACGCCGCGCGCTGTACCGGCGCGGCTGGCGCAAGCGCCACAGCATCGCGGTGCCGGTGGTGGTGGTCGGCAACCTCACCGCCGGCGGCACCGGCAAGACTCCGCTGACCATCGCCCTGGTGCGCAAGCTGCAGGACGCCGGCTGGAAACCGGGCGTGGCCACCCGCGGCTACGGCCGCAGCCAGGACCAGGTCGCGCGCTGGATCGAGTCCGGCACCACGCCCGAACTCGGTGGCGACGAGCCGGTGCTGATCGCGCACAAGACCGGCGCGCCGGTGCGGGTGGACCGCGACCGCGTCGCCGCCGCGCGCGCGCTGCTGCAGGCCGGCTGCGACATCGTGGTCTGCGACGATGGCCTGCAGCACTACCGCCTGCAGCGCGACATCGAGATCGAAGTGGTCGACGGCCATCGCCGCTACGGCAACGGCCGTCTGCTGCCGGCCGGGCCGCTGCGCGAGCCGGTGGCGCGCGGCCGCGAATGCGATTTCCGGGTCATCAACCTGGGCCAGGCCAGCGATGTCGGCGAAGTCCAGGCTGGTTTCGGCGAGTGGGCGATGCGCCTGCGCATCGACAGCGCGCAACCGCTGCAGGGCGGCCGCGCGCGCGCGCTGCGCAGCTTCGCCGGGCAGCGCGTGCATGCCGTCGCCGGCATCTCCCATCCGCAGCGCTTCTTCGACATGCTACGCGCGCATGGCATCGGCGTGGTGCCGCACGCGTTTCCCGACCATCACCGCTACCGCGCCGCCGACCTGTCGTTCGGCAGCGAACTGCCGGTGCTGATGACCGAGAAGGACGCGGTCAAGTGCGCGCAGTTGGTCAACGACTGGTGCTTCAGCGTGCCGCTGGTGGCCGAGTTGCCGGCTGCGTTCTGGATCGGCCTGCTCGACCGGCTGGACAAGCTGCGCGGGCGCAGCGGCGACGCCATCGAATAGGGGGGCGCAAACAGCGCATCCGCGACGTTTGCAGTAACGCACCACGGCAGGCGAATCATGGAGCGACTTCAGTCGCGACAGGTTTTATCGGTAACGCCCGTCGCGACAGAAGTCGCTCCCACAAGGTCCCGCGCTGGCTGCAATGCCGGGTCGAAATGCCGTCGCCCGGCCACGCGAAGGCGTTGTGCGCGTTTGTGCTGCCATCGCGGACCAGCCGTCGCCGTCGCCGACGCTGCAGACGCTTTCGCCCAAGCCGAGCAGGTGCAGAGCGCGATCGACAGGGTCTATAGAATGGCAGCAAGGGCGAGCGCCACGCGCTCGGCGGCGGCTGGCGTGCCTGGCTGCAGCGAACCGGCTGCAGCGAACCGGCTGCCGCCGCCGAGCCTTCGAAGACGCGTTGCCCCCATCGACAACGGAGAAGACCATCCATGTTTGGATTTCGCGCATTACAGCATTCAGCCGCCGCCGCCGCCGACGCGCGCCGCGCATGAGTGCCGCACACGCCATGCCGCCGCCGTTCGTGGTCGCCATTCCGGCGCGCTACGCCGCCTCGCGCCTGCCCGGCAAGCCGCTGCGCCTGCTAGGCGGCGAACCGCTGGTGCGGCATGTGGCGCGCCGTGCGCTCGGCGCCGGCGCGCAGCAGGTGTGGGTGGCCGCGGACGATCCGCGCATCGCTGCGGCGGTGGCCGATCTGGACGGCGTGCACGTGGCGCTGACCTCGGCGGCGCACGCCTCCGGCACCGATCGCCTGGCCGAATGCGCCGACCTCGCCGGCTGGGACGATGCGGCCCTGGTGGTCAATCTGCAGGGCGACGAACCGTTCGCGCCGGCCGCCGGGATCGTCGCGGTGGCGAAGGCGTTGGCCGCCAGCGGCGCGGAGATGGCGACGCTGGGCACTCCGGTGGAATCTGCCGAGAGCCTGTTCGATCCGAACGTGGTCAAGCTGGTGCGCAACGCGCAGGGCGATGCGCTGTATTTCAGCCGCGCGCCGATCCCCTGGCACCGCGACGCGTTCGCCGCCTCACGCGAACGGCTGCCGCCGGGCCCGTGGCTGCGCCATATCGGCATCTACGCCTACCGCGCCGGGTTTCTGCGCCGTTTCGCGGCGATGCCGCCGGGCGGCCTGGAACAGCTGGAGGCGCTGGAGCAGCTGCGGGTGCTGGAAGCCGGCTTCCGCATCGCGGTGGCGCTGTCGCCCGAGCCGTTCCCGCCCGGGGTGGACACGCCCGAGGACCTGGCCCGCGCCGAGGCGCATCTGCAGGCCCTGGCATGAAACTGCTGCTGGTGTGCCTGGGCAACATCTGCCGCTCGCCGATGGCCGAAGGCGCGCTGCGCCACCATCTCGAGCGCTCGCCGCTGGCCGGCCAGGTGCAGGTGGATTCGGCCGGGACCGGCGACTGGCACAGCGGCGAGGCGCCGGACCGGCGCGCCATCGCCTGCGCCCGCGGCCATGGCGTGGACATCGCCTGGCTGCGCGCGCGCCAGCTGCAGGCCGCCGACTTCGCCGACTTTGACTGGATCCTGTGCGCCGACGCGAGCAACCTGCGCGACGTGCGCCGGCGCGCTCCGGCCGTCGCGCTGCAACGGGTGGCGCTGTGGCTGCCGTGGGCGGGCCTGGATGGGCGCCGCGAGATCCCAGATCCGTACACCGGCGGTAGCGACCATTTCGAGGATGTCTGGCGCCTTGTAGACGATGCCGCCGCCGGTAGCGTGGCTCGCCTGTCCGCCGACGGCGGCTCCGGCATAATCGGCCGATGAACGCGATCGCCGCCCTGGAACTGCCGCAGCCCGGCATCTGGCTCAATGCCGCGCCGACCACGTTGCGCGAGCAGCAGGGGCGCGCGCTGGTGCTGGCCTTCGTCAACGCCGCCTCGGTATGGTGCGCGCAGCGCCTGGGCGAACTGGCGCAGTGGCAGGCGCGCAATCCGGGGCGTTTGCAGTTGATCGTGGTGCAGGTGCCGCGTTTCGACAGCGAGCGCGAACCGCAGCGCGCGCTGAAACTGCTGCGCAGCCAGGGCGTGTCGGCGCCGATCCTGCTCGACGCCGACTGGGCCGCCTGGCAGCGTTTCGCCGTGCAGGCGTGGCCGACCCTGGTGCTGCTCGATGCCGGCGGCTACGAACGCGAGCGCCTGGTCGGGATCGGCGGCGCGGATCTGGAAAAGGCGCTCAACGCGCTGTGCGCCGGGCAATCGCTGCCGCTGGACGAGGAACTGCGCGATGCGCGCGAGACCCAGCCCGAGCCGCGCCTGAGCCTGCGCTTCCCGTTCGGCCTGGCGCTCGCCGACGATCGCCTGTACATCGCCGACAGCGGCCACCACCGCATTGTCGAATGCACCAGCGGCGGCCGCATGCTGCGCCAGTTCGGGCTGGGCACCGCCGATTTCATCGACGGCGGCATCGGCGAGGCGGCGTTCCACCGGCCGCGCGGACTGGCGCTGGAGCGCGGCGTGCTGTACGTCGCCGACACCGGCAACCACGCGCTGCGCCGGATCAACCTGCTCAGCGGTCACGTCGATACGCTGTGCGGCAACGGCCGTGCCGGCGAGCCGGTCGAAGGCCCGGTGCAGCACCCGCAGCAGGCGCCGCTGAACCACCCGCAGGACGTGGTGGTGGCCGACAACCAGGTGCATATCGCGATGGCCGGCGACAACCGCATCTGGAGCTACGAACTCGGCAACCGCAGCCTGCGCTGGCGTGCCGGCGCCGGCGCGCTGGAACTGCGCGACGGCAGCGGCCACCTGGCGGCGTTCGCGCAGCCGTGCAGCGTGGCCGCGGTTCAGCAGGCGCTGTACGTGTGCGATGCGCTGGGCTCGGCGGTGCGCTCGCTGCAGCTGCGCGGCGACCTGGTGCAGACCCTGCTCGGCGGTCAGGGCCCGTGGGACTTCGGCAACGAGGACGGCCCGCGCAGCCGCGCGCGATTGCAGTTCCCGCAGGCGATCGCGCTGAGTCCGGACGCGCCGCTGCTATGGATCGCCGACAGCGGCAACGGCAGCCTGCGTAGCCTGCGCCTGGGCGGCGGCGACCTGTCGACCACGCCCTTGCCGCGTCGCCTGCACGGCCCTGCCGGGCTGGCGGTGAGCGCCGGCACGGTGTGGATCGCCGAAACCGATGCCCACGCCGTGTTGCGCTACGACATCGCCAGTGGCGAACTGAGCGACGTGCCGATCAGCGAATGACCGCATCTGCGCTGCCCCCGTTCGACGGCAAGGCCTTCGCCGCCAACCTCAGTACCGCGCCCGGCGTGTACCGCATGTACGCGGCCGACGACACCTTGCTCTACGTCGGCAAGGCAGGCGCGCTGCGCAAGCGAGTGGCCAGCTATTTCAGCGCCTCGCCGAAGAACGCGCGGACCATGGCGATGCTGGCCCAGGTCGCGCGCATGGACGTGACCGTGACCCGCAGCGAAGGCGAGGCGCTGCTGCTGGAAAACCAGCTGATCAAGTCGCTGGCGCCGCGCTACAACGTGTCGCTGCGCGACGACAAGAGCTATCCCTACGTGCTGCTGACCCGCGAGGAGTGGCCGCGGATCGCGCTGCACCGCGGCCCGCGCGCGGTGCTCGGGCGCTACTTCGGCCCGTATCCCGGCGTCACCGCGGTGCGCGAGACGCTGAACCTGATGCACAAGCTGTTCAAGCTGCGCAGCTGCGAGGACAGCGTGTTCCGCAACCGCTCGCGGCCGTGCCTGCAGTACCAGATCGGCCGCTGCAGCGCGCCGTGTGTGGCGTTGGTGCCGGCCGACGAGTACGCCGAGTCGGTGCGCCGCGCGACGATGTTTCTGGACGGGCGCAGCGACCAGCTCGGCGAGGAACTGGTGCAGGCGATGCAGGCCGCCAGCGAACAGCTGGAGTTCGAACGCGCCGCGCGCCTGCGCGACCTGCTCGGCTCGCTGCGCAGTATGCAGAGCCGCCAGTACGTGGACGGCCGCGCCGCCGACCTGGACGTGCTCGCCTGCGCCACCCAGGGCGCCAATGCCTGCGTGCTGCTGCTGGCGTTCCGCGACGGGCGCAATCTCGGCACCCGCGCGTTCTTCCCCAAGACCAACGGCGAGGACAGCGCGGCCGAGGTGCTGAGCGCGTTCGTGTCGCAGTACTACGCCGAGCACGCGCCGCCGCGCGAGATCCTGCTGGATCGCGAAATTGCCGACGCCGAACTGATCGAAGCGGCGCTGGGTTCGGCTGCCGAGCGCAAGGTGCAATTGCGCTGGAACGTGCGCGGCGAGCGCGCCGGCTACTTGGACCTGGCCAGCCGCAACGCGCAGGCCACGCTGGTCACCGAGCTGACCAGCCGCAACGCGCAGCACGCGCGCAGCGAGGCCTTGCGCGAGATGCTGGGGCTGGCCGAGCCGGTCCGGCGCGCGGAGTGTTTCGACATCAGCCACACCATGGGCGAGGCCACCGTGGCCTCGTGCGTGGTGTTCGACGCCAGCGGCCCGGTGCGCAGCCAGTACCGGCGCTACAACATCAGCGGCATCGAGCCGGGCGACGACTACGCGGCGATGCGCCAGGCGATCGAACGCCGTTTCCGCCGCGCGGCAGAGGGCGAGGGCAAGGCCGATGCGGTGCTGCCCGACGTGCTGCTGATCGACGGCGGCGCCGGCCAGCTCGCGCAGGCCAATGCCGCGCTCGCCGACCTGGGGGTGGACGGCATCCTGGTGATCGGCGTGGCCAAGGGCGCCGAACGCCGCGCCGGCCACGAGACGCTGGTGATGCCGGACGGGCGCGAGCTGCGCCCCGGCGCGGCCTCGCCGGCATTGCAGTTCATTCAGCAGGTGCGTGACGAGGCGCACCGTTTCGCGATCACCGGCCACCGCGGGCGGCGCCAGAAAGCGCGCATGACCAGCAAGCTGGAGGACATCCCCGGCATCGGTCCGCGCCGCCGCGCCAGCCTGTTGAAGCATTTCGGCGGACTGGCCGGACTCAAGGCCGCCGGCGAAGCGGAGATCGCGCGCGTGGAAGGCATCAACGACGCGCTCGCCGCACGAATCTACGCTAACCTGCACGGGCTGCCGGTGCCCGATCCGGCAGGCGAGTAGAGCAGCGCAATGAAGTTGACCATCCCCACCTGGCTGACGCTGCTGCGCATCGTGATGATTCCGGTGCTGGTGCTGGTGTTCTACCTTCCCTACACGTGGACGAACTTCGCTTCGGCGGCGATCTTCGGCCTGGCCGCGTTCACCGACTGGCTGGACGGCTGGGTGGCGCGGCGCTACCACCAGTATTCCGCGTTCGGCGCGTTCCTGGATCCGGTGGCCGACAAGCTGATGGTGGCGGTGGCGCTGTTCCTGATCGTGCAGGGCCACCCGACGCCGTGGATGGCGTTCTGGGCAGCGGTGATCGTCGGCCGCGAGATCGCGGTGTCGGCGCTGCGCGAATGGATGGCCGAAATCGGCCAGCGCGCCAAGGTACGGGTGGCGATGATCGGCAAGGTCAAGACCACCGCGCAGATGGTGGCGCTGCTGTGCCTGCTGTATTCGGTGATGCCCGACGGCTCGCCGCCGGAGAGCGTGTGGATGGGCCTGTTCATCTTCCACATCGGCGACTGGACGCTGGCGATCGCCTCGATCCTGACCCTGCTGTCCGGCATCCAGTACCTGCATGCGGCCTGGCCGAGCCTGCGCGCCGACGAGCGCGCCGCGGTGGCGGACAAGAATGCGAAGAAAATCGAAGGCAATGGTTGACAGCCTGCAGGTTCCCGGTAAAATTCGCGGCCTCAAGCGGGAATAGCTCAGTTGGTAGAGCGCAACCTTGCCAAGGTTGAGGTCGCGAGTTCGAGTCTCGTTTCCCGCTCCAAATTTTGATCTACAGACTTCCACTGGCATCTGTAGGTCGTTGAAAAGAGAAGCTTCGGCTTCTTTTTTCGTTCCAGTAAAAGCCACGGAAATCCACCGACAGCCAGCGTTTTTGAGGCCAAAATTGAGGCCAAAGAATGAGGGTGGTACCGGTTCCGGGTTGTTGCTAGGGTTGGATCGGGCTGACCAGCAGCATTGAGCCTAAGTCTCACGACTTAGGAGTTTGATGATGGCACTCTCTGATCTGACTGTGCGGCAAGCCAAGGCCGCACAGAAAACCTACAGTATCCCCGACACCGACGGCCTTAGCCTGGTGGTCACCCCCGTCGGTGGAAAGTCGTGGCATCTGCGCTACTACTGGCTCGGCAAGCAAAAGCGCATCTCCTTGGGCAGCTACCCCGAGATCGGACTGCGCGAAGCACGCGCCTTGCGTGATGAAGCCCGGGCGCTAGTGGCGAAGGGCATCAATCCCCATACAGAACGCAAACAGAAGCGACACGCTATCAAGCTGGCCTCGGACTACACGTTCAAGGCCGTCTTCGATGCTTGGGTCGAGCATCGTGCGAAGGAACTCAAGGAAGGCAGAAACAGCACGCTGTCGCAGATCCAGCGAGTCTTCCGCAAGGACGTGCTGCCCAGCCTTGAGAAGATGTCGATCTACGACATTCGCCGGCCTCAACTCCTGGGCGTCCTGGCGCGGATCGAGCGGCGCAAGGCTTTCACCACTGCCGAGAAGGTCCGCACCTGGCTGGGCCAGTTGTTCCGCTACGCCCTGGTCATTGTCGAGGGCATGGAGGCCAATCCGGCCACCGACCTCGATGTGGTAGCCGAGCCCAAGCCACCGGTAAACCACAATCCCTATCTGCATCTGTCCGAACTGCCCGACTTCCTCCAGAAGCTCAGGCTCTACAATCCGCGTGGCTGGCAAACGCAGCTCGGCATTCGGTTGCTGTTCCTGACCGGGGTTCGTACCGGCGAACTGCGGCTAGCCACCCCGGATCAATTCGACCTCGACCGCGGTCTTTGGATTATTCCGCCGCAGATCGTCAAGCAGCTTCAGGACGAGATGCGCAAGGCGGGTAGGCGTCCGCAGGACATACCGCCTTACATCGTGCCCCTTTCTGTCCAGGCCATCGAGATCGTGCGCTACCTCCTGCGTGTAATGCGGCCTGCCCAAAAGCATTTGCTGGCACACCGCAGCGAACTCAAGAAGCGCATCAGTGAGAACACCCTCAACGCTGCCTTGAAACGAATGGGCTACGAGAATCAACTGACCGGCCACGGCATCCGGGGAACAATATCGACGGCGCTCAACGAGATCGGTTATCCCAAGATTTGGGTGGACGCGCAGCTTTCGCACTCCGATCCGAACAAGGTGAGTTTGGCCTACAACCACGCCATGTATGTCGAGCCGCGCCGCCGGATGATGCAGGATTGGGCTGACCGTCTCGATCTGCTTGAACAGGGCCATGTGGAAGATGCCAGTGCACATCTCACCATCCATATTGAAGGGACGCCTGCGATGGCGGAAGAGCCGGCGGCCATTGCCGCTGCTTCCGCTAAAGGCGACGTGTTGTCCACGCCGATCGCTGTGGCACCAAGCACTAAGGGAACCACCTTCCAGCGGCTTTCGCAGGTGCCTCCGCCCCCCATTCGGACGCCGAAACCGGAAGCATCCGCAATCCAGCGCGAGCGCGAGGAAATGCTGGCCATGTACGAGTCGCCTAGCTGCCTGCCGGTGCCGCTGTTCGGCAAGCTCGCCGGTAAGTCCAAGGACCAGATCAACCGCGAGCTGAAGGCAGGCAAGCTGCTGTCCATCAGCCTGGGTAATCGGGGGCAGCGTGTTCCCGATTGGCAACTTGTGCCACTCAAGCACAAGCTGGCCCAGGTACTTATGAATCAGTGCCAAGGAGCTGACTCATGGGACCTGTACCGAATGCTGACTCGGCCGCACCCGGATCTTGGTAATTGCGCAGCGATCGATGTAGTCACGCCGACCAATGTTGTCGCGGTCGTTCGGACCATTATGGGCGGCCGACATCATCCAGATGCCTCCGATACCGTCTCACCGCAAGCTATCCCCGGGGGCACGCGGCAGAGCATTCGCCGGATGAATGGTGCGGCTGTATTAGAAAGCGCTTGAATGCCAACGCTGCGGCCTGATGACCAGAGCGGGGCTGCCCATTGTCACCAGGTTTCGGGTCGGGGTCGTCTCCAGACTTGGCGCCCTGTTGTGCTCTGGGCTCAAGCTACTCAGCAGGTACGTCGGTTTCCCCTGACGCTAAATTTTTTGGGTTGATCGTTTTTGGGAAGCTCGCTAATTGCAAATATGGGTGCTTAGGCGAGAGATAAATCGCTCCAACGGAGCCGACAGGGTGCCACTGTCGGGGCGAAGCAGATAGGTAGTGATCACTGCCGACTCCGCCGCCAAGGGACGGATTACCACATCAGGCCGTTGGCAGCAGGATGCGGCCCTAGTTTCCGTGGTGAAGCCGAGGCCGAAGCCCGCGCCGACGAGAGTGAACATCATATCCAATGAAGACGTATATTCAACGACATTGGGCTCGCGCTTCAAAGGCCGAAGGAAGCGCCTTAGTTCACGGTAATAGCCCTCGCAAAGCTGCGGGTCACATAAGACAAGTGGGTGGTTCCCAAGCTCATGAAGTGGGACCTCCTTATGGACTAACAACTCATGCCGAGCAGGTACCGCAATCACTAGCGAGTCTTGCCAAAGTGGTTCGGCAACAAAGTCATCATCAATCTCGGCCGTGTATGCCAAACCTGCGGTGAAGTCGCCTGACCGTAGGCCGCGCAACTGCTCGGCCAAAGGAACTTCGGACAGCCTTATTTCAATCTCCGGTTCTTTTTCACGGCAATGGGCCAAGAATGTGGAAAGTCGCCGGTCAACTGCGCCATCGGAAATTGCGATGCGCAGATTACCTCTTGAACCGGCTGCAATGGCCTTGGTATTTTCTCGTGCCTGCTTCAGGACGGTGAATAGCCTTCTAGTGTCATGCAAGAACGCAGTTCCGGCCGCAGTCAGTCGGGTACCTCTACGATCCCGATCAAAAAGCACTGCGCCCAATTCATCCTCAAGTTCCTTGATAGTTCTGGAAAGCGGTGGCTGCTCAATATGGAGACGGTCTGCGGCCCTTGTAAAGTGCAACTCCTCAGCCAATACAACGAAGCAGCGAAGGTGTCGAAGTTCCATTAATTGCTTGCTAATTATTATTTAGAATTTATGTGCGATCTGACTGCCAAGCCTCGTCAAGATCGGTGTCGAAGAAGATTTTGGTGCTACTTGTTTATTGCTTTGCCTGATTCGTTTGCGGAAAGAATTTATTCTCCAAGAATGAACGTATTGACATGCATCTTATAGCCACTCCTGCCTTTGAGTGGCTTGACTTACAGTTGGATTATGTCTAGCTAAACGACTATTTTATCCGCGCTGAAACTATAGTAAGTCCATATCTCATATTTCCATAGTGCATCTGTACTATTGATTAGGTAGTAGGAGGATGTGGATGGAACCATTTCGTAAATCATTATGAGGGCGTCTGTGCCTCGGTTAAAGCCACACCATACCTTGTTCGCATAAACAGAGGTCCACAGGCGTTCACTGAACGAAAAATCGTCTACGCACTTTTGAGCCGGTAAGGCGCGTCGAACATGCTAGTTCGCTTCTGAAGCGCGTACCGTAGGGAGGCCTGGCAAGCAGGCGTATTCCCCTGACGGGGCGAGGACGAGTGATGAATCAGAAAGTGAAGACCGTGGTGATCGTGGCCGGATTCATGGCCGGCTTGGCACTTTCAACCAGCGCGTTGGCGCAGGCGTGTTGCCCAGGCGATGGGCATACCATTGCTGCGACCACTGGCTTGGGTCAAAGCATGCCGCCGGCGACCAATCTTGCGGTCGATCCATCATGGCGGGTCTATGCGTTTCGGCGCGATGGCGTGGAGTATCTGCAGGTCAACGATACCAAGGGCGTTGTGCGCGCAGCCTTAGGTCACATCAACGAAACGACGTGGGTCATGCCCATGGGTACGGACGTGAACCGCGTCACGATCGCCTCCAGCGCCAATGACAACTCGGGCACTTTGATCTATCGATCGGGTCCGATCGCCATCAGAGTCTTGCAGGCAGCGCAGGGCAACTCCTGGGTAATCACGACATCCGAGAACTGATGCGATCTTGAACGGGTTCTGAGACAAGGAAGCTCAGGCTCAACGCATGGCGGCGACGACAGGTGCCGCCATGCGTTGTAAGCCTGTCCAAAAACTCACCCTCCAGCGTCTCGTCGCCGCGCGGGACCGCATCGAGCACCGATGCGTCGGCGATGAGTTGGACGGCGACGCCCAGCCGTCCGCGCGACTGCCAGACCCGTGCTTTGACCAGATGCCGCCGTGCTAGCGGCAAAAACTCTACCGCGTTGAGCAGACAGCGGTACGCGGCAAGCTGCAGGCCGACCGACATTCTTCTTGGATCCCCAAGCAAGCGGCAGCGAAACTCCGTGTCGCACTTGTTTGCGAGGGATACCGAAGCCAGCACGTGGTAGAGACCGTGCGTCTCGATCGCCAACGGATAGAGTACATCGACATAGTTATCCAGCAACCGTGCCTGGATCAACCCGTTGCGGGTCATCTCCATCGCCGCAGCATAGTGGCCGCGTGTGCGCAGATACGTTATCGCGTTTCGGCGCAACCTGTTGAGCTGGACATTTATGTCCGTGTACTCGGCAACGCGGTTGCGCATTGCACGTTCGGAGGAGAGGTAGCCGGAATGGGCCATCTGTAGCGCCTGATCCCTGGATTGGCTGAAACTGCGGGCGTTCGCATACGCCGCCGAAAGTTGCGTACCGAAAGCCACCAGACCTATCGCGACGGCGCTGAGCAGCAACTGGACATTGAAGACATCGGCACTGAAGTACCCGTCGATGCTCACCTTGGGCAGCGATAGCGCCACAGCCACGTTCACCACCACGATACCGAGCGCCGCACCCCGCCAGCCGTGACGCAGCGTCAACCCGATAGCGGGTGCGATCAGCGCGAGCATGAGCAATTGCTTGAGCAGCACGTCGGTGGACAAGGCGATCGCCACGAACAGCGTTCCGACCGCGGCAAGCGCCCAGACTGCGTGACGTAGAAGCGCTGCCGCTTCTTTTTCGCTCCTTGGTCGACGTTGCCAGAGCAGTGCCGGCAGAAGCAGCATCAACATGCCGAGAAAATCGCCCAGGGTGTACTTCACCAGCGTTTGCAACACCGCCGACCCTTGAGGCCCGCCGAGGACGGCGTTGAAGGCCAGACTGCAGCACGATCCCCAGATTGCCATCATCAACGCGAGCGCGAGGAGCCAATGGTTCTTGTGGGTTAGATTGGGAATGTGGCTGCGGGCGATCAGCGGCAGCAACGACACGATAGGCATGTAGAAAAATGCGCTGACGTATGCCCATGCTATGTTGTAGCCACGCACTTCCACCATCGGCACGCGGAGCATCAAGACGGCGGCGATGTCACCGATCAGCAGGTAAGGCCATTGGCGCCATGGCATCAGCAGCAACGTCACCAGCCTGAGCCCTGCGGGTAGATACCACTGATCGACGGACCAGCGTCGAAGCAGAAGAAACACAGCGCAGTAAACGATACTGAGCAGACATCCCCTTGCGAAATCCTTTGCAGCCATGTGCCCTTCCCTGGTACGGATACAGAGTAACTATAGAAGCCACTCCGACACGGGCGGTAGACAATTGCCCCGGTACCGTCATTGGTTACGAGGCGACCACCTCAAATAGGCGGCGGCTCGATAGCGGCACGTGTCGGGGCTCAGCGATGGGGCTCTTTTATGTACTGGTGTCATCGCGAGCGCACCAGCCGGTACTGGCGACGATCACCGTAGGCCGGTCCCTGCGCCTCGATATTGGCGCATAGACGACTCTCGCACAGCGTCACGTCGGCTGCGTTGTAAGCACGCAAAAGCTCGGCGCGTAGTTGGTTGTCGCGGATGTCCTGGCGGTACTGCATCAGTAGCCAGCCGCCGCCAGCGAGCAACAGCAGCAAGCTCCCAAGCGTGACGGCGGCGCTCTTCCACAGCAGCAGGCGTTGCATGCGCTCGACGTGCTTGAGTTGGGTGGCCAACGACTGCGCGCCCTCGCTGATCAAACTACCCGCGTGCTGCAGCCGCTTTTCAAAGCCGGCAACGGACTCGTCAAGGCCATTCTGCACCTGCCGAATCAAAGCATCCGGAACACGCTGCAACGTCTCCTGCACCGAACGCACGGTCACGCCCGGCAATGATTGCGTGACTTGTTCGAGGTGCTGTACTAGTCGCTGTTGTTGTCGATTGAGGTCAGCGCAGCTGCGCTCGAACTGTTCCATCAGCGCAGCGGCCTTGCTCGCCAGCGCCAGCGTGTCGGACTGGTTCATCATGATTCCTAGAACAGGACGTATGGACGATCAGAGACTGCGCGCACCGATACGCGGCGTTTCCTGCTGCTGCCTTTCAACCTGTTGCCGTTGAGTCTGCAGTGTTTGCTGCGCCGCCTGGTGCTCCTGCTGGTTCACCGTTTCGATCGCTTCAGCGCGCAGCGCACGACCAGGCTCGGCATTGGCCAGTTCCTTCGTCATCTGCCGGAACTGGCCCCGGTCGCCGCTCTGCGCGGCGGCCAGCATTCGATCCAGGAAGGCGCCGGGGTCCTCGTTCAGCGAGACATGCGCCTTGGGCTGCGCCGCCATGCCCTCGGGTACATTCAGCGGGGTCTGCCAGCCCTGCGGCGCGGTGCCGTGCTGTTTTGTGTCGTTCAACTGCTGCATATGCTCGGGCCAGTTGGGTACGCCAATGATGTTTCGCCCCGTGCCGGGCGGGAGGGGACCGCGCAATTCATCGACACCATCGAGGATCAAACCCTGCCAGCTGCGTGCGCCTAGTGTCACCCCGGTGCGAATCGACGCCACGTCGCCGCGGTATTTCTCGATCATCGGCGCATAGTGCTGCGCCAGTTGCTGCGCCGCTGGGTCTTCCAGCACCGAGCGATCCTGCTTGCCGTCGCTC
>NZ_CAPJ01000036.1 GCF_000331775.1 Xanthomonas translucens pv. translucens DSM 18974
GGACACGCTGCCGCCGCCGGCACGACGTGAACTGCGTCTGGCCGCTCAGGCCCGTGCCGCTTCGTCTGCGCCGCCGCAGGTGGCACCATAGCGCTCCTTAGGATGGTGGCTGCGCATGTTCAAACCCTTACCCGTGGCCATCGGCCTGCGCTACCTGCGCGCCAAGCGCCGCAACAACTTCATCTCCTTCATCTCGATGGCCTCGATCCTGGGCATCGCCCTGGGCGTGACCGTGCTGATCACCACGCTGGCGGTGATGAGCGGCTTCCAGAAGGAGATCCGCGACCGCCTGCTGCAGATGGCCGCGCATGCCACCGTCAGCGCGCAGGGCGCGCCGATGGAGAACTGGCAGCACGCGGTGGACGTGGCCACCCGCGATCCGCGTGTGGCCGGCGCCGCGCCGTATGTCGAGGAAGAAGCGCTGCTCACCGGGCAGCGCAACCAGCCGGCGATCGTGCGCGGCATCCTGCCCAGCGAAGAGTCCAAGGTCTCGGTGCTGGCGCAGAAGATGAAGCAGGGCTCGATCGATAGCCTCACCCCCGGTTCCTACAACATCCTGCTCGGCCAGGAACTGGCGCTGTGGCTGGGCGTGGGCGTGGGCGACAAGGTGGTGGTGATGCTCGGCGAACCGCAGGCCAGCCCGATGGGCATGGTGCCGCGCTACAAGCGCTTCACCGTCAGCGGCATCTTCGAGGCCGGCTACAACGAGATCGATCGCGGCCTGGCGGTGACCAGCATGGCGGACATGCAGCGCGTGCTGCGCATCGGCGACGGCGTCACCGGCGTACGCCTGAAGCTGTACGACATGGACCTGGCCTGGAACGTGGCCCGCGACCTGGCGCTGAACCTGCACGGCCCGTACATGGTCAGCGACTGGACCCGCGAGAACGCCAACCTGTACCAGTCGCTGAAGATGGAAAAGACGGTGATGGGCATCCTGCTGTCGCTGATCATCGCGATGGGCGCGTTCAACCTGGTGTCCTCGCAGGTGATGCTGGTCACCGACAAGCAGGCCGACATCGCCATCCTGCGCACGTTGGGGCTGAGCCCGGGCGGGGTGATGCAGGTGTTCATGGTGCAGGGCACGCTGATCGGCGTGATCGGCACCGTGGCCGGGGTGATCGGCGGCATCCTGCTGACCTTGAACCTGGAGCGGATCCTGGCCGGCATCGAGGCGTTGTTCCACATCAAGCTGCTGCCCGAGGACGTGTACTACATCACCGGCCTGCCCACCGACATGCAGCCGCGCGACGTGGTGGTGATCACCCTCGTCGCGCTGCTGATGAGCTTCCTGGCCACGCTGTATCCGGCCTGGCGCGCCGCGCGCACGCAACCGGCGGAGGCGCTGCGTTATGAATGACGGCCGCGAATCGGGAATCGGGAATCGGGAATCGGCAGTGCACACGCCACCGCAAGCAGACGCAGTGATTCGCGCCGAAGGCCTGGGCAAGACCTATGCCGAGGGCAAGATGCGCACGCCGGTGTTCGACGGGCTGGACCTGAGCGTGGCGCCGGGCGAGACCGTGGCCATCGTCGGCGCGTCCGGCGCCGGCAAGAGCACGCTGCTGCATCTGCTCGGCGGCCTCGACGTGCCGACCGCCGGCGAGGTGTACGTGGCTGGGCAGCGCATGTCGGCGCTGTCGGACGCGGCGCGCGGCCAGCTGCGCAATCGCTCGCTGGGCTTCGTCTACCAGTTCCATCATCTGCTGCCGGAATTCACCGCGCTGGAGAACGTGATGATGCCGGTGCTGCTCGGCGGCGCCGCGGTCAAGGACGCCGACGCGCGCGCGCGCGCCTTGCTGGAATCGGTGGGCCTGGGCCATCGCCTGGAGCACAAGCCCGGCGAACTGTCCGGCGGCGAGCGCCAGCGCGCGGCGGTGGCGCGCGCGCTGGTCAACCGTCCGGCCTGCGTGCTCGGCGACGAGCCGACCGGCAACCTCGACGACAAGACCGCGGCCAACGTGTTCGCGCTGATGCTTGAGCTCAACCGCGCGCACGGCACCAGCCTGGCCCTGGTCACCCACGACCGCAGCCTGGCGCGCAAGCTCGACCGCGTGCTCGAACTGCACCAGGGCAAGCTGCGCGAACTGGCGCCTGCCGACGTGTAGCGGCGCGTATGCCTATGGCCGCGGCCTGTCGGCCGCGACGAATGTAGCCCGGAACCATGACGGTTTCGGCAATCGGTCGCGGCTGAAGCCGCTCCTACAGTGCAGCCGGCGAGTCGGTCGCTTGCTTCCTGTAGGAGCAACTTCAGCCGCGACGAACGAAGCCATCCGGCTATCCAGCTTCGGAAACAGTCGGGACTGAAGTCCCTCCGACAGTGCACCCAGCCTGCTGGCCGCAAGTCATTGTGGGAGCGACTTCAGTCGCGACGCGCGGAGCCGTCCAGTTGCCGGGCCTCAGAAGCGATCGCGACAGATGGGCCAGGAAAAGGCCGGGGATCGCAGCGGCTTGGGCGATCGGTCGCGGCTGAAGCCGCTCCTACAGTGCAGCCAACCGCCCCTTGTAGGAGCGGCTTCAGCCGCGACGAACGCAGCCGGAGTCTGTCCGGTTGCGGAATCGCTCGGGGCCGATGGCCCGAGGCCACCCGCAGGCGCTCTCCCAATGGGGACGCACAATCGCATGGAAAAAAACGCTCGAACGCCTGCCTAGTCGACGATCCTGCACCGCCCATCTCCCCGCGGCAGCAACTCGCCCACCGAGGCCGCACACCTCACGGAATCACCCGCTGCGCACGCAGCCTGGCGAACAGCTCCAGGAACGAGGCGCGGCTGTCGTAATAGCCGAGGAAGCCGAGATCGCGGCTCTTGGTCATGTCGTTGACGCACTCGATCTCGCGGCCGAGGTCGGCATCGGTATGCCACCACGATGCCAACTGATTCACGTCCGCCTGCACCAGCCCGTGGCGTTCGGCGATCGCGTGCCACTGCGCCGGCGCGGTGTGCTGCAGACGCGGCTGCAACGGCATCGGCGCTTCCGGATACGGCGCCGCCTCCAGACCGAAGAATGCGGCGATCTCGCCCCACATCCAACGCCAGCGGAACACGTCGCCGTTGACCGTGTTGAACGCCTGGTCGCGCGCGGCCGGACTGGTCGCGGCCCAGGCCAGCTGGCGGCCGAGCAGGCCGGCGTCGGTGAGATCGGTGAGGCTGTCCCACTGCGCGCGCGAACCGGGGAACACGAACGGCTGCCCGCTGTGCTTGCACAGCGTGGCGTACACCGCCAGGGTCACGCCCATGTTCATCGCATTGCTGCCGTTGGCCTGGCCGATCATGGTGTGCGAGCGGTGCACGCTCCAGCCGAAACCATGGCGCGCGGCGGCGTCGAACAGCAGGTCTTCCAGCGTGTAGTAGAAATTCTCGCCCGGCTGGCGCGGCTCGCTCTCGCGGAACGGCGTCTCCGCCTTGCCGCTACCGTAGTGCTCGAACGAGCCCAGATAGTGCTTGGTGCCGGTGACCAGCGCCATGTGCTGCAGCGCGGCCCCGTCCAGGCCTTCGCACAGGTGGCGCAGCATCGCGCCATTGGCGGCGACGTTTTCCTTTTCGGTGTCGCGCCGCGTCCAGGTGCAGAAGAACACATGGGTGATCGGCAGCCCGCGCAGCGCGGCCGCGGTGGCGTCGCGGTCGAGCAGGTCGGCGGCCACGGGAATCACGCCTTCCTGCGGGATCGGGCGGCGTGCCAGGCCATAGACGGTCCAGCCGTCCGCGACCAGAACCTTGGCCAGGTTGTAGCCGGAGATGCCGGTGACCCCGACCACCAGTGCGGTGCCCTTGCGCATGCATGGATTCCTTCGATGTAAACCGGACACGCTAGCCGCAGGCCGATGAAAGTATGGCGAAAAGCGGCCATGCGCCGCGCCGCGCGGCGTCGTGCGTCTCCAGGCGAATTCCTACACCGCTTGCAGGGCTTTGCCGATGGCGGACATCACCGCGGCGCGCGAGGCTATCGACCTGGCCTCGTTGTGGTTGTCGCCGCCTGTCGCGATCGCCGCTGTTACCTCTGCACCCTGTTTACGCCAAGGAGCGGCGATCGCATGCAGCAACATCCTGAGTCTGCGCCTGGTCTTGGGTTTGCCGCACCAGAACCTGTGCGTGCCGAGGCGATCGCCCCGTTCGGCATCGGCGTCGCCGCCGCGCTCGCCGCGGGCGTACTGGCGGCACTGTGGCTGCCGCGTCTGGCGCCGTGGCCGCTGTCCCTGCTGCTGTTGCTTGGCGGCAGCGCGGTGTGGATCGGCATGCCGCACTGGCGCTGGCTGGGCGCCTTCGCCCTGGGCTTTGCTTGGCTGGGGCTGATTGCCGGCATGGTTCTGGCGCGGCAATTGCCCGCCGACTGGGAAAAGCGCGTTGCGACGCTGCAAGGGCAGGTGCTGGAACTGCCGCAGGCCGAGGTGCGGCGCACGCGTTTCATGTTTCGGGTGGACACCGATGCCACGCAGCCGGCGCCGTTGCGCGGGCGCCTGCTGCAACTGGCCTGGTACGACGATTTCGGCGCGCACGCGCCTGGTCCGCGCACGGCATTGCACGCCGGCGCGCGCTGGCGCCTGAGCGTGCGCCTGCGCGCGCCGCGCGGGCTCAGCAATCCGGGCGGCTTCGACGCGGAGGCCTATGCGCTGGCGCAGCGGATCAGTGCCAGCGGCTACGTGACCGCGCCGCACGAAGCCGCCGAACTGGCGCCTGGGCAGGGCATCGATGCCTGGCGCGAGCGGCTGTCGGCGCGGATTGCGGCGGCGGTGCCGAGCGCGTCGGCGCGTTACGTGCAAGCGCTGGCGCTCGGCGACACGCGCACGCTGGACGATCGCGACTGGCGCATCCTGCGCGCCGCGGGCCTGACCCATCTGATCGCCATTTCAGGTTTCCATGTCGGCCTGGTCGCCGGCGCGTTCGCGCTGCTCGGCGGCGGCCTGTGGCGGTTGTGGCCGCGGCTGGGGCGCTATTGGCCGCGTCACCAGGCCGCCGCGTTGCTGGCGGTGCTCGGCGCCGGCGGCTACACCTTGCTGTCGGGCATGGCGCTGCCCACGGTGCGGACCGCACTGATGATCGCGGTCGTCGTGGTCGCGCGGCTGTGGCGGCGCCCGGTGCGGGTGGTCGATGCGCTGGCGCTGGCGGCGATCGTCATGCTGGCCTTCGACCCGCTGGCGGTGCTGTCCGCCGGCTTCTGGCTGAGCTTCCTCGGCGTGGCCTGGCTGGCCTGGTGCATGCCGGCCGCCGGCAGCGGCTGGCACGGCAAGCTGCGCGAGTTCCTGTCGGCGCAGGGCGTGGCCACGCTGGGCCTGTTGCCGCTGAGCACGATGCTGTTCAGCCAGGCCTCGGCCGTCGGTCCGCTCGCCAACCTGCTGGCGATCCCGTGGTGGAGCCTGGTGGTGGTGCCGCTAGCACTGCTCGGCACCGCGCTGGAGGCGCTGCACGCCGGCGTCGGTGTGTGGGCCTGGCGTGCGGCGGCGGCGTGCTTCGACCTGACCTGGCCCCTGTTCGCCGCGCTCGGCGAAAGCCGTTTCGCGCTGCGCTGGCTGCCGGAAGCGCGCGACTGGGCCTTGCCGCTGGCGCTGCTGGGCGCGTTCTGGCTGCTGCTGCCGCGCGCGGTACCGGGCAAGCCGCTGGCGGCGCTGCTGTGGCTGCCGCTGTTCTGGCCGCCGCTGGAGCGGCCGGCCGCCGGCGAGGTGGAACTGGTGATGATCGATGTCGGCCAGGGGCTGTCGGTGCTGGTGCTCACCGCGCAGCACCAGTTGCTGTACGACGCCGGCCCGGCGATCAAGGATGGCTACGACGCCGGCGAGCGCGCGGTGGTGCCTGCGCTGCACGCGCTCGGCGTGGCGCGGCTGGACCGCACCGTGATCAGCCACGGCGACAATGACCATGCCGGCGGTTTCGAGGCGGTGCGCGCGGCGCTGCCGGTCGGCCTGTCCGAGGCGCCGGCCGGCGCACCGGTGCGGGTGGACCGGCCGTGCCTGGCCGGCACCGCCTGGAAATGGGATGGCGTGCGTTTCCGCTTCCTGCATCCGGCGCCCGGCTTTCCCTATCTCGACAACGAGTCCAGCTGCGTGCTGCGGGTGGAAAGCGCGCATGGTGCGATGCTGCTGACCGGCGACATCGGCGAGGTGGTTGAGAGCCGCCTGCTGCGCCAGGCGCCGCAGGACCTGCGCGCCGAGGTGGTACTGGCGCCGCATCACGGCAGCGCGCATTCCTCGCAGGCGGCCTTCGTCGCCGCCACCGGCGCGCGCCTGGTGCTGATTTCGGCGGGCGAGGGCAACCGCTTCGGCCATCCGCGGCCGGTGGTGGTGGCGCGTTGGCAGGCGTCCGGCGCC
>NZ_CAPJ01000035.1 GCF_000331775.1 Xanthomonas translucens pv. translucens DSM 18974
GTACGGGTGCGCCTTGCGCTGGCCTTGTCCCTGACCCTGGCCACCGCGGCCCTGGCCTGCGCCCTGACCACCAGCACCGGCGCCGGCGGGGCGCGGCTTGCCGTAGGGACGGCCCTGGCCTTGGCCCTGACCTGGGCCACGCGCGGCGGCGGGACCGGCATTGCGGTGGCCGGTCGGACCGGTGCTGACGCCGTCGGGCACGTACCAGGTGCGGAACGCGGCAGGATTGCCGTCCGGCAGCGGCTTGGGACCATTCGGGGTGCGCTGTTTGAACGGCTTCTGCGCCTGCTGGGCGGCCATCTCGCCGCTGACGGTCAGCCCGCCGTGCGGCTTCTTGCCGCCGCGGCCGCGGCCGCGGTCCTCGCGGAAGTTGTCGAAGCGACGCAGCTCGCGGCCTTCGTCGGCGACGTTGTGGCCGTTGACATAGGCATTGCCGCCGCGGCCGACCTGCACGGTGGCCTTAGCCGCCTTGCGCTGGCCGATCACCGGCTGCAGGGTCAGCGCCGACGGCGTGCCTTCTTCCAGCTTCAGTTCGGCGCGCAGCGCCTCGACCTTGTCCTGCGCCAGTTCCAGCGACTGCCCGCGCAGCAGTTCGCGCGGAAGGCCGACCTTGCCGTAGCGGGTGCGCTTGAGGCGGCTTACCTGGCAGCCCTGCGATTCCCACAGGCGGCGCACTTCGCGGTTGCGGCCTTCCTTGACCACCACGCGGAACCAATCGTGCGAGTCGGTGCCGCCGATGCGTTCGATCTCGTCGAACTTGGCGCCGCCGTCTTCCAGCAGCACGCCGCGCGAGAGGCGCTCGACCATGCTGTCGGGCACCTTGTCCTCGCCTTCCGGGGCGCGCACGCGCACCACGTACTCGCGCTCGATCTCGTAGGACGGATGCATCATCGCGTTGGCCATCTCGCCATCGGTGGTCAGCAGCAGCAGGCCGGTGGTGTTGATGTCCAGGCGGCCGATCGCGATCCAGCGCGCGCCCTTCAGTGCCGGCAGCGCCTCGAAGATGGTCGGGCGGCCTTCCGGGTCTTCGCGCGTGGTCACTTCGCCTTCGGGCTTGTTGTAGAGCAGCACGCGCGCCGGCTCGGTCAGCGCGCTGGCGACGAAGCTGCGTCCGTCCAGCTCGATCCGGTCGCCGCTCTTGACCGACATGCCGGTCTGCGCGACCTCGCCGTTGACCTTGACCAGGCCGTCGGCGATGCGCTGCTCCAGCGCGCGGCGCGATCCCAGGCCGGCCTGGGCCAGGACCTTGTGCAGGCGTTCTTCCAGTTTCGGCTGCTCGCCGGCGGCATCGCGCTTGAGCGAGAGCTTGTTCAACGACAGCTTGCGGGAGGTGTCACTCATTTACTTGGCTCCGGCCGGCGCGGGGTGCGCCGGCCTGTGGTTCGGAATCGGCATCGTCAACAGCCACGGTCGTCGTCGCGACGGCGTTGTCTTCGGCTTCGTTCGCATCCGCCGCGCGCTCTCCCGGCGCGGCTTCGGGTTCGCCCGTCGGGGCGGTGTCGGGAGACGAGGCAGTCGCCGTGGCGGCGTCTACATCGGTGTCGCGTTCGGTGTCGGTATCGCGGTGCGCGGCGGCGGTGTCGTCCGCAGCGTGGGAATCGGCTGCGCTGTCGGCTTCGGCCTGTGCGTCCGGATCGGGTGCAGTCTCCGGATCTGATGCGGTGTCGTTGTCTTCGTCGCTCGCTTCGGCGGGCGGCACGTCGGCTGCGTCGGCATCCGCTGCCGACTTGGCCGCGCCGGCATCGGCATCGGCCGCGCCGGCCTGGGCCATGTCGCCGACCGGCAGGGTGGCGCGGTCCAGCTGCAGTTGCGGTTCCAGTTCGCCGATGTCCTTCAGTTCCGACAGCGGCGGCAGTTCGTCCAGGCGCTTGAGCCCGAAATAATCCAGGAAGCCCTTGGTGGTGCCGAACAGCGCCGGCTTGCCGGGCACGTCGCGGTGGCCGACCACGCGGATCCACTCGCGTTCTTCCAGCGCCTGGATGATGTTGCTGCTGACCGCTACGCCGCGTACCTGCTCGATCTCGCCGCGGGTGATCGGCTGGCGGTAGGCGATCAGCGCCAGGGTTTCCAGCGTGGCGCGGGTGTAGCGGGTCTTGCGCTCGGTCCACAGCCGCGCCACCCACGGGTGCACCTCGCTGTTGACCTGGTAGCGGAAGCCCGAGGCCACTTCCACCAGTTCCACGCCGCGCCCGGCGCAGGCCTCGCGCAATTGCTCCAGCGCACGCTCGATGCTGCCCGGCGGCGCCGGCTCGTCCTCGGGGAACAGGCCGTGCAGCTGCGCCAGCGGCAGCGGTTGGTTGGCGGCGAGCAGGGCAGCCTCGACGATGCGGTTGATCAGCGCTTGATCCATGCGGAATAGGGTCTTCGAAAACTCAGGTAGGGTCGTTGGCGGCGTCGGTATCGTCGAACTCGCTGTTGAACTGCAGCGGTTCGTTGGTGTTGCCCAGCGCCAGCGACTTGACGTAGATCGGCGCCAGCGGCAGCCGTTCGCCGTTGCGAACGACCTGCTCCATCGGCTCCTGGACGATGTCCAGCAGCTGTTCCTTGGCCAGTTCCAGCAAGGCCAGGAAGGTGACCAGCACGCCCAGCTTGCCTTCCTCGGCGCTGAACAGCGATTCGAACCGGTAGAACCGGCCGTCGTCCAGCCGGCTCAGCACATCGCCCATCCGCTGCCGCACGCTCAGCGCTTCGCGCTTGATCGCGTGGCCGCTGAACAGCTCGGCGCGCTTGAGCACGTCGTACAGCGCCAGCAGCATCTCCTTCAGCTCCACCGGCGGCGGCAGCTTCACCGCGGCGCGGTCCGGCACATGCGCTTGCACCGGCGTGGTGTCGCGGTCCTGCCGCGGCAGCGCGTCGATGTCCTCGGCGGCCTGCTTGAAGCGCTCGTACTCCTGCAAGCGGCGGACCAGCTCGGCGCGCGGATCGGCTTCCTCGCCTTCCTGCGCCGGCGGCCGCGGCAGCAGCATCCGCGACTTGATCTCGGCCAGGATCGCGGCCATCACCAGGTATTCTGCGGCCAGCTCGAAGCGCAGCTCCTGCATCACGTTGATGTAGTCCACGTACTGCCGGGTGATCTCGGCGACGGGGATGTCCAGAATGTCCAGGTTCTGCCGGCGGATCAGGTACAGCAGCAGGTCCAGCGGGCCTTCGAACGCATCCAGGATCACTTCCAGCGCATCCGGCGGGATGTACAGGTCCTGCGGGATCTGCAGGACCGGCTGCCCATGCACCACCGCCAGCGGCATTTCCTGCTGCTGTGGCGCGGTCGGCTGGATTGGCGGGTTCGCGTCGAGCGCGAGTTCGGAGGTCATCAGTTGGACGTCAGGTACATCAGGGTGTTGCGGTAGCGAAGGGCCGGGCAGGGGCAATCCGGCGCGGGGCCTTGCCAGCAGTACTGCAGTTCACGTCGCGTCATCCCCGCAACGCGAGCCACACACACTTCAACAGGACACAAGGCATACGCCGCACGAGTCGCGGCGATGGAACAGCTTGAGGAGGACGTCTGCGCGGGCGGTGTCGGGCAGCGAATCGGTCGTCGGAAGGGGCTGTGGGAGCCGATCACCGACGGGCCGCTGCATCCGGCCGCGTGCAATGGAGTAAAGAGTAATGCGCCAGCCGGGTCGGTGTCCAGCGCCGTGGCGCTAGAATTGTGCGGGGTTCATCTGCGAAACGAAGGGCGGTGGCGGTATGTGGTACGTGATCGAGGGATACGACGGCGCCGATGCGCTGCCGCGGCGGGCGGCGGCGCGGCCGGCGCACCTGACCCGGCTGGAGGCATTGCAGCAGGCCGGACGCCTGCTGCTGGCCGGTCCTTGCCCGGCGATCGACGCCGAGGAACCGGGTCCGGCTGGCTACAGCGGCAGCCTGGTGGTGGCGGCATTCGACTCGCTGGCGCAGGCCCGGGCCTGGGCCGAGGCCGATCCGTACGTGGCCGCGGGTGTCTACGCGCGGGTCGAGGTGCGGCCGTTCCGGAAGACCTTGCCGTGAGCGGGCCTGCCGCGAGCGAGACCGCCGCGCGCCGGGTCGAGCGCATCCGTGCCGCGCTGCAGGCCGCATTCGCGCCGCAGGCGCTGGAGGTCCAGGACGACAGCCACCGCCATGCCGGCCATGCCGGCGCGCGCGACGGGCGCGGCCATTTCAATGTGCGCATCGTCAGTGCGGCGTTCGCCGGCATGGCGCCGCTGGCCCGGCACCGCGCGGTCTATGCCGCACTCGGCGCGATGATGCAGACCGACATCCATGCGCTGTCGATCCGTGCCGAGACGCCGTGCGAGGTTGCCTGATTCGTCGCGCAGGCCGCGCGTGGCCGACCGCCCGGGGTGTCGCGCGAATGCCGCGGCAGCCAAGAAAAGCGGAATCCATAGCGTCATTATGCTGCGACGCGTCATGATTCCGGCGATTTTGCGCTCGATCAAGTTTTTGAATTGAAAGGTTTCTATTGAAAAACTAACAAAACACTTCTGCCCCGTCCTGAAAACGATTACAGTCCGCGCCAGTTTCTCAATGTCTCGGCCGCGGAGGGCGGCATGATGGCGAAGAGCGCGATCACCATCAAAGATGTCGCACGCGAGGCCCAGGTATCCGTGGCCACGGTGTCGCGTGCGCTCAACGGACACGACAACGTCGCCGAGCCGGTGCGCAAGCTGGTGCTGGAAGTGGCCGAGCGCCTGCGCTACAGCCCGCACGCGGCCGCGCGCAGCCTCAGCAGCCGCCGCACCCAGACCCTGGGCGTGGTGCTGCCGGACCTGTACGGCGAGTTCTTCTCCGAATTGATCCGCGGCATCGACGGTGCCGCGCGCGCGCGCCGCCAGCACCTGCTGGTGTCCAGCTACCACGGCGATCCGGAAGAGCAGGGCCGCGCGCTGCGCGCGATGCGCGGGCGCGTGGACGGCCTGCTGGTGCTGTCGCCGTATGCCGAACGCCCCGGCTTCCTCACCGACAACCTGCCGCAGGCGCTGCCGACGGTGCTGATCAACACCCATTTGCCCGGCGCCGAGTATCCGGTGCTGAGCATCGATGACCATGCCGGCGCGGTGGCGATGACCGAGCACCTGCTGGCGATGGGCCACCGCCGCATCGCCTTCGTCGGCGGTCCGGAACTTAACTTCGATGCGCGCGAACGCCTGCGCGGGTTCCGCGACGCGATCGCCGCGCATCCTGGCCAGGCGCAGGGCCAGGAATTTCCCGGCCAGTTCGACGAAGCCTCCGGCCATCGTGCGGGGCAGGCGCTGCTGCAGGCCGGCCCGCTGCCCGACGCGGTGTTCGCCGCCAACGACATGACCGCGCTCGGCTGCCTGTACGCCTTCGCCCAGGCCGGCGTGCGCGTGCCCGACGACGTCGCCCTGGCCGGTTTCGACGACATCCCGCTGGCGCGCTTCGTTCACCCCTCTCTCACCACCATGCGGGTCAGCATCGCCGGGCTTGGCGAGCAGGCGATGCGCCGCCTGCTGCAGTTGATCGACCAGCCCGGCGCCGACGACATGCAGCGCCAGACCCTGGTTCCGGAACTGGTCGTGCGCGATTCCAGCATGGCCCGTTCGTAGCGGCGCCGCTGTCCGCTTCCCAGCCGTCTTGTTTCGCTTTGTCCGTATTTCAGCACCACTCATCACCCATAACGAGCAATGCCATCCCTGGAGGGAAGCACCACATGAAGCACCCCCGACGTTCCGCGCGGCCCGCGCCCAAGCTGTTGAGTTGCGCTCTGGCCAGTTGTCTGTTGCTTGGCGCCGCACCGGCGCTCGCGCAGAGCACCGGTGGGACCATCCGTGGCCAGGTCATGGTCGATTCCGTGCCGGCCACCGCGGCGCAGGTCACCGCCACCAACCTGGCCACCGGCCTGACCCGCAGCGTGCAGGTCAGCAACGGGGTGTACGCCGTTGGCGGCTTGCCGCCGGGTTCCTACCGTATCGACGTCGCCGCCAATGGCCAGACCACCTCGCAGAATGTCACCGTGCAGGTTGGCCAGGTGGCGACGCTGAACCTGGGGGTGGGCGGCGAGGCAGCCACCGCGACTGCCGGCGACGCCACCACGCTCGGCGCGGTCAACGTCACCGCGCCGGCGCTGGTGGAAACCCGTACCTCGGAGAATGCCACCTATATCTCCAACAAGCTGATCGAGTCGCTGCCGCGCGCGACCCGCAACTTCCTGGAACTGGCCGATACCGTGCCGGGCGTGCAGTTCAGCCGCGACGGCCAGGGCAACACGACGATGCGCTCCGGCGCCACCTCGGCCAACGGAACTAACGTCTTCATCGACGGAGTCAGCCAGAAGAACTATGTGCTCACCGGCGGCGTCAGCGGCCAGGACTCCAGCCGCGGCAACCCGTTCCCGCAGTCGGCGATCGGCGAGTACAAGGTCATCACCTCCAACTACAAGGCCGAGTTCGACCAGCTCAGCAGCGCCGCGGTGGTCGCGGCCACGCGCTCGGGCGGCAACGCCTTCGAAGGCAGCTTCTTCTGGGACTACACCAACGACAAGTGGCGCAAGCCCAGCCCGCTGGAAGAACGCGACGGCAAGCGCGACGAGTTCAAGGAAGAGCAGTACGGCGCCACCTTCAGCGGCCCGATCCTCAAGGACGTGGCGCACTTCTTCGTGGCCTACGAGGCCAAGGAATACGTGACCCCGGGCGTGGTCCAGGCCGGTTCGATCTATCGCGACCGTGTCGACGAACTACCGGCCAACCTGCGGTCGCAAATCGGCACCTATCCGCAGCCCTTCAAGGAAGACCTGTACTTCGGCAAGCTCGACTGGACCATCGGCGAGAACCACTACTTCGAGCTCAGCGGCAAGTACCGCAAGGAAAGCTCGATCGACGGCATCGACGGCACCGACGCTGCGTCGTATGCGACCGATACCTACCAGGAAGACAAGCGCGCAGATCTGCGCTACCAGTTCACCTACGGTCGCATCATCAACGATGCGCACGTGACCTATGAGAATTCCTTCGTCAATCCGCAGGCGGTCAACGGCGGACTCGGCTACAACCTGATGTACTACCCGGCCGACGGCAATCCGGACACCATCCTCAGCGCCGGCGCCGGCTCCAACTACCAGCGCAAGGGCCAGAAGGGCGTGGGCCTGCAGGACGACCTGACCTTCCAGGACCTGCAGTGGAACGGCACGCACACGCTGAAGATGGGCGTGAAGTACAAGGACGTGGAACTCAACACGCTGCAGCAGATCCCGTACAACCCGCAGTTCTACTACAACATCCTGACCAGCACCGAGGTTCCCTACCAGGTGCAGTTCGGAGATGCGGTCGCCGGCACCAGCGGCGGCAACGCCATCTCCAAGAACAAGCAGTACGGCATGTACCTGCAGGACGATTGGGAGGTCGACGAACACCTGACCCTGAATCTGGGCGTGCGCTGGGACTACGAGAAGACCCCGTCGTTCCTGAACTTCCAGACCCCGGGCGACGTCAGATCGGCGCTGTTGAACTGGAGCAACCTGGACAACGCCGACTACAACATCCGCAACTACATCAGCACCGGCAACAACCGCAAGGCGTTCAAGGATGCCTGGCAGCCGCGACTGGGCTTTTCCTACGATCTGGCGGGCGACCAGCGCCACGTGATCTTCGGCGGCGCTGGCCGTGCCTACGACCGCAACATCTTCGACTACCTGTCGCTGGAGCAGCTCAACGGCAGCTTCCGTTCCTATACCTACTACTTCCAGTCGGCAGCCAATCCATGCCGCGGCCAGCCATGCCTGGGCTGGGATCCGGCGTACCTGGATCCGGCCGCGTTGCAGGCCCTGGTGGCCGGCGGTGGCGCCGGCAGCGGTCGCGAGATCTACCTGATCGACAACGACATCAAGACCCCGTACTCGGACCAGTTCAGCCTGGGCATGCGCAATGCGGTGGATCTGTGGGGCAATCAGTGGAACACCGAGGTCACGCTGTCGCACATCGCCAGCCATGACGGCTTCGCGTTCATGCTCGGCAACCGCCGCGCCGACGGTTCGTTCTTCGCCCCCGGCACCGTCTATGGCGCGCCGTTCGGCGAAGGCCCGGACGGCTTCGGCAGCGTGCTGCTCGGCACCAATGCGCTGGAGACGCGCAACGATTCCCTCGGGCTGAAGATCGACAAGCCGTACACCGCCAAATCCGGCTGGGGCGTGACCGTGGCCTACACCTTCAGCAATGCCAAGGAGAACCGCAAGTTCGGCGAGCACTATTCGCTCGACTACCCGAGCATCGGCGGCTACGGCTGGCACCAGGCCGCCGGCGTGCCCAAGCATCGCCTGGTCGCCACTGCGATCTACGATCTGCCGTGGGACATCACCCTGTCCGGCAAGCTGACCCTGTCCACGCCCACGCCGTTTTACGGCACCAACTGCCTGGCCGGCAACGACCAGTGCAGCATCATCGAGTTCACCCCGGACCGCAGCATCGGCTACAAGGATCTGAGCCTGACCTTGAACAAGCAGTGGGATACCGGCAGCAACGTCAAGTTCAACGTCCGTGCCGATGTGCTCAATGTGTTCAACTGGATCAACTACAACTCCTACGGCGCCAATACCGGGACCGCCACCGATCCGGACACCGCGTATGGCACCACCGATTACCAGATCTATGGTCAGATGCGCACGTTCCGGCTGTCGTTCGGCCTGAATTGGTAAGCAGCGACATCAAGGCCGCCCCGGAAGGTTCCGGGGCGGCCGCAGCAGCAGGTCCCGGAATGGGATAGTTTCAACCGCGTATGTAAGCGATTTCACAGGGGTGTCGAAAGCATGAAACTGGGCAGCGTCGCACGCTCACCATTGGTCCTGCTGCTGGCGGCGGCAACGCTGCTGGCATCCTGCAAGAAAACCGAGGAGCCCTCCGTTGCGGACAAGAAGCCGGCAAAAGTGATCCTGATCGAAGCCGAACTCCCCCCCAAACTGGTCAAGCCCGAATTGCCGCCGCTGTTCGACGACATCGAACGGCGCACCTTCCAGTTCTTCTGGGACACCACCAACGAGCAGAACGGCATGGCGGTGGATCGTTACCCGTCGCGCCCGTTCGCCAGCATCGCCTCGGTCGGTTTCGCGCTCACCGTCTATCCGATCGGTTACGAGAACGGCTGGATCAGCCGCGAGCAGGCGGTGCAGCGCACCCTGACCACGCTGCGTTTCCTGCGCGACGTGCCGGTCGGCCCGCAGCGCACCGGCCGTGCCGGCTACAAGGGCTTCTACTACCACTTCCTGGACATGCAGAAGGGCCTGCGCTACGACCAGTGGGTGGAGCTGTCGAGCGTGGACACCGCGCTGTTGATGATGGGCGTGCTGTTCGCGCAGTCCTACTACGAGGGCGACAGCGCCGACGAAAAGGAGATCCGCCAGATCGCCGACACGCTGTATCGGCGCGTGGACTGGAAGTGGATGCAGCAGCGCACGCCGCTGATCACGATGGGCTGGTACCCCGAGCGCGGCTTCATCCAGCACGACTGGATGGGCTACAACGAAGGCATGATGGTCTACCTGCTGGCGCTGGGCTCGCCGACCCATCCGGTGGAACCGGATGCGTGGCTGGAGTGGACCCGCACCTACAACAAGGACTGGGGCGTGTACTACGGCCAGGAATACCTGGCGTTCGGGCCGTTGTTCGCGCACCAGTACAACCACGTCTGGATCGACTTCCGCGACATCCAGGATCAGTATATGCGCGAGCACGGCATCGACTACTTCCTCAACAGCCGCCGCGCCACGCTCGCCCAGCGCGAGTACGCCATCGACAACCCGATGAAGTGGAAGGAGTACGGCGAGAACGTGTGGGGCCTGACCGCCAGCGACGGCCCGCAGAACACCACCCAGGACTACCGCGGCGAACAGCGCCAGTTCTTCCACTACCGTACCCGCGGCGCCGGATTGTTCGAAGCCTTCGACGACGGCACCATCGCGCCGACCGCGGCGGTGTCCTCGGTCGTGTTCGCGCCGGAAGTGGTGATCCCGGCGACGCAGGAGATGCACAAGCGCTTCGGCGACTACATCTATTCCAGCTACGGTTTCCTGGATTCGTTCAATCCCAGCTTCAACTACGATATCCCGCTCAAGACCGGGCGCATGCTGCCCAATCGCGGCTGGGTCGCTGGCGACTACATCGGCATCGACCAGGGCGCGATCGTCACCATGATCGCCAACTACCGCAACGAGTTCGTCTGGAACGTGATGAAGAAGAACAAGTACCTGCGTGCCGGCCTGGAGCGCGCCGGCTTCAGCGGCGGCTGGCTGACCCCGGAAGGCGAGGCCCCGCCGGTGCCGAAGAAGGACGAGCAGGCCGCCACGGCCCGCGCGCTGGGCATCGCCGAGTCGCGTGCCGCCTCCGCCGAGGCGCAGCCCAATCCCGTGCAACGCCAACCGCAGAATCCGCAATGAGCGCATTGCCGAGGATGCGCCGCTGGGCGACGCTGGGCGTGCTGGTGCTGGCCGTGTGCGGTTGCGCGCGCGCGCCGCAGGGCGAGGTGGTGCGGTTCTGGGCGATGGGCCGCGAGGCCGAGGTGGTGGCCGAGCTGATCCCCGAGTTCGAGAAGGAACATCCCGGCATCCACGTCGATATCCAGAACATCCCGTGGACCGCCGCGCACGAAAAGCTGCTGACTGCGTTCGCCGCCGACGGGCTGCCGGACGTGTGCCAGCTCGGCAACACCTGGATTCCCGAGTTCGCCGCGCTGGACACGCTGCAGCCGCTGCAGCCCTACGTGGATAAATCCAAGGTGATCGATCCGAAGGACTACTTCGCAGGCATCTGGGACACCAGCGTCATCGACGGCCAGCTGTACGGGGTGCCGTGGTACGTGGACACGCGCCTGCTGTTCTACCGCAAGGACATGCTCAGGGACGCCGGCGTGGAAAAACTGCCGCAGACCTGGGCCGAGTGGGAACAGGCCATGGCCGCGGTGAAGCGGCACGTTGGGCCCAAGCGCTATGCGATCCTGATGCCGATCAACGAATTCGAGCAGCAGCTGTCGCTGGGCCTGCAGCTGAATGATCCGCTGCTGCGCGACCACAACAACTACGGCAACTTCCGCAGCCCCGGTTTCCGCAAGGCGCTGGGCTTCTACGCCAACATGTTCGAGCAGGGCTGGGCACCGAAGATGTCCGAAACCCAGATCTCCAACGTCTGGGACGAGTTCTTCAACGGCTTCTACGCGTTCTACATCTCCGGGCCGTGGAATATCCGCGAGTTCCGCAAGCTGGAGCCGGCGGCGCTGAAAGGGCAGTGGGGCACGATGCCGTTGCCCGGTCCCGACGGCCCGGGTGCCGGCATCGCCGGCGGCACCAGCCTGGTGATCTTCCGCAAGTCGCAGCAGAAGGACGCGGCGTGGAAGCTGATCGAGTTCCTGTCGCGGCCGCAGACCCAGGCGCGTTTCCATGCGCTGATCGGCGACATGCCGCCGCGGCGCAGCACCTGGGAATATCCGTCGCTGGCCAACGATCCATTGGCGCACGCGTTCCGCGACCAGCTGGAGCGGGTCAAGCCGGCGCCGAAGGTACTGGAGTGGGAGCGCATCGTGCAGGAAATGCGGCTGGTCACCGAGCGTGTGGTGCGCGGCGGCGAAAGCCAGGAGAAGGCGGTGCAGGACCTGGACAAGCGCGTGGACGAAATCCTGGAGAAGCGGCGCTGGATCTACCAGCAGCAGCATCCGCAGGCCGCGGCGGCGCCGGCTGCGGGAGCGGCGCCATGAAGCGCGGTTCCCTGGTCGGCTGGCTGTTCGCCGGGCCGGCGCTGATCGTGATCGGCGTGTTCTTCGGCCTGCCGGTGTTGTCGGCGCTGGCGCTGAGCCTCACCGACTTCGACCTGTACGCGCTGGCCGACAGCAACCATCTGCGCTTCGTCGGCTTCGGCAACTACATCGCGTTGCTGCAGACGCAGATGTTCTGGAAGTCGTTGTGGAACACCACCTACTTCGTCATCGTCGGCGTGCCGCTGTCGATCGGCGCCTCGCTGGGCGCGGCGCTGCTGCTGAACGCGCCGGTGGCGCGCTTCAAGCCGCTGTTCCGCACCGCGTTGTTCGCGCCGGTGGTGACCACGCTGGTGGCGGTGGCGGTGATCTGGCGCTATCTGTTCCACACCAGCTACGGCCTGGTCAACTACGGCCTGAGCCATCTGGGCATCGGCCCGATCGACTGGCTCGGCGACCCGCACTGGGCGATGCCGACGATCATGCTGTTCGCGGTGTGGAAAAACTTCGGCTACAACATGGTGATCTTCCTGGCCGGCCTGCAGGGCATCCCGCAGGACCTGTACGAGGCCGCGCGCATCGATGGGGCGTCGAAGTGGCGGCAGTTCCTGCACATCACCCTGCCGATGCTGGGGCCGGTGCTGCTGGTGGTCGGGGTGATCACCGTCTCCGGCTATTTCCAGCTGTTCGCCGAACCCTACGTGATGACCCGCGGCGACCCGCTGCAAAGCACGGTCAGCGTGCTGTACTTCATGTTCGAGGAAGGCTTCAAGTGGTGGAACCTCGGCCGCGCGTCGGCGGTGGCGTTCCTGCTGTTCCTGATCATCCTGGGAGTGACCTCCGTGATGCTGCGCTTCGGCCGCAAGAAGGACCTGGTATGAGCCGCGAAATCGGTGCGTCGCGCTGGAACACGCTGCTGGTCAACGGCGGGCTGCTGGTGCTGGCACTGGTCAGCCTGGCGCCGCTGCTGTGGATGGTGTCGGTGTCGTTCATGCCGGCCGGGCAGGCGAGCCGCTTCCCGCCGCCGATGCTGCCGACCGGCCCGACCCTGGCCAACTACGGCGAGCTGTTCTCGCGCACCGGCATGGCCCGCAACTTCGCCAACAGCCTGCTGGTGTCGTGCGCGATCACCTTCGGCTCGCTGCTGATCAACACCATGGCCGGCTACGCCTTCGCCAAGCTGCGCTTCGTCGGCAAGGAACGGATCTTCCAGGTGCTGCTGGCGGCGCTGGTGATCCCGGCGCAGGTGGCGATGCTGCCGCTGTTCCTGCTGATGAAGCAGCTGCACCTGGTCAACAACTTCGGTGGGGTGGTGGTGCCGGCGCTGGCGACCGTGTTCGGCATCTTCCTGGTGCGGCAGTATGCGCGCTCGATCCCGGACGAACTGCTGGAGGCCGCGCGCATCGACGGCGCCGGCGAGCTGCGCATCTTCTTCCAGATCGTGCTGCCGATGCTCAAGCCGGTGCTGGTGACGTTGACCATCTTCACCTTCATGGCCGCGTGGAACGACTTCATGTGGCCGCTGATCGTGCTCACCGACCAGGAGCACTACACCTTGCCGGTGGCCTTGGCGGCGCTGTCGCGCGAGCACATCATGGACGTGGAAATGATGATGGCCGGCGCGGTGGTGACGGTGATCCCGGTACTGGCGCTGTTCTTGGCGCTGCAGCGTTACTACATCCAGGGACTGCTATTGGGTAGCGTTAAGGGGTGAGCGGACGCGCTTGCGAGCCACTGGCTCGCGCGTCCGCGAACGCATCGGTCATGGATGGCCGGGCCGGCGTATCCGTAGCCAGTATGCTGCGCCATGGACGGCATGGGGAATGCGCGAGTGTGCGAGCGCGCTTGCGTCGCTCGGCGCTGAACTGCCGGCCATGCGGAGGATGTAGCTGTAGGAGGGGCTTCAGCCCCGACGCCTTGCCGGGACAGCGTCGGGGCTGAAACACCTCCTACAAAAAGCCAACGACACAACGGGAACGAGGTTCATGACGGGAGCGGCGATGACGAGCAGACGGTGGACGATGGCCATCCTGGGCCTGGCGGCGGTGCAGGCCTTCGCCGCGGCGCCGACCGCGACGGTGCCGCTGGACGGCTTCAACAACCTCGACAACTGGCAGATCGTCGTCTCCAACCAGGTCACCGCTTCGACCCGGCTGGTGCAGGCCGCCAGCGGCGGCCGCGCCAAGGCGATCTGCCTGGACTACGACTTCAACGGCGTCTCCGGCTATGCCGGGATCCGCCGCGCGATCCCGATCGAGTATCCGGACAACTACCAGTTCGCGTTCCAGCTGCGCGGCGATTCGCCGAGCAACGACCTGCAGTTCAAGCTGGTCGACGCCAGCGGCGACAACGTGTGGTGGGTCAACCGGCCGCGCTACGACTTCCCCAAGCAGTGGAGCACGGTCAGCTTCAAGAAGCGGCAGATCGACAAGGCCTGGGGCCCGAGTCCGGACAAGGAACTCAAGCGCAGCGCGCAGGTCGAGTTCACCCTCTACAACCAGGTCGGCGGCAAGGGCACGGTGTGCTTCGACCAGCTGACCCTGACCCCGCTGCCGCCGCAGGACACTTCGCCGCTGACGGTGAAGGTCAGCGCCGACACCGCGCCGGCGCTGGAGCAGCGCATCGCCGACGGCAAGGCCGACACAGTGTGGTACAGCGGCAACGCCAAGACCCAGACGATCATGCTGGACCTGGGCAAGGTGCGCGAATTCGGCGGCGCCAAAGTGCAATGGGCGCCGGGCGTGTACGCCTCGCGCTACAAGCTGCAGGGCTCGGCCGACGGCCGCAGCTGGCGCGAGCTGCGCACCGTCAGCGCCGGCAACGGCGGCACCGACTGGCTGCCGCTGCCCGAGACCGAGGCGCGCTACGTGCGCATCGACCTGGAGGACGGCCCCAGCTTCCGCTACGGCATCGCCGACATCGCGCTGCAGCCGCTGGCCTTCGCTGCGACCCCGAACGATTTCGTCAAGTCGGTGGCGGCCGATTCCACCCGCGGCTGGTTCCCGCGTGGCTTCAGCGGCGAGCAGCCATACTGGACCATCGTCGGCCTGGACGGCGGCCGCGAGAAGGGCCTGGTCGGCGAGGACGGTGCGATCGAAGTGGGCAAGGGCGGCTTCAGCATCGAGCCGTTCCTGCTGCTGGACGGCAAGCGTCTGAGCTGGGCCGACGTGAAGAGCGCGCAGAGCCTGCAGGACGACTACCTGCCGATCCCCAGCGTGGACTGGAGCCACGATAATGCCGGCCTGCGCATCACCGCCTTCGTGCAGGGCACCCCGGAGCAGGCGCAACTGGTGGCGCGCTACCGGCTCAGCAACCCGAGCAAGACGCCGCACGACTACACCCTGGCGCTGGCGGTACGGCCGTTCCAGGTGAATCCGCCCAGCCAGTTCCTCAACACCGTCGGCGGGGTCAGTCCGATCCGTTCGCTGGCGTTCGACGGCGGCCAGGTGCAGGTCAACGGCCAGCCGCGCGTGTTCGCGGTGCAGAAGCCCGACGCCGCCTACGCCACGCCGTTCGATGCCGGCATCGACATCGAGCGGCTGGCCGCCGACACCGCCGCGCTGCGGCAGCAGGCGCAGGATGCGGACGGGCTGGCCTCGGGCGCGCTGCTGTACCGCGGGCGCCTGGCGCCGGGCGAAGTGCGCGACGTGGCCTTGCTGATCCCGCAGACCGGCGCGCAGGCGCTGCCGTCCGGGTTCGACGCGGCGCGTGCGCAACAGCAGGTGGCCGAGCAGTGGCGCGAGAAGCTGGACCGCGTGCAGCTCAACGTCCCGGCCGAGGGCAAGCCGCTGGCCGACACCTTGCGCACCACGCTGGCGCACATGCTGATCTCGCGGATCGGGCCGCGCCTGCAGCCGGGCACGCGCTCGTATTCGCGCAGCTGGATCCGCGACGGCGCGATGATTTCCGAAGGCCTGCTGCGCCTGGGCCGCGCCGACGTGGCACGCGAATACCTTGACTGGTACGCGCCGTATCAGTTCGCCAACGGCATGGTGCCGTGCTGCGTGGACGACCGCGGCAGCGATCCGGTGCCGGAGAACGACAGCCACGGCGAGCTGATCTTCGGCGTCGCCGACTACTACCGCTACAGCGGCGACCGCGCGTTCCTGGAAAAGATGTGGCCGCACGTGCTGGCCGCGTACGAGTACATGGATCAGCTGCGGCTCAGCGAACGCACCGAGGAGAACCGGGCGCGCAACCCGGCGTTCTACGGGATGATGCCGGTGTCGATCAGCCACGAAGGCTATTCGGCCAAGCCGATGCATTCGTACTGGGACAACTTCTGGGCGCTGCGCGGCTACAAGGACGCGGTGGAGATCGCCGCCGAGCTGGGCCGCATCGACGATGTGGCGCTGTTCTCCGCCGCCCGCGACGCATTCCGCCAGGACCTGTACGCTTCGCTGCAGACCGCCACGCAGCAGCACCACATCGATTTCCTGCCGGGCTCGGCCGAGCTGGGCGATTTCGATCCCACCTCCACGACCATCGCGCTGGCGCCGGGCGGGGAGCAGGGACGGCTGCCGCCGCAACTGCTGAACGGCACTTTCGAGCGTTACTGGGGTGAGTTCGTGAGCCGCCGCGACGGCAAGCGCGAGTGGAAGGACTACACCCCGTACGAATGGCGCAACGTCGCCGCGTTCGTGCGTCTGGGCTGGCGCGAGCGCGCCTGGGACGCGATCCAGTTCTTCTTCAAGGACCGCGCGCCGCAGCCGTGGAACCAGTGGGCCGAAGTGGTCTCGCGCACGCCGCGCAAGCCGTTCTTCCTCGGCGACCTGCCGCATGCCTGGGTGGCCTCGGACTTCGTGCGCTCGGTGCTGGACATGTTCGCCTACGCCCGCGACATCGACGACAGCCTGGTGCTGGCGGCCGGCGTGCCGGTGGCGTGGTTCGACGGCAAGGGCATCGCGATCCAGGACCTGCGCACCCCGCAGGGCGAGCTGAGCTACCAGCTGCGGCGGCAGAAGAACCGCCTGACCCTGAGCATCAGCGGCGGCCTGCGCGTGCCCGGCGGTGGCCTGGTGCTGCCGTGGCCGTATCCGGGCGAACCCGGGCGCACCCAGATCAACGGCGAGCCGGCGCAATGGGAACATGGCGAGTTGCGGATCCGGTCTTTGCCGGCGGATGTGCAGATTGAGGTGAGGTGAGGCCGGGACGTCGGGACTCGGGACTCGGGACTCGGTAAAGCCGGGACCGGGGACAGCAAACGCGACAGCAACAGCCACAAAAAAGCGCCGGCATGCCGGCGCTTTTTTTGTGGTTCGCTTTTCGAGTCCCGAGTCCCGAGTCCCGAGTCCCGGCTTTACCGAGTCCCGAGTCCCGAGTCCCGAATCCCGGCTTTACTGAGTCCCGAGTCCCGCGTCCCGCGGACGATCTCCGCCGCCTTCGCCGCGCTCTCCCGCACCTTGTCCCACGCGCCGTTGGCCAGCCAGTCCTTCGGTACCATCCACGAGCCGCCGATGCAGACCACGTTCGGTTGCGCCAGGTACTCGGCGGCGGTGCTTTCGCCGATGCCGCCGGTGGGGCACAGCTTCAGGTCCGCCAATGGACCGGCCAAGCCCTTGAGCATCGCCAGGCCGCCGACCGCGGTGGCCGGGAACAGCTTGCACACGCGGAAGCCGCGCGCCATCAGCGCCAGCAGTTCGGTCGGGGTGGCCGCACCCGGTACCACCGGCAGCGGCGCCCGCACCAGCGCGTCGGCCAGCGCCGGCGGCGTGCCCGGGGTCACGATGAAATCGGCGCCGGCGTCGATCGCCTGCTTCAGCTGGGTTTCGGTGAGCACCGTGCCGGCACCGATCTTGATGTGCGGCAGCTCGCGCTTGAGCATCGCCAGCGCGTCCATTGCCACTGGCGTGCGCAGGGTCAGTTCGATCGCGGGCAGGCCGCCTTCGAGCAGCGCGGCGGAGACGCGGCGCGCCTCGTCCAGGCTGTGCACGGTCACCACCGGCAGGATGCCGGCGGCGCGCAGGAGCTGTTCGGCGGTGTTCTGGTATTCGGCAATCGTCATGGCAATCTCGTGTCGCGATGATGGTCAGGAGTGTGGCGGCCGCAGGCGGCCACCGTGGGGGCAGCACGGCGCGCGCGGCGCCGCTTCGGGTTGCAGGGTTAGGCGTCCTTCGACTCGTGCGGTGCCGCAGCGGCCTCGGCGTTGCGGCCCAGGTCGTACTCGGCGTCGTAGTCCCAGACGTCGCCATCGGCCGCGGGCGGTCCGCAGGAGATCGACATCGCGCCCTGGTCGGCGGGGCCGACCACGCGGCGGTTGAGCGCGAACAGGTTGCGGCCGATGTCGTGCGCGGCCGGCGCGGTGTTCGGCGCCAGCGCACGCGTCGCCCATTCGGCGGCATCCACTAGCACTTCCAGGGTGCCGGCCTCGCCGTCCAGGCGCACGATGTCGCCTTCGCGCACGCGCGCGATCGGGCCGCCGCGGGCCGCTTCCGGGGTCACGTGGATCGCCGCCGGGAACTTGCCCGAGGCGCCGGACAGGCGCCCGTCGGTGACCAGCGCCACGCGCCGGCCCTGGTTCTGCAGCAGGCCCAGCAGCGGTGCCAGCGAATGCAGTTCCGGCATGCCGTTGGCGCGCGGGCCCTGGTAGCGCAGCACCACCACGAAATCATGCGGCAGGACGCCGGCGGCGTGCAGCTTGTTCAAGGCCTGCGGCGCGTCGATGACCACCGCCGGCGCCTCGATGGTGCGGAATTCCGGCTTCACCGCCGACAGCTTGATCAGCGAACGGCCGAGATTGCCGCGCAGCAGGCGCAATCCGCCCTGCGCCTCGAACGGATTGGAGGCCGGGCGCACCACGGCTTCGTCGGCGCTCTTGGCCGGGCTCGGCACGTAGGCCAGCGCGCCGTTTTGCACACACGCCTCGTCGCCGTAGGCGCGCATGCCGCCGGGCACGATGGTCGCCAGGTCGTCGTGCATCAGCCCCGCGTCCATCAGCTCGCGGAACACGAACCCCACCCCGCCGGCCGCGGCGAAGTGGTTCACGTCGGCCTCGCCATTGGGATATACGCGGGTCAGCAGCGGTACGATCTGCGACAGTTCGTCCAGGTCGTCCCAGGTCAGCACGATGCCGGCCGCGCGCGCCACCGCCAGCCAGTGGATGGTGTGGTTGGTGGAGCCGCCGGTGGACATCAGCGCGACCGCAGCGTTGACGATCGCGCGTTCGTCGATCAGCCGGCCGAGCGGGCGGAAATCGCTGCCCAGCGCGGTGATGCGCAGCGCGCGTTCGGTGGCCTGCTGGGTCAGCGCATCGCGCAGCGGCGTACCCGGATTGACGAACGAGGCGCCGGGCAACTGCACGCCCATTGCCTCCAGCAACACCTGGTTGGAATTGGCGGTGCCGTAGAAGGTGCAGGTGCCTGGCGCATGGTAGGACGCCGATTCGGCGGCCAGCAATTCCTCGCGGGTGGCCTGGCCGGCGGCATAGCGCTCGCGCACCTCTGCCTTCTGCTTGTTGGGGATGCCCGGGGTCATCGGCCCGGCCGGCACGAACACCGCCGGCAGGTGGCCGAACGCCAGCGCGCCGATCAGCAGGCCGGGCACGATCTTGTCGCACACGCCCAGGTAGATGGTGGTGTCGAACATGTCGTGGCTGAGGCCGATCGCGGTGGCCTGGGCGATCACGTCGCGCGAGAACAGCGACAGCTCCATGCCCGGGCGGCCCTGGGTCACGCCGTCGCACATCGCCGGCACGCCGCCGGCGACCTGCGCGGTGGCGCCGAGCGCGCGCGCGGTGCTGCGGATGATCTCGGGGTAGTGCTCGAAGGGCTGGTGCGCCGACAGCATGTCGTTGTAGGCAGTGACGATGCCCAGATTCGGGGTGATCCCGCCTTCCAGCCGGCTCTTGTCGGTCGGGCCGCAGGCGGCGAAGCCGTGCGCCAGGTTGCCGCAACTCAGGCGGCTGCGGAACGGGCCGTCGCGCAACGCGGCGTCGATGCCGGCCAGATAGGCACGCCGCGACGGCGCACTGCGCGCGCGGATGCGTTCGGTGATCGCGTGGATTTTAGGATGCAGGGTCATTGGCAGAAGTGGCTATGAAGTGTGGGGTGTAGTCGGGACTGGGGACTCGGGACTCGGAAAAGCGGGAATGCGCAGCGCTGGGCTGTTCCGGGTCCCGAGTCCCGGCCTCACTCGCACCAATGCACGCGCAAGCGCGCGCCAGGCGTGTCGAAGGCGACGCGGATCGGGAATTCGTGCGCATCGCTGCCGGACAGCGCGCGCTCGAGCACCTCGAGTTTCTGCTTGCCGCGCAGCAGCAGCATGCGCTGGCCGATCGGCGCCAGCCCGGCCGGGGTCAGGGTGATGCGCAGCGGCCAGGTATTGGCGCCGGGGCAGCCGGTGGCGTCGAGCGCGGCGTAGGGCAGCGGATTGGCCAGCGCCTTGTTCAGGTCGGTGGCGCCGGGGAACAGCGACGCGGTGTGGCCGTCGCCGCCCATGCCCAGCACCGCCATGCACGCGGCCGGCGCGTGCTGCGCATGCAGGTTGGCGGCGTGCACGCAATCCTGCAGCGGCTGGCCGACCCGCACCAGCGGTTCGAAACGCGCGCCTTCGGCACGCTCCAGGAAGCTCTGCCGGACCAGGTAGGCGTTGCTGTCGCTGTCCTGCGGCGACAGCCAGCGCTCGTCGACCAGGCCCACTTCCAGCTTGCTCCAGTCCAGCGGCAGCTCGGCCAGCGCCTGGTACACCGGCGCCGGGGTGGTGCCGCCGGACAGCAGCAGGCGCGCGCCGCCGCGCAGCGCGATGTCCGCGCGCAGCGCGGCGCCGATCTCGGCCGCCGCCGCGTCGATCCATTCGTCGGCATCGTCGTAACGGATCAGGGTGATGCGATCGGACAACGTGGGGCTCATGCAACGACTCCTGGGGATTCGCGTTCGGCATCGACCGCATAGGCGGCGGCGCCAAGCAGACCGGCACGGGGGTGGGTCACCGCCAGCGACGGCACCCGCGCCATGATCGACGAAAAGCGGCCCTTGTGCTCGAAGCGCTGGCGGAAGCCGGAGTGCTGCAATGCGTCGAGCATCTTCGGCACCAGACCGCCGGTCAGGAACACGCCGTCCCAGGCGCCGTGCATCAGCACCAGGTCGCCGGCGATGGCGCCGAACACCGCGCAGAACACGTCGATGGTGCGCATCGCGCGGTAGTCGCCCTGCGCGGCGCGCGCGGTGATGTCCGACGGCTGCAGCGGGCCGGGGTTGTCGCCGGCGATCTCGCTCAGCGCGCGATGGATGTTGACCAGGCCGGGACCGCAGATCAGGCGTTCGTTGGACACGCGCCCGAACTGCTGCGACAGCAGCTCGAGAATGCGGATTTCCTCCGGCGTACCCGGCGGGAAGCTGACATGGCCGCCCTCGGTCTCCAGCGGATAGCAGCGGCCGCCGCGGATCAGCAGGCCGCCCACGCCCAGGCCGGTGCCGGGGCCGATCACCGCGTAGTTGCCCGGCTGCGCGATCGGTGCCGGCTGCCACGCTGCGCCGCCGACCTGGACCACGTCCTGCGGCTGCAGCAGGCTGATCGCCATTGCCTGCGCGGCGAAGTCGTTGATCAGGTGCAGGGCGTCGAAGCCGAGCATGGCGCGGGTGCGCGAGCGCGAAATCACCCATGGATGGTTGGTGATCCGCGCCTCGTCGCCATCCACCCGCCCGGCCACGGCGAACACGCCGCTGCGTGCCTCCACCCCGGTCTGTTGCAGGTAGTGGCGCGCCGCGTCGCCCAGCGACGGGAATTCCACCACCGCATAGGTCTGGGTGCTGTCGTCGAGCAGCGGCGTGGACGCGCCGACGTCGGCGAGCGCGAAGCGCGCGTTGGTGCCGCCGATGTCGGCGACCAGCACCGGTCGCAGCGGCGCGCTCATGGCGTGTCCCGCTGCACGGCGCTGGCGTCGTCGGCGGACACGTAGCGTTCGGCTTCCTGCGGCCCCCAGCTGCCGGCCGGGTAGGGCAGCAGCGGCAGTTGCGCCTGCGCCCAGGCGTCGCTGACGCTGTCGATCCAGGCCCAGGCCGCGCGCACTTCGTCGTCGCGCACGAACAGCGCATGGTTGCCGTTGAGCGCGTCGAGCATCAATCGCTCGTAAGCGATGCGGCGATGCAGGCCGGTCGGCATCGACAGTTCCAGTTCCAGCGGCTGCAGTTCCAGCGCGCCCCATTCCGGGCCGGCCAGGCTGCTCATCAGGCCCAGTTCGATGTTTTCCTGCGGCTGCAACTGGAAGGTCAGCCGGTTCGGCGCCACGTGCTGCGCGTCGGGGCGCTCGAACAGCCAGTGGGTGACTGGCTTGAGCGTGACCACGATGCGCGTGGTGCGCTCGGCCAGGCGTTTGCCGGTGCACAGCCGGAACGGCACCCCGGCCCAGCGCCAGTTGTCGATGTAGGCGGTGACGCCGACGAAGGTCTCCACGTCGCTGCCTTCCGGCGGCTGGTAGGCCTGCGCCTGCTGGCCGTTGATGGTGCCGGCGGTGTAGCGGCCGCGCACGCTGTCGCGTGCGGCCTGCGCGGCCTGCAGCGGCCGCAGCGCGCGCAGCACCTTGACCTTCTCGTCGCGAATGCGGTCCGCTTCCAGCGAGGCCGGCGGCTCCATCGCCACCAGGCACAGCAGCTGCAGGATGTGGCTCTGGACCATGTCGCGCAGCGCGCCGGAACGCGCGTAGTAGGCGTCGCGGCCGTCCACGCCCTCGCTCTCGGCGACCAGGATCTCCACCGACTCGATGTAGTTGCGGTTCCATACCGCTTCCAGCAGGGTGTTGCCGAAGCGCAGCGCGATCAGGTTCTGCACCGCCGCCTTGCCCAGGTAGTGGTCCAGGCGGAACACGCGGTCCTCGTCGATCAGCGCGCCGATCGCCTGCAGGATCTCGCGCGCGCTGGCCGAGTCGTGGCCGATCGGCTTCTCCAGCATCAGCCGGTTTGGCGCAGCCAGCGCACCGCCCTGGGCCAGGCCCTGGCAGGTGCTGATGTACAGCCCCGGCGGGATCGCCAGGTAGCTGACGCACTTGCGCGCGGCCAGTTCGCGCACCGCATCGGCCACCGACTCGGCATTGCGCAGGTCCACCGAGCGGTAGTCGGTGCGATCCAGCAGCGACTGGATCACCGCCTCGCTGACCTGCGGCATCGCCGCCTGCAGCCGCGGCTTGAGGATGTCGTGGAACTTGGCGGTGTCGTGCGGCGACAGCGCCAGCGCGCGGATGCGGAAGTCGTCCGGCAGGAAGCCGTCGTCGAGCATGCGCAGCAGTGACGGGAACAGGTAGCGCTGGGCGAGGTCGCCGGTGGCGCCAAACAGCAGGAACGTATCGTGCATCGACCGGTTTTCGGTTTCGGGTGACATTTCGTCGATTACCTGGGGGCTAGTAGTGACGTGGCGTTGGTAAGCAAGCGGCGGAGGCGGCCTGTATCCGTCCTGCAGCTCGCGCGGGGGGCATGGCGATGACGACCGCCAGGCGGGAGCGCACGATCCGTGAGATGAATACGACGGCCAGACCTCCCAGCATACCTGCCTAATGCCGCAAGCATCAGAGTCGGTGCTCGGCGCACGCCGGGACGGCGGCGGCTGGCGGATCGCATCGACGGCCCTCCCAGGCGTCGATGTTGCCCCGTGAAAACGGTTACATGGCAGAATACCGCATTGCCCTCCCATTATTGCCTGTGTCGCTGGCACGATGCGAGCCGCATGCGTATGCACTGCCTTCGGGAGGGACCGGCGGCAGCCCGTCCCTCCTGCCGGAAACCGGATACCGCACCATGGCGAACGTACAACTGGACAACATCCGCAAGGTCTACGACAACGGCCAGATCGCCGTGCACGGGGCCAGTTTCGAAGTGGCCGACGGCGAACTGATGGTGCTGGTCGGGCCGTCGGGCTGCGGCAAGTCCACCCTGCTGCGGATGATCGCGGGCCTGGAGGAGATCAGCGGCGGCGAGCTGCGCATCGGCGAGCGCGTGGTCAACGACGTGGCGCCGAAGGACCGCGACATCGCGATGGTGTTCCAGAGCTACGCGCTGTATCCGCACATGACCGTGGCCGAGAACCTGGCGTTCGGGTTGAAGCTGCGCGGCGAGAGCAAGGAGGTCATCGCGCGCCGCGTCGCCGCTGCCGCCGACACCCTGGGCCTGACCCCGATGCTGGACAAGCTGCCGCGGGCGATGTCCGGCGGCCAGCGCCAGCGCGTGGCGCTGGGCCGCGCGCTGGTGCGCGAACCGGCGGTGTTCCTGCTGGATGAGCCGCTGTCGAATCTGGACGCCAAGCTGCGCCACTCGGTGCGCACCGAGATCGCGCAGCTGCATCGCAAGCTCGGCACCACGATGATCTACGTGACCCACGATCAGGTCGAGGCGATGACCCTGGGCCAGCGCATCGTGGTGCTCAAGGACGGGCTGATCCAACAGATCGACACGCCGATGGCGCTGTACGACCGCCCGGCCAACCTGTTCGTGGCCGGCTTCCTCGGCAGCCCGGCGATGAACGTGCTGCAGGGCCAGTTGGTCGAGGACGACGGCCTGCAACTGCAGCTGGCCGACGGCAGCCGCGTGACGCTGCACGGCGCCCAGGTCGCGCCGCAGTGGCTGGGCCGGCCGATCGCGATCGGCGTGCGCCCGGAGCACCTGCAGCCCAGCGCGGACGGGCAGGGCGGGTTCGAGACCACGGTCGAGATGATCGAGCCGGTCGGCAACGAGATCTTCGTCAACCTCAGCCACGGCAGCCAGCCGCTGGTGATGCGGGTGGCGCCGCGCACGCTGCCGGGCCTGGGTGAGCGTCTGCGCGTGGCGGTGCGCGGCGAGGCGCTGCATTTCTTCGATGCGGAGAGCGGAGAGCGTCTGGAGGCGCGGGACTCGGGACTCGGGACTCGGGACTCGGAACCGCGCTAAGCCAAGGCGGGCGCCGCAGGCGGGCTGGTTCAGCGCGCGAGGCCGTCGCGCAGCGGCTGCCAATGCGCAGGGTGCGTGCCGATGGACAAGCCGGTCGGCGGCACTTCTTCCAGCGGCAGCACCGCCAGTGCCAATGCGCCGGCGACGCTGACCACGCTGCCCAGCGGCTGTCCGTCGCGCAACACCTGCGCGCCGACCTCGGCTACGCCGTCCATCTCCAGCAATTGCAGGGCGCGCTTGGCCTTGCCCAGGAAATGGGTGCGGGCAACGATCTCCTGGCCCGGATAGCAGCCCTTCTTCACACTGAACGCGTGCAGCCGGTCCAGCGCCAGCTGCTGCGGGGTCCATTGCTCGCGCTGGCTGGGGTCGAGCCGGGCCAGGCCCAGGCGCAGATCGGCGTGGCGCCAGGCGGCGGCGAAGGCCGGGTCGGTCGGATCCTGCGTGGCCTGCTCAGCCGGCACCAGCAACAGCGTGCGCGGCAGGCCGTCGCCGCCCATGTCCAGTTCGATCGTCCCGTCGCCACGCTCCGCCAGCGCCGCGCCTTGCGCCTGCGCGGGCGAAGCCAGGCACGCGTAGGCATGCAGGTCGTCGTGCGCGGCGATACGCAGCTTGCGCCGGAACACGAAGCGGTTCAGCGCGATTGCCAGCTCCGCCGCACCACCGTCCGGCAGTAGCACCAGCAAGGCGTCGTCGGCACGGCGCAGCAGTGCGAACAGCGCGATCACCCGGCCCTTGGCGCTCAGCCAGGCGTTCCATTGCCAGTGGCCGTTGCGCAGCGCTTGCACATCGTTGGCGAACTGCGCCTGGGCGAAAGCCACTGCATCCGTGCCGCTCAATGCCACGTATTGCAGGTCTGGAAGCGCGGAAAAACCGGCGGAAGTGAGATTCAGGTTGTCAGGCACGAGGGGGAGGACTAAAATTATATTGTTGTGAGACCAGCATGATAAGCCAAGCAACCCCCACACCCGAGCCCGAGCCCGAAACGCAGCGACCCGCCGAGGAGAACACTCCGCAAGCGACGCCTGCACCGAGGGAAATCGGCGGTCGCGGCGGCCTCGAGCCGACGCGCTACGGCGACTGGGAAAAAAACGGACGCTGCATCGATTTCTGAGCAGCTTTGAGCCAACGCGGCCTTAAGCACGCCGCCCAGCCGAGACAACGAGCCCAGCGAATGGCTACGCGCGAACGTCCTCTTTCCCCCCACCTGCAGGTCTATCGCTGGCAGATCCAGATGGTCACCTCGATCCTGCATCGAGCCACTGGCATCATCCTGTCGGTCGGTGCCCTGATCATTGCCGCCGCGCTGTTGGTGCTGATGCTCGGCCCGGCGTCCTGGAACTGCTTCCGCGGCATGGCCGGCGCCTGGTATGGCCAGCTGTTCCTGTTCGCCTGGAGCTGGGCCTTCGCCTACCACCTGTGCAACGGCCTGCGCCACATCGTGCAGGACTTCGGTCACGGCTTCGGCATCCCCGCCTTCGTGCGCAACAGCTGGCTGTCGGTGATCGGCAGCCTGCTGATCGTCGCGCTGATCTGGGCCTACGTGCTGACCGGAGCCGCCGCATGAACCGCTACCGCACCCCGTTGAAGAACGTGCGCGGCCTGGGCGCGGCCAAGTCCGGCACCGAGCATTTCGTGCTGCAGCGGCTCACCGCCACCGCGCTGGTCGGCCTGACCCTCTGGTTCCTGGTGTTCGTGCTGAGCCTGCTCGGCGCCGACTACGTCACCGCCACCGCGGCGGTGACCAAGCCGTGGAACGCCGTGCTGCTGGTGGGCTTCCTGATCGCGATGTTCTGGCATGCGCAGATCGGCCTGCAGGTGATCCTCGAAGACTATGTGCACAACTCGCTGCTGGCCCTGGCGCTGCAGACCACGGTGAAGTTCGTCGCCGTGCTCGGTGCGCTGGTCGGTGTATTCGCGGTCGCCCGCATCGCGCTGGGCAGCGCCTGATCGGCGCCCGGAACAGGAATTCAAATTAGATGTCCGCTTACAAGATCACCGAACACAAGTACGACATGGTCGTGGTCGGCGCCGGCGGCGCCGGCCTGCGCGCCACCTTCGGCCTGGCCGCCAAGGGCCTGCAGACGGTCTGCCTGACCAAGGTCTTCCCGACCCGTTCGCACACCGTGGCCGCGCAGGGCGGCATCTCTGCCGCGCTCGGCAACATGGGCGAGGACGACTGGCGCTACCACTTCTACGACACCATCAAGGGCTCGGACTGGCTGGGCGACCAGGACGCGATCGAGTACATGTGCCGCGAGGCGATCCCGGCGATCATCGAGCTGGAGCACTACGGGGTGCCGTTCTCGCGCACCGAGGACGGCAAGATCTACCAGCGTCCGTTCGGCGGCATGACCACCAAGTACGGCGAAGGCCCGTCCGCGCAGCGCACCTGCGCCGCCGCAGACCGCACCGGCCATGCCATGCTGCACACGTTGTACCAGCAGTCGCTGGCGCACGATGCGCGCTTCATGATCGAGTATTTCGCGCTCGACCTGATCTTCGACGAGGAAGGCGTGTGCCGCGGCGTGCTCGCGCTGGACATGGCCGAAGGCTCGCTGCACCTGTTCCGCGCCCATGGCGTGGTGCTGGCCACCGGCGGCTACGGCCGCTCCTACTTCAGCGCCACCTCCGCGCATACCTGCACCGGCGACGGCGGCGGCCTGGTGATGCGCGCCGGCCTGCCGATGCAGGACATGGAGTTCGTGCAGTTCCATCCCACCGGCATCTACGGCGCCGGCTGCCTGATCACCGAGGGCGTGCGCGGCGAAGGCGGCATCCTGCGCAACAGCAACGGCGAGCGCTTCATGGAGCGCTACGCGCCGCACTACAAGGATCTGGCCTCGCGCGACGTGGTGTCGCGTTCGATGACCATCGAGATCCGCGAAGGCCGCGGCGTCGGCGAGCACAAGGACCACATCCTGCTCGACCTGACCCACCTCGGCCCGGGGGTGATCGACGAGAAGCTGCCCGGCATCGCCGAGAGCGCACGGATCTTCGCTGGCGTGGACGTGCACAAGCAGCCGATCCCGGTGCTCCCGACCGTGCACTACAACATGGGCGGCATCCCGACCAACTACCACGGCGAAGTGGTGCGCAAGGACGGCGACAACCCCGATGCGGTGGTGCCCGGCCTGTACGCGATCGGCGAAGCGGCCTGCGTGTCGGTGCACGGCGCCAACCGCCTGGGGTCCAACTCGCTGCTGGACCTGGTGGTGTTCGGCCGCGCGGTGGCGATCCGTTGCGCCGAGACCATCAAGACCGGCGCGCCGCACAAGACCCTGCCCGGCGATGCCTGCGACAAGGCGCTGGGCCTGCTCGACAAGCTGCGCAATTCCAACGGCGGCACGCCGACCTCGGTGATCCGCGACAAGATGCAGCGCACCATGCAGTCCGACGCGGCGGTGTTCCGCACCAGCAAGACGCTGCAGGAAGGCGTGGACAAGATGGCCGAGATCTACGCCACCTTCGAGGACGTGAAGGTCTCCGACCGCTCGCTGGTGTGGAATTCGGACCTGATCGAGACCTACGAGCTGAACAACCTGCTGCTCAACGCGGTGGCGACGATCAACTCGGCCGAGCAACGCAAGGAAAGCCGCGGTGCGCATGCGCACGAGGATTTCCCGGACCGCGACGACGTCAACTGGCAGAAGCACACCCTGGTCAGCGTCGACGACAAGGGCCAGTGCAGCTTCGACTACCGCCCGGTGCACATGTACACGCTCAGCAAGGATGTTGACGTGGTGCCGCCGAAACCGCGCGTGTACTGACCAAAGCCGGGAAACGGGAATCGGGAATGGGGAATCGAGAACAGCGCCTGCGCTCTTCGCCCCTGCTTCCCATTCCCCATTCCCCAATCCCCATTCCCGGATTTTAAAGCCATGGCAGAGTTCACCCTCCCCAAGAATTCCAAGATCGGCAAGGGCAAGCACTTTCCCGCCACCGGCGCGAAGAATGCACGCACCTTCAAGGTCTACCGTTGGAATCCGGACGACGACAGCAATCCGCGCACCGACACCTACGAGGTGGATCTGGACGAGTGCGGCCCGATGGTCCTGGACGCGCTGATCAAGATCAAGAACGAGATCGATCCGACCCTGACCTTCCGCCGTTCCTGCCGCGAAGGCATCTGCGGTTCGTGCGCGATGAACATCGACGGCACCAACACGCTGGCCTGCACCAAGGCGATCGCCGACTGCGGCAAGGCCGAAGTGCCGATCTATCCGCTGCCGCACATGGACGTGATCAAGGATCTGGTGCCGGACCTGACCCACTTCTACGCGCAGTACGCGTCGATCAAGCCGTGGATCCGCACCCAGACCCCGCCGCCGCCGGACCGCGAGCGGCTGCAGTCGCCGGAAGACCGCAAGAAGCTCGACGGCCTGTACGAGTGCATCCTGTGCGCGTGCTGCTCGACCAGCTGCCCGAGCTACTGGTGGAACGGCGAGCGCTACCTGGGTCCGGCGATCCTGCTGCAGGCCTACCGCTGGATCGTCGACTCGCGCGACGAGGACACCGGTGCGCGCCTGGACGATCTGGAAGACCCGTTCAAACTGTACCGCTGCCACACCATCATGAACTGCGCGCGGACCTGCCCGAAGGGACTGAACCCGGCGCTGGCGATCGCCGAGATCAAGAAGCTGATGATGGCGCGCCGCGCCTGATCGGTTAGCGTTGCAACCACGGACGGCAGGCCCGTTCGACTTGCGCGGCACCGGCTCTCGGGTTCGGTGCCGCGCGCGTTTTCGGCGGTCGCCGCAGCAGGCGTCCGCCCACCAAGACAAGGGTGCGATGCGATGGACGAAGCCACCGAACTGAAGAAGCTGCGCTGGCGCTGCCGGCGCGGCATGCGCGAGCTGGATCAGCTGTTCGGACGCTACCTGGACCGGCGCTGGGCGCAGGCCTCCGAGGCCGAACGCGGGGTTTTCCTATACCTGCTCGAATGCGAGGACGATAAGTTGTGGCGCTGGTTCATGGGCTACGAGGCTTGTCCCGATGCACGCGCCGCCGATCTCATCGCCACCATCCGCGCCCTGCCGGCTTGAGTGGCGCCCCTCGCGCTGGCTGCTGGCGGCGCTGGCGCTGCTGAGCGTGCTGGCGCCGCTGTCGATCCTGGGCTCGGACATGCCGCGTGCCTGCG
>NZ_CAPJ01000034.1 GCF_000331775.1 Xanthomonas translucens pv. translucens DSM 18974
CGCGCATTGTATCGGCATGCGGCCACCCGGCGCGGGCGCCGCCGCGGCGGCTGCGGCGCCGGTGCCGCGGTGCTGCGTGAGGAACGCTGTTTTGCGCAGCGGCGACGCATCGCCGGCAAGCGGCTTTGCGTACACTCGACGCTTTCCCGTTCACATAGCCGACGCATGCATCCGCAGACCAAGCTGCCCAAGGTGGGCACCACCATCTTCACCGTGATGTCGCAACTGGCCGCCGAGCACGGCGCGGTCAACCTGGGCCAGGGCTTTCCCGACTTCGCCGCGCCGGCGCGGCTGATCGACACGCTGGCCCAGGCGATGCGCGACGGCCACAACCAGTATCCGCCGATGACCGGGGTGCCGGTGCTGCGCCAGGCGATCGCCGGCAAGGCGCTGCGCTGCTACGGTGCGCAGGTCGATGCGGACACCGAAGTCACCGTGACCAGCGGCGCCACCGAAGCGCTGTTCAACGCCATCCATGCCGTGGTGCGGCCGGGCGAGGAAGTGATCGTGCTGGATCCGGCCTACGACAGCTACGAGCCGGCGATCGACCTGGCCGGCGCGCGCGCGGTGCACGTGCCGCTGGACCCGCGCAGCTTCGCGGTGGACTGGGAGCGGGTACGCGCGGCGATCACCCCGCGCACGCGGCTGCTGATCCTCAACAGCCCGCACAACCCGTCCGGCGCGATGCTCGGCGCCGACGACTTGCAGGCGGTGGCCGACCTGCTGCGCGGCAGCGACATCTTGCTGATCTCCGACGAAGTCTACGAGCACATCGTATTCGACGGCCGCCGCCACGAATCGGTGCTGCGCTGGCCGGAACTGCGCGAACGCGCCTTCGTCATCTCCAGCTTCGGCAAGACCTACCACTGCACCGGCTGGAAGATCGGCTACGCGATCGCGCCGCCGGCGCTCAGCGCCGAATTCCGCAAGGTCCACCAGTACAACACCTTCACCAGCTTCGGCCCGGCCCAGTACGCCTTCGCCGCGATGATCCGCGACGAGCCCGAACACGACGAACAGCTCGGCGCGTTCTACCAGGCCAAGCGCGACCGCTTCCGCGAACAGCTGCTGGGCACCCGGCTGCAGCCATTGCCGGTGCCGGGTGGCTACTTCCAACTGGTGGACTATTCGGCCATCAGCGATCTGCCCGACACCGAATTCGTGAAGTGGCTGACCATCGAGAAGGGCGTGGCCGCGATCCCGCTGTCGCCGTTCTACCAGACCCCGCCGCCCGGCCAGCGCCTGGCCCGGCTGTGCTTCGCCAAGAACGAAGCGACGCTGGATGCGGCGATCGAGCGATTGGTGCGGCTCTGATGCGCCGCGGGGACCGGGGACCAGGGACCGGGGACCCGGGAGAGCAAGCTGGTCGCTCTTGATTTTCCGGGTCCCTGGTCCCCGGTCCCCGGTCCCGCTTCTTCAACCTCCGGACACCCTACATGCACCCCATCGACCTCCGCATCTCCTTGATCCAAGGCGACACCCGCTGGCACGATCCGGCCGGCAATCGCGCGCACTACGCCGGCCTGCTGGCGCCGCTGGCCGGGGCCACCGATCTGGTGATCCTGCCGGAGACCTTCACCAGCGGCTTTTCCAACGAGGCGCTGAACCAGGCCGAGGGCATGGACGGGCCGACCGTGGCCTGGATCCGCGAGCAGGCGGCGCGGCTGGGCGCGGCGGTGACCGGCAGCGTACAGTTGCGCGTACCCGGCGAGGACGGCGTCGCGAAGGTGTTCAACCGCCTGCTGTGGGCCACGCCCGACGGCGCCCTGCAGCACTACGACAAGCGCCACCTGTTCCGCTACGCCAACGAGCACCAGCGCTATGCCGCCGGGCGCGAGCGGCTGTGCGTGGACTGGAAGGGCTGGCGGATCAATCCGCAGGTCTGCTACGACCTGCGCTTCCCGGTGTTCTGCCGCAACCGCTACGACGTCGAGCGCCCCGGCCAGCTCGACTTCGATCTGCAGATCTTCGTCGCCAACTGGCCGTCGGCGCGCGCCCACCCGTGGCGTACCCTGCTGCGCGCGCGCGCGATCGAAAACCTGTGCTTCGTGGCCGCGGTCAACCGGGTCGGCGAGGACGGCAACGGCCTGCATTATGCCGGCGACAGCGCGGTGATCGACTTCCTTGGCCAGCCGCAGCTGGAGATCCGCGAGCGCGAGCAGGTGGCCACCACCACCATCTCGGCGGCGGCGCTGGCCGCGCACCGCGCGCGCTTCCCTGCGATGCTCGACGCCGATGCCTTCAGCCTCGGGGCGCCTAACGCCGATCGCTGAACGGCGCCGTGCCGGACGCGATTTTCACCACGCCGCCTTGTGCGGTGCGCTGCTAGGCTCGGGCCAGTTTCCCCATCCACTGGAGCGTTGCCATGTACAACAAACTGTTGACCACCGCCGCGCTGCTCGCCGGCATCGCCTTCATGCCGCAGGCGCATGCCGCCGGCAACATCGATTGCCAGTTGCGCTTCAACCTGTCCGGCTGGTCGGTGTTCTACAAGACCGCCAGCGGCACCGGTACCATCACTTGCGACAACGGTTCCACCATCCCGGTCAAGATCAGCACCAAGGGCGGCGGCCTGAGCGTGGGCAAGTCGAAGATCGTCGACGGCCGCGGCCGCTTCACCGGCGCTTACACCCTCAACGACCTGTTCGGCACCTATGCGGTGGCCGAGGCGCATGCCGGCGCGGTCAAGTCCTCCGATGCGCAGGTGATGACCAAGGGCGATATCTCGCTGGCCCTGGCCGGCACCGGCAAGGGCTGGGACCTGGGTGTGGCGGTCGGCGGTTTCACCATCGAGCGGCGCTGAGCCGCGCGGCGCCGTCTGCGATCGCAGGGCGCCAGGGAGATGCGGCTTCCTGACAGAGGCCGCATCGCCGGCAGCTCCGCTTACTGCTGCGCGAGCACCCAGGCCAGCTGGCCGCGCACCGGTTCCTTGGCGGCCAAGGCCTGCGTGTACAGCGTGCGCGCGGCCCAGCAGGCGTCGGCGTCGCTGGCCTGCGCCATCTGCGGCAGCACCTTCACCAGGCGCTGCTGCTGGTCGGAGGGCAGGGCGTTGATCAGGCTGGTCATCGCCGCCTGCACATCGGCCGGCGCCACGGTCTGCGGCGGGGTGTTGCTCAACTGCGCATCGGTCGCCTTGAGCGAAATCTCGAACCACTGATCGATCTGCGCCGGCGGCAGCGTTTCCAGCCCCTGCAGCATCGTCGCGCTCATCGCCCGCGCATCGTTCGGATTGCCGCCGCGGGCCAGCAGCGCGCACTTTGGCACGTCCACTTTTTCGCTGACTGCGGCAAGGATCTCCAGCCGCTGTTCCAGCGTCGCATGGTCCAGCCGGCTGATGCCCTTCTGCGCCAGTTCGAAGCCGGCGCGCTGCGCCTGCGCCTTGTCGCCCTGCTTGAGCAGCGCCACATAACGCGGGTCGTTGACCAGCTTGCGCAGCATACGGTCTAACGGCTCGTGCAGCGGCGAGCTCTTGGGGTAGGGGTTCTGCGCGGCGGCCACTTCTTCCTGCACCTTCTTGCACGCGCCCAGGCTCAGCACGGCAGCGATCAACAGCGGCAACAGTATCTTCCGTGACATGGAATCTCCCGATCGGTAGAGGCGCTGCCGCGGAAATGGGCAGCTCAGCAGACCCAGGATATCGGCTTCGGTGCCTTTGTGCATCGGCGCCTCGGCACTGCGCCCATATGCGGATGCTGCATCGGACTTTCGCGTCATGCGCGTCATGGCCGGCCTGCGCGGACGAAGACCGGTCGCACGCGTGTTCGCAGGCGGTCGCTTGCCGTGGCAAGATCGCCACGGACATCCGGCGTATGCGCATGCTGCAGGCAGGAGGGGCAATCGATGAGCAGGATCGTGCTGGCTATCGTGTTCATGACGCTGCTGTCGGCGCGCGAGGCGTCTGCAGCCGGGCAGGGCAAGCAAGCCTGCGAGATCGACAGGCCCAGGCTGCTGGCTCTGGATCAACAACAGTTCGATCAGGACGTGCGCGGTGCCGGCGGCGGTTGGCGCGCCGTTGCGGCGCGTCCCGGCTGCGAAACCGCCGCCGCCGATCTGATCCGCGACTACAGAAAGACGCATCCCGACGACCCCAGTCTTCTCTATTGGCATGAGGGACAGCTGCGCGCGTTTGCCGGCGACTATCCCGCCGCGATGGCGTTGATGCTGGCGTCCAAGAAGCCGGCGCCGCAGGATCCTGCCGGATGGAATCCCTACGTCGATGCGACGATGGCCTTCCTTGCCCATGACAAGCAGAGCCTGGCAGCGGCGAAGCAGGCGCTGGACGCGCTGCCGCCGTCCCCGGACTTGCCGCCGTTGAAAGACGGAGTGATCGAACTGCCGATGCAGGATGGGCAAGTGATCAAGATGCGCTGGCCGCCGAATGCGGACGTCGTCGAAGGGCTGGCGCGGTGCATGGAAAAATCCTACGCCGTGGCTTACAGCCAGGAATGCCGGCCTGGCTCGCCTTAGGGGGGGGCTCCTCCTCGAGCCGCACGCGCCGCTGCTGCGCGTGCATGCCGGCCCGCTGACCCATCGCCTGCACGCGCAACGGCGGCCCTGCGGGATGGGCCTGGCGAAATCCT
>NZ_CAPJ01000033.1 GCF_000331775.1 Xanthomonas translucens pv. translucens DSM 18974
CTAGCTAGCCAGGCCCTGCGCCGCGGCCGCCACGCTGCCGGCGCCGAACACCAGCACCGGCACGTACAGCGGCAGCGCCAGCAGCGCGACCAGGATCCCGGCGCGCTTCATGCTCACCGTCAGCGCCGCCACCACCGCGCCGATCAGGCTTAGCAGCGGCGTACCCAGCGCCAACGATGCCAGCAGCACCGGCATGCGGTCATGCGGCAGGTGCAGCAATTCGCCGAGCAGCGGGGTCGCCACGATCAGCGGCAGCGCGGTGGTCAGCCAGTGCAGCAGCACCCGCACCAGCACCAGCCAGGCCAGCGGCACCGGCGCCAGCAGCCACTGCTCCAGCGAGCCGTCCTCGGCGTCGCCGCGGAACAGGCTGTCCAGCGCCAGCAGTCCGGCTAGCAGCGCCGCCAGCCACAGCGCGGCGCCGGCGACCTCGCCGAGCAGGCGCGGCTGGTTGCCCAGCGCCAGTGCGAACAGGGCCACGATCAGCAACGCGAATAACGCCGGCTGCAGCGCGTCGCCGCGGCGACGCCACAGCAGGCGCAGGTCGCGCAGCAGCAGCGCGCGGGTGGCCTGCCACAACGAGGGCAGCGGTGCGGCCGGGCTCATGCGGCCACCCCGCTCAGGTTCAGCATGCGCGTGCGCACCGGCGGCGCGGCGTAGGCACCATGGGTGGTGACCAGCGCCGCGCCGCCGCTGCGCAGGTGCGCGGCGATCATCCGGTTGACCAGGGTGATGCCGTCCAAGTCGAGGTTGGCATAGGGCTCGTCGAGCAGCCACAGCGGCGCTGGCGACAGCCAGACCCGTGCCAGCGCCAGGCGCTTCTTCTGCCCGGCCGACAGCTGCCGCACCAGGGTGTCCTCGTAGCCGGACAGGCCGACGATGGCCAGTGCGCTGCCCGGCATCTGCTTGGCGCGGCGGCCCTGCAGGCCGCACAAATAGTGCAGGTTCTCCAGCGTGCTCAGGTCCGCCTTCAGCGCGCCCAGATGCCCCAGGTAGGCCATGTAGCGCGCGCGGTCGCCGCGGCGCACCGGGCGGCCGTCGATCTCGATGCGTCCGGCCTCGGCGCGCAGCAGCCCCACCAGCACCCGCAGCAGGGTGGTCTTGCCTGCGCCGTTGTCGCCCTGTACCAGCAGCGCCTCGCCGGCATCCAGATGGAAGTCCAGCGGGCCGAACACGGCGGCGTCGTCGCGGGCGAAGGTGAGCCCGTGCGCGGCCAGCAGCGGCGGCGGGGAATGCAGCGGATCGGTCATTGGCGAAAGGGCCGCGCCGGGACGGACGCGGCGGCAGGCGGTGGG
>NZ_CAPJ01000032.1 GCF_000331775.1 Xanthomonas translucens pv. translucens DSM 18974
ATTTGGCCGAGTTCAGGGAGCATCGCGGGGCCGGGACTCGGGACTCGGGACTCGGGACCCGGAAAAGCGAGCGCTCAGGCCGCGCGCGGTCTTGCTGTTACGAGTCCCCAGTCCCGAGTCCCGAGTCCCGCAAAACGCTCCAGTCACTGCGCCGTCTCCGCCACAGCATGCTTCCGATGCGCACTACCCATCTTGTCTTCCAGTTCCTTGGGCATGTAGGTCTCGTCGTGCTTGGCCAGCACGTCCTCGGCCACGAACACGCCGTCGCGCATGCGCCCGGTGGCCACCACCGCCTGGCCCTCGCGGAACAGGTCGGGCAGGATCCGGTCGTAGCTGACGGTCAGCTGCGCGTCGCCGTCGGTGACCCGGAACCGCGCCAGCAACGAACCGGGCGCGCGCTGGAACGAGCCTTTTTCGACCATGCCGCCGAGGCGGAAGCGCGCGTGCTCGCCGGTCTGGCCGGCCAGCACTTCGGCCGGGGTATACAGGTAGGCGGTATTGCGCTGCAGGGCCATCGCCACCAGTGTGGTGGTCAGGCCGGCGGCCAGCACCAGCACCATCAACAGCAGCAGGCGGCGCTTGCGTTGCGGGGTCATCGGCTCAGGTCCAGCGTGGCCGGGTCGGGCTTGGGCTGCTGCTTGCGCTGCGCGCGCAGCCGCGCCGCGCGCAGGGCGCCGCGCAGCTGCAGCCGCGCCAGCACGAAGTCGGCCAGCAGCACGCCGACGAACACCGCATAGGCGCCGATCACGTAGGGCAGGTAGTTCATGCGCGCGCCTCCGCCAGTTTCGCTACCCAGTCCTTGCCGGCCTCGCGGCGCAGGTTGTCGGCGCGCGCGCGCGCCAGCAGCGCGCCGGCGAACCAGAACTTGGTCGCCGCCACCATCAGCCACAGCGGCGGCAGCATGCTCGGGGCCATGCTCGACTGGCCGAACAGGCGGATGGTCTGGCCCTGGTGCAACGAATTCCACCACACCACCGAATAGCGGATCACCGGCAGCAGCACCACCCCGACGATGGCCAGCAACCCGGCCGCGCGCGCGGCGTTGCGGCGGTCCTCGATCGCCAGGTACAGGCCCATCACCCCGATGTACAGGAACAGCAGGATCAGTTCGGTGGTCAGGCGCGGGTCCCAGTCCCACCAGGCGCCCCACATCGGCTTGCCCCAGATGCTGCCGGTCAGCAGGGTGATCACGGTGAAGGCGGCGCCGATCGGCGCGCAGGCCATCGCCAGCACCTCGCACAGCTTGATCCGCCACACCTGCGCGATCGCCGCGTACAGCGCCATCAGCCCGAACACGAACAGGCTCATCCAGGCGCTGGGCACGTGGATGTAGAGGATGCGGAAGGCGTCGCTCTGCAGGCGGTCGGCCGGCACCACGAACAGCGCCTGCCAGATCCCCAGCCCGCCCAGCAGCAACGCGGCCAGGTAGCACCATGGCGTCCAGCGCGCGGCGAAGCGGTCGAAGGCGGGGGGCGAGCCGAGTTGGTGGAACCAGCGGACGACGGAGGACATGCGGTCGATTCTAGCGGGCGGAGGGCTTGCGACGGTGCGGTGACAGCGCTTCAACAATAGACCAGATGGTACGGCGCGCGCCGCGCGCACGCGGCGCCGACACGCTCAGCTCAACGAGATGCGGATCGCCGCCGCCGCCGCCAGCGGCGCCAGCACCAGCCCCAGCACCAGCCCGG
>NZ_CAPJ01000031.1 GCF_000331775.1 Xanthomonas translucens pv. translucens DSM 18974
CCACGCCGCAACGGCCACAGCACCGCGCCGAACACGAGCGCGGCCAGCACCGCCGCGGCGGCATGCATGCCCCAGCTCAGCATCGGCTCACCATTCCTGTTCCTCCTGCGCCGGCGGCGCCGCGGCGGCCGGCGCGCTGCGGCGCACCACCCAGACCAGCAGCAGCGCACCGGCGCCGAACAGCAGCAACGGCCCGAACCACAGCAGCCAGGTGCGCGCTTCCACCTGCGGCCGGTACAGCACGAACTCGCCGTAGCGATCGACCAGGAAGCGCTTGATTTCCGCGTCCGAACGTCCCTGCTGCATCAGTTGCAGCACTTCCCGGCGCAGGTCCAGCGCGATCTGCGCATGCGAGTCGGCCAGCGACTGGTTCTGGCACTGCACGCAGCGCAGTTCGGCGGTCAGCGCATGGAAGCGCGCTTCCTCGGCCGCCGAGCGATACGCCAGCGGGGTCGGATCGGCCACCGGCTGCGCGCTGGCGTGTCCGGCGCACGCCAGCAGCACCAGCAGCACCAGCGGCGCGTGCCAGCGGCGCGTCACGGCGTGGCCCGGCCCTGCCTGGCGGTCGGCGCGTCGCGTTCGGCCTGCAGCAGTGCCGGCAGCAGTTCGTCCTGCACGATCCGGTCGGTCAAGGCGCCGGAATGCTTCCAGCGCACCACGCCGCGCGCATCGACCAGGAAGGTCTCCGGCGCCGCGGCCACGCCCCAGTTGATCGCGGTGCGTCCGTCCGGATCGAACAGCACCACGAAGAACGGATTGCCCAACTGCTCCAGCCAGTGCAATGCATCCTGCCGGGTGTCCTTCCAGTCGTAGCCGATCACCCGCACCCGCTTGGTCAGCGCGAAGCGGGTCAGCACCGGGTGTTCCTCGCGGCAGGTGGCGCACCAGCTGCCCCAGACGTTGAGCACGTACGGCGCGCCGCGCAGCTCGGCGCTGCGCACGCGGATCGACGCATCGTGCAGCACCGGCAGTTCGAACGCCGGCGCCGGCTTGCCGATCAGCGCCGACGGCAGCGCATCGCGATCGGCCACGCCGGAACGTTGCACCGCATAGAACATCAGCGCCAGCAGGCCGAGGAAGAACAGGGCGCCGAGCACGATGGCGGGCAGCGGCAGACGACGTGGAGCAGGAGCGGACATCAGGATTTCTCCGGGGAACGACGGAAGCGCCGGTCGCCGGCGGTGACGAAGCCGCCGAGCGCCATCAGCGCCGCGCCGAGCCAGATCCAGCGAACGAACGGTTTGACATGCAGGCGCATCGCCCAGGCGTTGCCGCCCAGCGGTTCGCCCAGGGCGATATAGACGTCGCCGAACAGGCCGGGATGGATGCCGGCCTCGCTCAGGCTCTGCCCGCCGCTGGCGTAGACGCGCTTTTCCGGATGCAGCAGCGCCAGCGGGCGGTCGTCGCGCAGCACCTGCACGTGCGCGCGTTCGGACAGGTAGTTGGGGCCGCGGAGCTGGTCCAGGCTCTGGAACGCGAAGCGGTAGCGGCCCATCTGCAGGCTCTGCCCCGGCGCCAGCGCCACTTCGCGTTGCTGATCCAGCGCTTCCACCAGCAGCGCGCCGGTCAGGAACACGGCGATGCCGGCATGCGCCAGGGTCATGCCCAGCATTTCGGCGGTGAAGCGGCTGCCCTTGAGCTGGAAGCGGCTCCACACGAAGCGTGCGGTGCCGAGCAGCACCCAGGCCGCACCGGCCACGCCGGCGGCGGTCTTCCACGGTCCCTGCGGCGCCAGGAAGAAGCCGAGCACGCCGGCCAGCAGCGCCAGCCCGGCCCAGGGCGCCAGCAGCGCCAGCGGCCGCGACGGCTGTTCGCGCTGCCACCGGGTCAGCGGGCCGAACGGCAGCAACGCCACCAGCGGTGCCATCAGCACCATGAACAAGGTGCCGAAGTAGGGCGGGCCGACCGACAGCTTGCCCAGCCCGAGCGCGTCGGCCAGCAGCGGATACAGCGTGCCCAGCAGCACCATTGCGCAGGCGCAGGTCAGCAGCAGGTTGTTGGCCAGCAACAAGGTCTCGCGCGAGGACGCGGCGAAGCGCTGGCGCTCGTCGCCGGTGCTGGCGCCGACGCGTCCGCCGCGCAGCGCGTACAGCAGCAGCGCGCCGCCGCAGACCAGGCTCAGGAACACCAGGATGAACAAGCCGCGGCCGGGATCGGCGGCGAAGGAGTGCACGCTGGTCAGCACCCCCGAACGCACCAGGAAGGTACCCAGCAGCGACAGCGAGAACGCGGCGATCGCCAACAGCAGCGTCCACGCGGTGAAGCTGCCGCGCTTCTCGGTCACCGCCTGCGAATGCAGCAGCGCTGTACCGGCCAGCCACGGCATGAAGCTGGCATTCTCCACCGGGTCCCAGAACCACCAGCCGCCCCAGCCCAGCTCGTAGTACGCCCACCAGCTGCCCAGCGCGATGCCGATGGTCAGGAAACCCCACGCGACATTCGTCCACGGCCGCGTCCAGCGCAGCCAGCGCGCATCGACATGGCCGTCGAGCAACGCGGCGATCGCGAACGCGAACGGCACCGCGAAGCCGACGTAGCCGGCGTACAGCAGCGGCGGGTGGATCACCAGGCCCGGGTCCTGCAGCAGCGGATTGAGATCGCGGCCTTCCAGCGGCGCCGGCAGCAGCCGCGCGAACGGGTTGGAGGTGAACAGCAGGAATGCCAAAAAGCCCAGACTGACCAGCGCCAGCGTGCCGATCACCCGCGCCACCACCGGCGCCGGCAGGCTGCGCGAACACAGCGCCACCGCGCCGGTCCACAGCGCCAGGATCAGCGTCCACAGCAGCAGCGAGCCTTCGTGCGCGCCCCACACCGCCGAATAGCGGTAGATCAGCGGCAGCAGCGAATTGGAATTCTCGGCCACGTAGGCCACCGAGAAATCCTGCACCAGGAACGCATGGGTCAGCACCGCGAAGGCGCCGGCGACCAGCGCCAGCTGCGCGAACGCCGCCGGCCGCGCCACCGCCATCCAGC
>NZ_CAPJ01000030.1 GCF_000331775.1 Xanthomonas translucens pv. translucens DSM 18974
CAGCCGCAGCCGCTGCCCGCCGCCGGCGACGTCCAGTTCGATGCCGTGGTCTTCGCATGGCCCGGCGAAACCCGGCACGTGCTCGACGGTATCGACCTACGTATCGCGCCGGGCGAGCGTGTGGCCATCTGCGGCGACAGCGGCAGCGGCAAGACCACCTTGTCGGCGCTGCTGCTGCGGCTGTGGGATCCGCAGCAGGGCAGCGTGCGTTATGCCGGCGTGGACCTGCGCGAGCTGGCCCAGGCGCAATGGCACCAGCGCATCGCCTGGCTGCCGCAGGGCGCGCCGGTGTTCGCCGGCAGCGTGCGCGACAACCTGCGCCTGGGCGCGATCGATGCCGACGACGCCACCTTGCAGCGCGCGCTCGCCGACGTGCGCCTGGACGCATGGCTGCACGAAGTCGGCGGCCTGGATGCCTGGCTGGGCGAGAACGGCGCGACCATGTCCGCCGGCCAGGCGCGGCGCCTGGCCCTGGCCCGCGCGCTGCTACGCAACGCACCGCTGCTGGTGCTGGACGAACCTACCGAAGGCCTGGACGTGGACACCGCACAGGCCTTGCTGCGCGATCTGACCCAGGCGCTGGGCCAACGCAGCCTGCTGCTGATCAGTCACGACGCGCTGCCGGACGGCGTGGTGCATACGCGCTATCGCATGCAGCAGGGGCGGTTGCAGGCCGAGCCGTAGCATCGCGCGTATCGGTCGCGATGATCGGAGCGGCGCCTGTGCCGAGGGTGGATGCAGTCGGGACTGAAGTCCCTCCCACAAAGGGCAGCAGCATGCCGTTGTTCTGTCGCGCGAGCGGTTCCGTGTGGCCGGACGATCAGCCGCGACGAGCGAAGTCGCGAGCCATCTGTTCGCGACCACATCTCAGGACCGAACTACATGTCGGGGCTGAAGCCCCTCCTACATGAAGCAGCAGATTCCCGCGGTCGCAAGAAGCTCCCTGTAGGAGCTTCAGCCGCGACGAGCGGAGCCGCAAGCCATCCGCTCTCGACCACATCTCGGGACCGAACTACATGTCGGGGCTGAAGCCCCTCCTACATGAAGCAGCAGATTCCCGCGGTCGCAAAAAGCTCTCTGTAGGAGCGGCTTCAGCCGCGACGAACGGAGCGGTAAACCAATCCCATCCCCGCCCGACAACGAAGCGCGATGCCAGCCGCTGCTGCAGGATCGGCTACAGCGCGTCCAGAAATCCCTTCACCGCCGGCCCGAAACGCGCGAAATCGACCAGGAACGCATCGTGTCCCTGCGGCGAATCCAGGCCCAGGAACTGCGCGTCGGCGCCACCGGCGCGCAGGCCGTCGGCGATCTGCTGCTGTTGCTGCACCGGGAACAGGATGTCGGTGTTGGCGCCGATCGCCAGCGCGCGCTCGATGAGGATCGTCGCCAGCCCGGCGAGCACGTGGCCACTGGCGTATTCGGCCAGGTCGAACCAGTCCATCGAACGGCTCAGGTACAGGTAGCAGTTCGGATCGAAGCGGCGCACGAAGCGCCGCGCATGGCCTTCCAGATAGCTTTCGACCTGGAATTCCAGGCCGAACGGATCCTCGTCGGCCTGCTCCGAATCCAGCCGCACGCGGCCGAAGCGGCCATCCCATTCCAGCGCCGAACGGTAGGTGATGACGCCCAGCTTGCGCGCCATGCGCATGCCCGACTCGGGATAGGTGGCCTCGTCGTAATCGCCGCCGTTCCAGTTCGGATCCAGGCGGATCGCCTCGCGCTGCAGCGAGCGGATCGCGATCGAGAACGGCAAGGCCTGCGCGCTGCCGGAGATGTTGATATGGCTGCGCGCCAGCCCAGGATGCCGGCGCAGCAACGCCAGCGCGGTCATGCCGCCCATCGAGTTGCCGATCACGCACGCCAGCCGCTCGATGCCCAGCGCGCGCACCACATGCGCGGCAGCATCGGCCACGTCTTCGATCGACAGCTCCGGGAAACGCAGGCGATACGGTTGTGCGTCGTCCGGATGCGGCGAGGCCGGGCCGGTCGAGCCCTTGCAGCTGCCCAGCGAATTCACGCAGATCACGAACCAGCGCTGCGTGTCGATCGGCTTGCCGGCGCCGAGCATCGCCTCCCACCAGCCGGGGCTGGGGTCGTCGGCATGCGCGGCGGCATGCGCGTCCGGCGACAGGCCGGTGACGATCAGGAGCGCATTGCTGCGGTCCGCCGCCAGCGTGCCCCAGGTCTCGTAGGCGACGCGCGCCTCGCGCAGCTGGCCGCCGCGCTTCATCGGGAACGGCGAGGGCAGGGCGAGGAAGCGGCTGCCTGGAGGAATGAATTCGGTCATGCGCCGATTCTAGCCGTGCCGCTGCGGACGCGGCGTGCGTGTGGCGTCAGGTGCGCTTTTGTAGGAGCGGCTTCAGCCGCGACACCGGCGCCCGGAACATGTCGGTTGCGGGGAATACCTGTCGCGGCTGAAGCCGCTCCTACAGGAAAGCCGAGCTATTGCTTCCCGATCACCAACTCCACCGGCGTCGCCGTCGGCAGCGTCACCGTCACCGGTGCCGATTCCAGGTCGCCTTCCTGGCGCATCGCGTTGCCGCTGTTCGAGAGCCGCGCCAGCACCTGCACTCGCTTGAGCTGCGACAGCGTCTGCGTCGGCATCGGGCTGTCGCTGTCGCTCAGGGTCACGCGCAGCGGCAGCGACTGCAGCGAATGCTTCTGCACCGCGACCGGCATCGGCGGGCCGCCGGGCACGCGCGCGATCACGAACACGCTGGCGTCGCCGCGCAGACGCACCCGTGCGGCGAATCCCGGGTTCAGCGACACCAAGACGGTCAGCGTCCCAACGGCGGCGGATGCAGGCGCTGATGCGGCGTTCGCCTCTGCGGTCGCGCTTGCCTGTGCCGGTGCCGCGGCGCCTGGCGCAGCAGCCGGCAGCGCCGGCAACCCGGCATCGGCGCGCGCCGCATCGATCTGCGGGCGCAGCGCGGCGGCGGT
>NZ_CAPJ01000029.1 GCF_000331775.1 Xanthomonas translucens pv. translucens DSM 18974
ACCGGCGCCTGCTGCAGCGCGGCCCGCTGTGGCTGCGCGGCCAGCGCAACGGCGAACTGGGCGAACTGCTGCTGGCCCACGGCGACGCGCTGGACGGCTACTACGCCGGCTACCAGCCGGCGCGGCTGGAAGTGAGCGTGGTGCCGCTGCTGATCCTGCTCGCGGTCGGCTGGAGCGATTGGGTGGTGGGCCTGCTGCTGCTGTTCACCGCGCCGCTGGTACCGATCTTCATGATGCTGGTGGGCTGGGGCGCCGAAGCCGCCGGGCGCCGCCAGCTGCGCGAACTGGCGCGGATGGGCGGGCATTTCGCCGATCGGCTCAAGGGCCTGGGCCTGCTGCGCCTGTACGGCCGCGGCGAGGACGAACTGCGCGGCATCGCCGCCGCCGCCGAGGGCGTGCGCGAACGCACCTTGAAAGTGCTGCGCATTGCCTTCCTGTCCTCGACCGTGCTCGAGTTCTTCGCCTCGGTCAGCGTGGCGATGGTGGCGATGTACCTGGGCCTGAGCTACCTGGGCATGATCGCGCTGCACGCGGCGGTGCCGACCCTGGGCGTGGGCGTGTTCTGCCTGCTGCTGGCGCCGGAGTTCTACGCGCCGCTGCGGCGCCTGGCCGCGCACTACCACGACCGCGCCAACGCGCTGGCCGCGGCGGCCGAGGTGGAGCGCCTGCTTGGTGCGTTGCCGGATTCGGCGCTGGCGCCGTCTGTGTCGTCGCCGGCGGTTGCCGCGCCGGCGCTCGCATCGCTTGCGCCGCCGTTGTCTGTGCCACCTGCTGCGCCCGCAATGCCGGCGGCGCCTGATGAATCCGCAGTGCCATCGCCTGCAGCACTGCCAACGCCTGCGGTGCTTGCAACGCTCGCAGTGCCTGAAAAGCCTTCAGTTCCCGCAGTGCCCATGGCGCTGGCGATGCCGGCAGCGCCCGCACAGCCGCTACTGCGCGCCGAGGGACTGACCCTGCGCCCGCAAGGCGCGCGCTGCGACGCGCTGCACGAGCTGTCCTTCAGCCTGCAGCCCGGCCAGCGCCTGGCCCTGGTCGGACCCAGCGGCAGCGGCAAGAGCACCCTGCTCGAAGCACTGGCCGGCTGGCTGCCGCCACGCGCCGGCAGCCTGCACCTGCGGCCTGGACTGCGCGTCGGTTACGCCGGGCAGCGCCCGTATCTGTTCCACGGCAGCATCGCCGACAACCTGCGGCTGGCCGCGCCGCGGGCCAGCGCCGCACAGCTGCACGCCGCGGCCGAGGCCGCGCAGGTCATGCGCTT
>NZ_CAPJ01000028.1 GCF_000331775.1 Xanthomonas translucens pv. translucens DSM 18974
GACCGTCGCAGCGCGCTCGCTGCCGTCTCGGGCAGGGCTACACTGGCGGTATCGGCGCTGCGTTCGGTGCCGGAGGCGCCTGCGATGCCTGCGATGCCTGCGATGCCGGCGGTGGCGGCAACGGCACATGCAGATCCTGATACGGAATGCGCTCATCCAAGGGCGGCTCGCCATAGCCGAGTTTGCGCACCACGCTCGGAACCGATTCGAACATCGCGTTCATGCCATCGACGATGACTGTGCCGAGTCGGTGCAGGAAATTACGCTGCTGGCCGAGCTTCTCGTGTAACTCTTCTGGGCTGATCGTGCGTTCTCCGGCATCCATCTGTTGGCTGGCACGCATGAGAATGGCCTGCGCGACACGTGCGTGCTTGGTATCGTGGGAATCGAAGACCTTGGGGATGTTGACGCGGCTGCTCAGCGCAAGCGCGTTGAGCGCGATTGCCTCGATCGGATTGAAGACGGTGCTGCGGAAGATGCGCAAGACCCGTTCCGACAGCAGGCCGGTCGCCTTGTCGCTGGCGATCAACGGGATCAGGCCGACCATCGCGGCCACGCCCATGGATTTCACCGCAGTGCTTTCGCCTGGCCCGATCTCAAGCGCATGCTTGGTCATCTGCTCGACCGTTTGCCGCGCCGAGGCTGCGTCGGCAGGCGCCGCGAGCACGCCCGCTCTCATGCTCTGGAACAGGCCCGCGCGCATGTTTTCCTCGTTTTCCTTCACTTCGGGCGGAATCCCCGAGGCTGCGCCGAAGATGGCCGCTTCGGTCGTCAGCACGTTGGCGGCAAGGTCCGCCGGCCGTGACTTGAAGCCGGCGTATTGCAACAGGTTGTTGGGAAAGGAAAGTACCGAGGAAATCGCGCCGGCCGTGGTGGCCTTGCGCAGCAAAGCGCTCAGCGGTTCCCTCTCGCCTTTCATGCGCTGCATGATGGACAGCACGCACATCGTGTCCAATGTCTCGATCAGCATGGGCGGTACCGAATCGATGCCTGCCAATTGCAGCGCATGCTTGCTCGGCGAATAGTGCGCTCCGAAGAAGGTGTCCTTCAGTGCCTGCGCCGCTTTCAATTCCCAAAGCGAGCCGAGTCCGCTGCTCGCGGCAAGGCTGCCCAACAGGCCGATTGGAATCGTCTCTTTCTTGGTGGCGGCGTGCAGCAGCGACTGCGCGCCCAGGCGCACCAGCAGATCGCGGTCGCAGCGGACGCGTTGCTTGACGTTCATCTCCAGAAATTCGTCGTTGCAGCGGATGGTGGGGGCATGCAAGGCCAGGAACTGTGCTGCAGTCAAATCTTGGCCGTGGCGGTGGATCTTTGCATTTTCCCCAAATGCGCTTGCGCCTTTTTCGATGGCTTTTTGCAACACGGCAATATGAATGTCGCCCTTGACATCATCGTAAACGCGCGCGCCCGAAGGATCTGAAGCGGAAAGCAGATTCGCTTGCTCGACCATGAAGGCTTTTTTGAATGCTTCAAGCGCTTCCTCAAGTTCAGGGTGAGCGCATATTTCCAATTTCGTGGGGGCATCGGGATTGCTTGCGATCCGCGCTTGCAGCGGCTCGTTGGCTTGCGCGAACGACAGCAATGCATGGATGACCGGATCGTCGGAAACCAGACTTCGATTCTCCAAACGCACCGCGCCGGCATGCAAGGTTTTGCCCGCAACCGCATCAGCGGATACTGACTGCAGCGATTGCTGTGCTTCGGCCGGGGCGGCGCTGCCGCTGGCCGTATTCGCCGAGGTCATGGCGTTCGCTGCTTGCTGGCCCTGCAAGTCGCGACGCGGCGGCCTGCCTAGCGCTGCGACGTGCACGTCATTACCGACGTTGCCCTGTTCCGGGTCGTGCTGCGATGCGTTTACGTCGATGGGCGCATTCTGCGCCTGTATGATCAGCGGAGTGGTGTGTGATGAGGTTATCGATGGAGATGCATGCATGATTTTTTAGTATCCATAGAAAGTATTTGAAGCGTCTGGATAAACGCGACGCGCAGCTTAGTAGTCAGCCTGGAACGCAATGGCGCGATTCCGAAGCGGTGCTGCCCTATGCGAATTCGGCGCCGGATTTGTCTGCGAAGCGAACCGGCGCGTGCAATGGCCCAATGGAGCCATTCACGTTGATGATCGGCGCGCAGCGTCGCGCGTTCCTCGCCGATCGCGCATGCGCGCGGTCGGTTGCATCGCCGCGCGTCGGTTCGCGCGTTCTGCCGGCACATCGGGTCGTTGCCGCAAACGGCATGCTCGCGCGGCCGCAGCCTGCCGCAGCGCGCTGACCAAGGAGGTGCGTGCGGCGCGCGGCGCGTGCGACTGCGCTGCCGCTGGCGGCCGGCCGGTTCTTTGCGGCGGCGTTGCCGTGCCGCGGTGTGCGGACACAAAAAAACCCGGAAAACTGAGGTTTTCCAGGCTTCTTGTGACCTTGAAACTGGTCGGGGAGACAGGATTCGAACCTGCGACCTCTACGTCCCGAACGTAGCGCTCTACCAGACTGAGCTACACCCCGAAGGAGCCGCACATGATACGGGGCTCGCCCGCATTCGGCAAGATCCTTTGCGAAAAAATTTCAGTCCTTGGCCTCGAGGGCGGCGCCCTCGCGGGCCTCGAACCACATGCCGTTGAGGATGGCGGCGGTGGAGGCCAGGCCGACACCGAGAATCCAGGCGAAATACCACATGCTGCGATCTCCTAAATGGATGGGGTGGGCGCGTCAGTACGCGTTGGGGTTGTCGTCCAGCGATTCGGCGCTGACCTTGCCCTTCAGCACCCGGTACACCCAGGTGGTGTAGCCAATGATGATCGGCAGGAACAGCGTGGTGGCCAGCAGCATGATCCACAGGGTCAGGCGGCTGCTTGAGGCGTCCCACACGGTCAGGCTGGAGCCGGGCTGGCTGGAGGAGGGCAGCAGGAACGGGAAGATCGCAAAGCCGACGGTGAGGATGATGCCGGCGATGGCCGTGCCCGAGGCGAGAAAGGCCAGCCCGCCGCGCCGCTTGTGCAGCAGCAGCGCGCTGAGCAGCAGGCCGAGCAGGCCGGCCATCGGCGCCAGCGCGGTCAGCGGCATCGCCTGGTAGTTGCGCATCCAGCCGCCGACCTCGCCGAGCACCGCGGTCTTCAGCAGCGGGTTGGTGGCGCCGTCGGTGACCACCGGCGAGGTCACCACGTAGCCGGGCAGGCCCAGCACCACCCACACGCCGCCGACGGCGAACAGCGCACAGGCCACCAGTGCCGCCACGCTGCCGTAGCGGGCCGCGCGCTCGGCCACCGGGCCGTCGGTCTTCAGTGCCAGCATCGCCGCGCCGTGCGCCACCAGCATGCTCACGCTGAGCAGGCCGGCGAGCAGCGCGAACGGCATCAGCAGGCCGAAGAAGCTGCCGGTGTAGAACACCCGCAGCGTGTCGTCGAAGTGGAATGGCACGCCCAGCAGCACGTTGCCCACCGCCACGCCCATGATCAGCGCCGGAATGAAGCCGCCGATGAACAGCGCCCAGTCCCAGCCGTTGCGCCAGCGCTGGCTGGGCAGCTTGCCGCGGAACTTGAAGCCGACCGGGCGCAGGATCAGCGCGAACAGGATCACGAACATGGCCAGGTAGAAGCCGGAGAAGCTGACCGCGTACAGCGGCGGCCAGGCGGCGAAGATCGCGCCGCCGCCGAGCACCAGCCAGACCTGGTTGCCTTCCCAGACCGGGCCGATGGTATTCACCACCAGCCGGCGTTCGGCGTCGTTTTTGGCCACGAACGGCAGCAGCGCGCCGACGCCCAGGTCGAAACCGTCCATCACCGCGAAACCGATCAGCAGGATGCCGAGCAGCAACCACCAGATCAGGCGCAGCGTGGTGTAGTCCAATGCAATGAAGTCCATCGTCATTCTCCTGCCGGGATCAGCGTTGACCGGCGGCCGCGGTGGCGGCAATAGGCGCGGCGGGGCGCGGGGTCGGCTGCAGCAGCGCGGGCAGATGGTCCGGGCCCTTGCCGATCGCCTTGAGCATCAATTTGATCTCGATGACCAGCAGCACGGTGTAGATCGCCACGAAACCGGCCAGGGTGATCACGATCTCGTGTAGGGCCAGGCCGGAGGCGGCGTAGAAGGTGGGCAGCACGCCTTCCACCGCCCACGGCTGGCGGCCGTATTCGGCGACTAACCAGCCGCATTCGATCGCGATCCACGGCGCCGGCAGGGACCACAGCGCCAGCGTCAGGAACCAGCGCTTGTCCTCGAAGGTGTGCTTGCACGAGAACCACATCGCGGCGATGAAGAAGGCGATCAGGTAGAAGCCCAGGCCGGCCATGACCCGGAACGTCCAGAACAGCGGCAGCACGCGCGGCACGGTGTCCAGCGCGGCCTTGGAGATTTCTTCCGGGGTGGCGTTGAGGATGTCGTCGCGGTAGCGCTTGAGCAGCAGGCCGTGGCCCAGGTCCTGCCAGTGGCGGTCGAACACTTCGCGCGCCTGCACGTCGTTGCGGTCGGCCTTGAGCCGTTGCAGCGCGCCGTAGGCGATCTGGCCGCCGCGGATGCGGTGTTCGGCGCGGCCGACCAGTTCCAGGATGCCGGGAATCGGCGTGTTCAGCGAGCGCGTGGCGACCAGGCCCATCAGATACGGCACCTTGATCGCGTAGTCGTTCTTGCCGGTGGCCTGGTTGGGGATACCAAATGCGGTGAAGTCGGCCGGCGCCTGCTCGGTCTCCCACATCGCCTCGATCGCGGCCAGCTTCATCTTCTGGTGTTCGTTGGCGGCATACCCGCTCTCGTCGCCGAGCACCACCACCGACAGCGAGGACGCCAGGCCGAACGCGGCCGCCACCGCGAACGAGCGCCGCGCGATGTCGCGGTGCGTGCCGCGCAGCAGGAACAGCGCGCTGATCGACATCACGAACACCGCGCCGGTCACGTAGCCGGCGCTGACCGTGTGCACGAACTTGGCCTGCGCCACCGGGTTGAACACCACCGCCATGAAATCGACCACTTCCATGCGCATCGTGTCCGGATTGAACACCGCGCCGGTCGGATTCTGCATCCAGCCGTTGGCGATCAGGATCCACACCGCCGACAGGTTGGTGCCCAGCGCCATCAGCCAGGTCACCATCAGGTGCTTGAGCGGCGACAGCGTGTTCCAGCCGAAGAAGAACAGGCCGATGAAGGTGGCTTCGAGGAAGAACGCCATCAACCCCTCGATCGCCAGCGGCGCGCCGAAGATGTCGCCGACGTAATGGCTGTAGTACGACCAGTTCATGCCGAACTGGAATTCCATGACGATGCCGGTGGCCACGCCCATTGCGAAGTTGATGCCGAACAGCACGCCCCAGAACAGCGCCATGCGCCGCCAGACCTCCTTGCGGGTCATGACGAACACGCTCTCCATGATCGCGATCATGAACGACAGGCCGAGGGTGAGCGGCACGAACAGGAAGTGGTACATCGCGGTCATGGCGAATTGCAGCCGCGACAGCTCGACGACAGTGGTGTCGATCATGGCTGTGCTACCTCGTGGAAAATATGCATCTGGGTGGCCGGGTGGCGGTAGGTTGAAGCCGATGTTCCGCTTCCGCCGCGCGCGCGGCCTTGATCCAGATCAATGCGGGTTCCGGCCGCGACCGGCACCGTGACGGCACGCGGCGATCCCGGCCGGGAAGCCGACTTACAATGGCGGCCCGTTTGCCGCCCCGAGTCCGTTTTGACCGATCCCGCCGAGTCGTCCGCCGCACCGCCTGCCGAGTCGCCGCACCTGCGGCAGCAACGCGTGCGCTGGCTGGCGTCGC
>NZ_CAPJ01000027.1 GCF_000331775.1 Xanthomonas translucens pv. translucens DSM 18974
TGCGCCGATGCTGTTGACGCGCGCGCCCTACGACGCCAGCGGCCGCGCCAGCCGGCTGGCTTCGCCGCATATGCGCGACCTGTTGCCGCAGGGCGACGAAGTGTTCGTCGATGGCGGCTACATCCGCGTGTTCCAGGACATCCGCGGCAAGTATGGCTCACAGGGCGACTACGTGATGACCCGGCCGCTGCGCGGGCCGCTCAACGGCAGTAAGGTCGACCATGCCACCGACGCCTGGGACACCATCGACTGGCTGGTCAAGAACGTGCACGAGTCCAACGGCAAGGTCGGCATGATCTGCTCGTCCTACGAAGGCTTCACCGTGGTCATGGTGCTGACCGACCCGCACCCTGCGCTAAAGATGGCCGCGCCGTAAAGCCCGGTGATCGACGGCTGGATGGGCGACGACTGGCTCAACGACGGCGCCTTCCGCCAGGTCAGCTTCGACTACTTCACCAGCCAGCTGAGCAAGCGCGGCAAGGGCAGCGGCATCCCGCGCCACGGCCACGACGACTACAGCAATTTCCTGCGCGCCGGTTCGGCCGGCGACTACGCCAAGGCCGCCGGCCTGGAGCAGCTGCCGTGGTGGCACAAGCTCACCGAGCACCCGGCCTACGACGCGTTCTGGCAGGGCCAGGCGCTGGACAAGGTGATGGCGCGCACGCCGCTGAAGGTGCCGATGATGTGGTTGCAGGGCCTGTGGGACCAGGAGGACATGTGGGGCCCGATCCACAGCTACCAGGCGATGGCGCCGCGCGACACCGGCAACGACAGAAACTATCTGGTGATGGGGCCGTGGCGGCACAGCCAGGTCAACTACGACGGCTCGGCGCTGGGCGCGCTGAAGTTCGACGGCGACACCGCGCTGCAGTTCCGCCGCGACGTGCTCAAGCCGTTCTTCGACCAGTACCTGGTCGATGGCGCGGCCAAGGCCGACACGCCGCCGGTGTTCATCTACAACACCGGCGAGAACCACTTGGATCGCCTGCAGGCCTGGCCGCGCAGCTGCGCGCAGGGCTGCGCGGCGCGCAGCAAGCCGCTGTACCTGGGCGCCGGCGGCACGCTGTCGTTCGACGCGCCGACGGCCGGGCAGGGCGACTACGAGGAATACGCGTCCGACCCGGCCAAGCCGGTGCCGTTCGCGCCGCGCCCGGTCACGTTCGGCGACCGCGACATGTGGACCACCTGGCTGGTGCACGACCAGCGGTTCGTCGATGGCCGCCCGGACATGCTGAGCTTCGTCAGCGCACCGCTGGATGCGCCGCTGCGCATCGCCGGCGTGCCCGAGGTACACCTGCGGGCTTCCACCAGCGGTAGCGACAGCGACTGGGTGGTGAAACTGATCGACGTGTATCCGGACGAAATGGCCTCCGATCCGAAACTGGGCGGCTACGAACTGGCGGTATCGTTGGCGATCTTCCGCGGTCGCTACCGCGAGAGCTTCGAAACGCCCAAGCCGATCGCGCCGAACCAGCCGCTGGCGTACAGCTTCGGCCTGCCCACCGCCAACCACACCTTCCAGCGCGGCCACCGGGTGATGGTGCAGGTCCACTCCAGCCTGTTTCCGCTGTACGACCGCAACCCGCACACCTACGTGCCCAACATCTACTTCGCCAAGCCGGGCGACTACCAGCAGGCCACGCAGCGCATCTGGCACACGCCGCAGCAGGCGAGCTACATCGGTCTGCCGTTGCGCTGAGCGGGCGGGCGCCAGGCGCACGGCCGTCGATGGCGGCGCCGGCGCGGCAGTCTGGC
>NZ_CAPJ01000026.1 GCF_000331775.1 Xanthomonas translucens pv. translucens DSM 18974
GCGATCCGCTGGCCGGACGAGGACTGATCGCCGGCCGACCGGCGCCCGCGTGCCCTCGCGCTGATGGGGCCGACCGCGTCCGGCAAGACCGCCGCGGCGATCGCCCTGGCCGAGCGCTACGGCGGCGAGATCGTCAGCGTCGATTCGGCGCTGGTGTACCGCGGCCTGAACATCGGCGCGGCCAAGCCCGACGCCGCGCAACTGGCGCGCGTGCCGCACCATCTGCTGGACCTGCGCGATCCGTGGCAGCCCTATTCGGCCGCCGAATTCGCGGTGGACGCGCGTGCCGCGCTGGATGCGATCGTCGCCCGCGGCCGCCTGCCGATCCTGGCCGGCGGCACCGGCCTGTATTTCCAGGCATTGCTGGAAGGCCTGGCGCCGATGCCGCCGGCCGATCCGCAACTGCGCGCGGCGCTGGGCGCACGTGCGCAGGCCGAAGGCTGGGCGGCGCTGCACGCGCAGCTGCAGCAGGTCGATCCGCTGGCCGCGCGGCGGATCCGGCCCGGCGATGCGCAGCGCATCCAGCGTGCGCTGGAAGTGTTCCAGCTCAGCGGCCGCCCGATCAGCGAGTGGCAGGCGCAGCCCGGGCCGCCGCGGCTGCCGTTGCGGGTACTGAAACTGGTGCTGGCGCCGCCCGACCGCGCGCTGCTGCACCGGCGCATCGAACTGCGCTTCGACGCGATGCTGGCGCAGGGCTTCCTCGACGAGGTGCGCGCGCTGCGCGCCTTGCCGGCGCTGCGCCAAGTGGCGCGGCCGCTGGAGCTGCCGGCGGTGCGCGCTGTCGGCTACCGCCAGGCCTGGGAACACCTGGACGGCGCCAGCGATGCGGCGACGTTTCGCGATCGCGCGATCTTCGCTACTCGCCAGCTGGCCAAGCGCCAACTGACCTGGCTGCGCGGGGAACTGGACGCGCGCTGGTTCGACCCCGAATGCGACGGCGCGCGCCTGGATGCCGCAGTAGCGGACTTTCTTCGCTGATTTGGCTACACGCCGCGCTGTGCTGGAGCCCGCGGTTGTGTAACATCGACGGTCCGGGCCACGGCAGGGGAGCTGCAGTGCCGTCCCGGGCACATAAAAACAATAAACGGGAGTGAAGCATGTCCAAGGGGCAATCCTTACAGGATCCTTTCCTGAACGCGCTGCGTCGCGAACGGGTGCCGGTGTCGGTGTATCTGGTCAACGGCATCAAACTGCAGGGTACCATCGAGTCCTTCGACCAGTTCGTGGTGCTGTTGCGCAACACCGTGAGCCAGATGGTCTACAAACACGCCATTTCCACCGTGGTGCCGGCGCGCAACGTGCGCGTCGGACCGGGCGGTGGCTATGTGCAGCAGAACGAGGGTGGCAGTGCGGACGATGACGAAGCCGAGTAAGACGCTGTTGAAGACCGGAGCCGCGGGTGTTTGATCGTTCCCGCCGCGGCGAACACGCACTGCTGATCCAGCCCTATGCCGGTGGACCGTTGGAGGACGACGTGCTGGAGGAGTTCGCCGACCTGGCGCGCTCCGCCGGCGCCAGCATCGCCGCCACGCTGACCGCGCGCATCGACAAGCCCAGCCCGTCGACGCTGATCGGCAGCGGCAAGCTGGAAGAGGTCAAGGCCGCGGCCGAGGCCAGCGGCGCCGACCTGATCCTGGTCAACCATGCCTTGAGTCCGGGCCAGGAGCGCAACCTGGAAAAGTACCTGGAGCGGCGCGTGATCGACCGCACCGGGCTGATCCTGGACATCTTCGCGCAACGCGCGCGCAGCCACGAGGGCAAGCTGCAGGTCGAGCTGGCGCAGCTGCGCCACATGGCCACGCGGCTGATACGCGGCTGGACCCATCTAGAGCGCCAGCGCGGCGGTTCGATCGGCCTGCGCGGCCCCGGCGAAACCCAGCTGGAAACCGACCGACGGTTGCTGCAGAAGCGGGTCGAACAGTTGCAGAAGCGGCTGGAAAAGGTCGAGGTGCAGCACACCCAGATGCGCCGTGCGCGGGTGCGCAGCGAACTGCCGCGGATCGCGGTGGTCGGCTATACCAATGCCGGCAAATCGACCCTGTTCAATGCCTTGACCGGCGCCGAGGCCTATGCCGCGGACCAACTGTTCGCGACGCTGGACCCGACCGTGCGCCGCATCGCGCTGCCCGGTGGCAATGCGATGCTTGCCGACACCGTCGGCTTCGTGCGCAACCTGCCGCACGAACTGGTCGCCGCGTTCCGCTCGACCCTGTCCGAGGCGCGCGAAGCCGACTTCCTGCTGCACGTGGTCGATGCTGCCGATCCGCTGCGCGAAGAGCGCATCGCCCAGGTTGACGAGGTATTGCACGCGGTCGGCGCCGGCGATCTGCCGCAGCTGCTGGTGTTCAACAAGATCGACCGCATCGAAGGCGCCGACGTGCGCCACGATGCGCAGGACGGCGTGCCGGATGAGGCGCGCCGCGAGCGGGTGTGGATCTCGGCGCGCGACGAACGCGGCCTCGACCTGCTGCAGGGCGTGCTCGGCCAGCGTCTGGGACTGCAGCACGTGCAGGGCAGCCTGCGCCTGCCGCCCAGCGCCGGGCGCCTGCGCTCGCAGCTGCACCAACTGCAGGTGATCCGCAGCGAGCAGGCCGACGAAGACGGTTGGCTGCTGCAGGTGGACATCCCGATCACCGAGGCCGAACGCCTGGCCGCCAGCGCCGACGGCGCGCCGATCCGCGCGCTGCTGCCGCCGCGCGAGGAAGAGGAGTGGCAACGGCGTTAGCTGCCGCGTGCGATGACGCTGTCGCCACCTTCGCCTGGGTGCATCTTCGACTCCGGCGTTTACAGCCTGCGCAAATTCTGTAGGAGCGGCTTCAGCCGCGACGGGCGTTACCGGTATGGCATGTCGCGGCTGAAGCCGCTCCTACAGTGACGTCATCTCAATCAGCAAGTCGCTGTTGTGTTTCGTTGCGGCGCGAAGGCAATACTGGTGCAGCCATGCCAGCGAAGATATATCTGACGCACCAGCACAGCCACCCCGCTTGCACCACCATCGCTGAAGCCACGCCTCGCCCCACGCCGCGCAAGCGCGACAGCTGTGGCGAATTGGGCTACAAAGCGCATTGGTTTCCCGAGCAGCGCCATGACCGTCCCTACCGATCCGCAACTCCTTCAACTCGCCACTGCGCTCAGCGACCAGTTGCGCACCACGCGCGAGCGCCTGGTCACCGCCGAGAGCTGCAGCGGCGGCTGGATCGCCAAGGCGATGACCGACATCGCCGGCTCCTCGGACTGGTTCGACTGCGGCATGGTCGCCTACAGCTACGAAGCCAAGCAGGCGTTGCTCGGGGTGCGTCCGCAGACCCTGGAGCAGCATGGCGCGGTCAGCCGCGAGACGGTGATCGAGATGGTGTCCGGCGCATTGGTCAATTCCGGTGCCAGCATCGCGGTGGCGGTGACCGGCATCGCCGGCCCCGGTGGCGGTTCCGCCGACAAGCCGGTCGGTACCGTGTGGGTCGGCTGGAAGCGGCGCGGCGGCTATGCCAGCGCACAGCTGTTCACCTTCGACGGCGACCGCGACGCGGTGCGCCGGCAGACCGTGGCCGCGGCGTTGCACGGACTCGGCGCGCTGCTGTGAACACTCTCGAGCGCTAGATGGCGACCGCGATGTGGGAGGCGCTGAGCACGGTCCGCGACTTGGGGCGCTTGCAGGAAATCGCCTCGGTGCTGATCCGCTACGGCTTCGGCGACGTGGTCCGCCGTATCGGCATGGCCGAGGTGCTGGAACGCGCCGGGCGCCTGCTGCACTGGCATAACGCCGAAGAAATGCTGCGCATGTCGGCGCCGCAGCGGGTGCGGCGCGCGCTGCAGGATCTCGGCCCGACCTTCGTCAAGCTCGGCCAGGTGCTGGCCACGCGCGTGGACCTGCTGCCGCCGGAGTGGATCGACGAACTGGGCGAACTGCAGAACGCGGCGCCGGCGCTGCCCTACGAACAGATCCTGCCGCAACTGATCGAGGCGTTGGGCGAGGCACCGTCGGCGATCTTTGCCCAGGTCGAGCAAGCGCCGCTGGCCGCCGCCTCGCTGGCGCAGACCCATCGCGCCTGGCTGCACGACGGCACCCCGGTAGTGATGAAGGTGCGCCGCCCCGGCATCCGCGACGTGATCGAGGCCGACCTGCGGCTGCTGGCCCGTCTCGCCGAGATCGTCGAGGCGCGCGCGGTCGACCTCAAGCGCTACCACCCGGCGGAGGTGGTGCACCAGTTCACCGTGTCGCTGCGGCGTGAGCTGGATTTCGCCGGCGAGTGCCGCAACGCCGAGCGCATCGCGGCCAATTTCCAGGGCCACGACGAGATCCTGATCCCGCGCATGCACTGGCAATGGACCTGCGAAACCCTCAACGTGCAGGACTTCGTCTCCGGTATCGGCGGGCGCGACTTGGCAGGCGTGGATGCCGCCGGCCTGGACCGCCGCCAGCTGGCCCGCGTCGGTGCCGAGATCGTGCTGAAGATGGTGCTCGAGGACGGCTGTTTCCACGCCGATCCGCATCCGGGCAACATCTTCTACCTGCCAGGCGAGCGCATCGCGGTGATCGATTTCGGCATGGTCGGGCGCATCTCCGAGCAGCGCCGTTACCAGGTCGTGCAGCTGCTGCACGGCCTGGTCACGCAGGAAGCCGAAGCGGTCACCGACGTGCTGCTGGAATGGACCGACGGCGATGCGGAGATCGACGAGGCGCGGCTGCAGCTGGAGATCACCGGTTTCGTTGATCAGTACCGCGGCGTGCCGTTGAAGGAGTTACGGGTCGGCGCGATGCTCGGCGACGTCACCGCGATCCTGCGCCAGCACGCGCTGGCGCTGCCGGCCGATCTGGCGCTGATGATCAAGACCTTCCTGATCCTGGAAGGGGTAGGGCGCCAGCTCGATCCGGATTTCGACATGGCCGGTGCCGCGGCCCCTTACCTGGAGCGGGTGATGCTGCAGCGCTTCGCCCCGCGGGCGATGGCCAAGCGCGGTCGGCGCACCATGCTCGGCGCGCTGGAACTGCTCGGCGACCTGCCGCGCGACACCCGCCGGCTGCTACAGGCGGCGCGGCGCGGACGGCTGCAACTCAACGTCGAGACGACGTCGCTGAAGGGCTTCGGCGACCAGGTCAACCGCGCCGCGAATCGGTTGACCATGGGCATCGTCACCGCGGCGCTGATCATCGGTTCCTCGATCGTGATGAACAGCGTTGGCGGCGTCTCCAGTCGCTGGCTGCTGGCGATCGGCGTGGGCGGCTTCATCGGCGCGGCGCTGTCGGGCGTGTGGATCCTGATCTCGATCTGGCGCAGCGGCCGCTGAGCGGAACGGTTGTCGCGGCTGGCGATGTCCGGTGTGCGGGCGCTTGGTGACCAGGCCCGCGTGGGCGTCGCGGTCCGCGGAACGGCAGCCATCCTTGATGGGATCACGCAGTGGTTGCCCATTTCCGTTTTTAGTAGTATTACTACTAACCATGGAACTGACCGAAACCCAGCAAGCGATCCTCGACCTGATCGCCGAGCGTATCGAGCACGATGGCGCACCGCCGTCGCAGACCGAGATCGCCCGTGCCTTCGGCTTCAAGGGCGTGCGTGCCGCGCAATACCACCTGGAAGCCCTGGAGCAGGCTGGCGCCATCCGTCGCGTGCCGGGCCAGGCACGCGGCATCCGCCTGGTGGCCGGCGCGGCCGTACCGGCGCCGGCGCCGCAGGTGGACAGCGCCGACATCCTGCGCCTGCCGGTGCTGGGGCGGGTCGCTGCCGGCCTGCCGATCGGCGCGGACATCGGTTCGGACGATTTCGTGGTGCTGGACCGGGTGTTCTTCTCGCCGGCACCGGACTACCTGCTGAAGGTGCAGGGCGACTCGATGCGCGACGAAGGCATCTTCGACGGCGACCTGATCGGCGTGCATCGCACCCGCGACGCCCGTTCCGGGCAGATCGTGGTGGCGCGGATCGACGAGGAGATTACGGTCAAGCTGCTGAAGATCGGCAAGGACCGCATCCGCCTGCTGCCGCGCAACCCGGACTACGCGCCGATCGAAGTGCTGCCGGACCAGGATTTCGCCATCGAAGGCCTGTACTGCGGCCTGCTGCGCCCCAATCGTTGATTTGGATATTGCACTACACCGCGGGCCGGATTTTCCCGACCCGCACCATCGCTGTTCGCCGCTGCTGTAGACCTGCCCGGACGAATTATTTTTTCTTTGCCCCGCACTGTCTCAGTCCGTGCGATACCTGGCCGCTAAATTGAACCTACCCCGCAAATCACCCTCACCTCCGAAGGACACCAAAATGGACGAGAACAAGAAGCGCGCGCTCGCTGCCGCTCTGAGCCAGATCGAGAAGCAGTTCGGCAAGGGTTCGGTGATGCGGATGGGCGATCGCATCATCGAGGCCGTCGAGGTGATTCCGACCGGCTCGCTGATGCTGGATATCGCGCTGGGCATCGGCGGCTTGCCGAAGGGCCGCGTCGTCGAGATCTACGGTCCGGAATCCTCGGGCAAGACCACCCTGACCCTGCAGGCCATCGCCGAGTGCCAGAAGAAGGGCGGCACCGCGGCCTTCATCGATGCCGAGCATGCGCTGGACCCGATCTATGCCGGCAAGCTCGGCGTCAACGTCGACGAACTGCTGCTGTCGCAGCCGGATACCGGCGAGCAGGCGCTGGAAATCGCCGACATGCTGGTGCGTTCGGGCTCGGTCGACATCGTGGTGGTCGACTCGGTCGCCGCGCTGACCCCGAAGGCCGAAATCGAAGGCGAGATGGGCGACCAGCTGCCGGGCCTGCAGGCTCGCCTGATGAGCCAGGCGCTACGCAAGCTGACCGGCAACATCAAGCGCTCCAACACGCTGGTGGTGTTCATCAACCAGCTGCGCATGAAGATCGGCGTGATGATGCCCGGCCAGAGCCCGGAAGTGACCACCGGCGGCAACGCGCTGAAGTTCTACGCCTCGGTGCGCCTGGACATCCGCCGCATCGGCGCGATCAAGAAGGGCGACGAGATCATCGGCAATCAGACCAAGATCAAGGTGGTCAAGAACAAGCTGGCGCCCCCGTTCAAGCAGGTCATCACCGAGATCCTGTACGGCGAGGGCATCAGCCGCGAAGGCGAGCTGATCGACATGGGCGTGGAAGCCAAGCTGGTCGAGAAGGCCGGTGCCTGGTACAGCTACGGCAGCGAGCGCATCGGCCAGGGCAAGGACAATTCGCGCCAGTACCTGCGCGACAACCCGCAGGTGGCAGCGAAGCTGGAAAGCGAGCTGCGCGAGAAGTTCCAGCCGACGGAAGTCGCGCCGAGCGCGGCTGAAGCCGAGGATGCCGACGTAGACTCCGAGGCGTGATGGTCTTCTGCCGGGGGAGCGGTGGAGTCAGTGCCGCTCGTCTCCCTCGGCAGTCTTGAGCAAGCCAGGAGGGCAGGTGCCAGGGACGGCACATCGACGATCGTGGCGGGGTGAGCCTGCATGGGTGACGACGAACAACACGCACAGGAACCGCGCCGGCGCCGCCGGCAGCCGGAACAGACGCCATTGCAGCAGGCCTTGGGCCTGCTGGTGCGTCGCGAACATTCGCGCAAGGAACTGACCCGCAAATTGCGGGCCCGCGGCGTGGAGCCGGACGCCGCCGCTGCCGCTGTGGAGCGCCTGGCGGGCGAGGGCTGGCAGGATGATGGCCGCTTTGCCGAACTGCTGGTGCGCAGCCGCGCCAATACCGGCTACGGACCCTTGCACATACGCGCCGAACTGGGCACCCATGGCCTGGACAGCGAGGCCACCGCTACCGCGATGGCGGCATTCGACGGCGACTGGAGCGAAAACGCCCGCGATCTGGTGCAGCGACGCTTCGGCGCGGCTGGACCGGTGGACCTGCCACAGCGGCGCAAGGCCGCCAATTTGCTGGCGCGACGCGGTTTCGATGGCGACAGCATCCGCGCGGCCACGCGCTACGAGCCGGAGGACTGAGCGGGCCGGGCCTGCTAACCTTGGCGGATTGTCTTGTCCGGTTTCGGCACGCCCTGATCTTGAGGGAGTACGCCCGGACATCCATTCGCTCGTCTATAGCCAGCCCATGAACGCACCCGCCAAATTCTCCACCTCCCAGATCCGCAGCGACTTCCTCGAATTCTTCAACGGGAAGGGCCACACCATCGTGCCGTCCGCGCCGCTGGTGCCGGGCAACGACCCGACGCTGCTGTTCACCAATTCCGGTATGGTGCAGTTCAAGGACGTGTTCCTCGGTGCCGAGAAGCGCAGCTACGTGCGTGCGGCCGACGTGCAGCGCTGCCTGCGCGCCGGCGGCAAGCACAACGACCTGGATGCGGTCGGCTATACCGCGCGCCATCACACCTTCTTCGAAATGCTGGGCAACTGGTCGTTCGGCGACTACTTCAAAAAAGAGGCGATCGCCTGGGCCTGGGAGCTGCTGACCCAGGTCTGGAAGCTGCCCGCCGAACGCCTGCTGGTCACCGTCTACCACACCGACGAGCAGGCCTATGAGCTTTGGCGCGACATGATCGGGGTGCCGCCAGAGCGGATCGTGCGCATCGGCGACAACAAAGGCGCGCCATACGCCTCCGACAACTTCTGGCAGATGGCCGACACCGGCCCGTGCGGTCCGTGCACCGAGATCTTCTACGACCACGGCGCGCATATCGCCGGCGGCCCCCGGGTTCCCCGGACGAGGACGGCGACCGCTTCATCGAGATTTGGAACCTGGTGTTCATGCAGTTCGACCGCCAGCCCGACGGCACCCTGGTGCCGCTGCCGGCGCCGTGCGTGGACACCGGCATGGGCCTGGAGCGCCTGGCCGCGATCCTGCAGCACGTGCACAGCAACTACGAGATCGACCTGTTCCAGGCGCTGATCCGCCACGCCTCCCAGCTGACCGGCATGGCCGACCTGGAAAACAAGTCGCTGCGCGTGATCGCCGACCACATCCGCGCCTGCGCCTTCCTGATCGTCGATGGCGTACTGCCGTCCAACGAAGGCCGCGGCTACGTGCTGCGCCGGATCATCCGCCGCGCCCTGCGCCATGGCTGGATGCTCGGCGTGCGCCAGCCGTTCTTCCACAAGATGGCCGCTACCCTGTCCGACCTGATGGGCGAAGCCTATCCGGAACTGCTGGCGGCGCTGTCCACCGTGCAGCGGGCGCTGCAGGCCGAAGAGGAGCGCTTTGCCGAGACCCTGGATTCGGGCATGAAGATTTTCGACGAGATCGCCGCCCGCGCCAGCGGCAGCATCCCCGGTGCGGACGCGTTCCGCCTGTACGACACTTATGGCTTCCCGGTCGATCTCACCGCCGACATCGCCCGCGAGCGCGGCATGGACGTCGACATGGCGGGCTTCGAAAGCGCGATGGAGCGCCAGCGCGAGACCGCGCGCGCGGCCGGCAAGTTCGGCGGCGGCACCACGCTGCCGGCAGACCTGGTGGCGCAGCTGGTTCCCACCGTGTTCCTGGGCTACGACGCGCTGCAGGCCGATGCGCTGAAGGTGGTCGCGCTGTTGAAGGACGGGCGCCCGGTCGAATCGATCGAGGCCGGCGATGCGGCGATCGTACTGCTCGATCGCACCCCGTTCTACGCCGAATCCGGCGGCCAGGTCGGCGACCTGGGCCAGTTGAGCGCAGACAGCGTGCTGTTCCAGGTCGAGGAGACGCAGAAGTTCGCCGGCCAGTTCCATGGCCATGTCGGCCAACTGCCCAGCGGCCGCCTGCAGGTCGGCGCCACTCTGTCGGCGCAGGTCGACAGCGCCCGCCGCGGCGCCACCATCCTCAACCATTCCGCCACGCATCTGCTGCATGCCGCGCTGCGCGAGGTGCTGGGCACCCACGTGCAGCAGAAGGGCTCGCTGGTCGCGCCGGACCGGCTGCGCTTCGACTTCTCGCACTTCCAGCCGATGAGCGCCGCCGAACTGGCGGTGGTCGAGCGCAAGGTCAACGCGCAGGTGCGCGCCAACCACGCGGTCGAAGTGCACCACATGGGCATGCAGGAAGCGCTGGATTTCGGCGCGATGGCGCTGTTCGGCGAAAAATACGGCGAACGCGTGCGCGTGTTGAAGATGGGCGATTACTCCACCGAACTGTGCGGCGGCACGCACGTGGCGCGCACCGGTGACATCGGCCTGTTCAAGATCACCAGCGAGGGCGGCGTCTCCGCCGGCGTGCGCCGCATCGAGGCGGTGACCGGGCAGGGCGCCCTCGATCATGTGGCGGCCGAAGAGGCCAAGCTGCAGGAGGCGGCCGAACTGGTCGGCGGCAGCGCCGTTGACGTGGTCGAGAAGATTCGCCAGCTGGGCGACAGGCACAAGCGCCTGGAGCGCGAGCTGGAGGCGCTGAAGGCCAAGCTGGCGTCCGGCGCCACCGCCGACCTGGCCGCCGCGGCGGTCCAGGTGGCCGGGGTGAAGGTGCTCGCGGTGCGTCTGGAAGGCTTCGACGCCAAGGCCTTGCGCGAGGCGATGGACCGCCTGAAGCAGCAGCTGGGCGACAGCGTGATCGTGCTGGCCGGGGCCAGTGAGGGCAAGGCGGCCCTGGTTGCCGGGGTGAATGGCAGCCCAATGGGCCGGGTCAAGGCCGGGGAACTGCTGGGCCATATCGCCGGTCAGATCTCGGGCAAGGGCGGCGGCCGCCCGGACCTCGCCCAGGGTGGTGGCGAGGACGGGCCCGCCCTTGCGCTTGCGCTCGAGGGCGTGCCTGCCTGGGTCAAGCAACATCTCCCCTGAACACGAACTCGCGCCGCCTTGCTGGCAGGGCGCGGCTTCCCTTAACATCGATCTTCTTTTGTTCCCTTTCGTGATGGGGCGGCCCATGTCGGGACGCCGTACCAGTGGGAATTACCGGTTCCCTGGAGAATTTTAAAAATGTTGATCCTGACTCGCCGGGTAGGCGAAACCTTGATGATCGGCGATTTGGTCACCGTGACAGTGCTCGGGGTCAAGGGCAATCAAGTGCGTATTGGTATCACCGCACCGAAGGACGTCCCGGTGCATCGCGAAGAAATCTATCAGCGCATCCAGCGTGGCGACGAGCCGACGTCGCATGGCGGCGGCCATGACGATCAATCTTCTGATTGATGCGTCGAAAGGGTTTACCTGAGGCCCTACAAACCGTTATCCTTCGCGCCCGGTCGCGGAATATCCGCAACACATAAATCCGGAGTGATGCCCGAGCGGCTGAAGGGGCTCCCCTGCTAAGGGAGTATAGGGTCAAAAGCTCTATCGAGGGTTCGAATCCCTCTCACTCCGCCATTGTCAAGAAACCGCCCGCAAATCAACGATTTGTGGGCGTTTTTCTTTTTTCGCGCCTTGGACACTTGCTTGGACACTTCCATGCGAGTAGCGCACTACCTCACCCGCGGCGAGACCGGCCGCTACTACGTTCGTTTGCGCATTCCTGCGGATCTGCAGGCGCGCTTCGGGCGCAAAGTCGTCAAGCGCAGCACCGGCACGACGTGCGATCGCGCCGCGCTTGGCTACGCGTTGCTGTTGCAGCAGCGCTATGCTCGAGCCTTCGCAGCCATCAGGAACGGCAGCATGGGATCGGAGCTGGATGAGCTCTTGAGGAGCCTGGAGGGCACGTCGTCGCTCGAGCTCATCCTCAAGGACGTGAAGCTGCCGGGCGGGGCATCGTTCGGCCAGGTAGAGATCAACGACGACAAGGACCTGTCGCTGTTCAAGCAACTGGCCGCGCAGCACTCGGTGTCCATGCCGTCGTCTACACCGTTCCCGCCGCGCAGGGTCGTTAAGCCCATCAGCGAGGCTCGGCCCGCCGGCCTGACCCTCGCCGATGCGCGCGACAAGTATTTGGTCAGCATCCAGGGCAAGAACACCGCCAAGACCATCGTTCAGAAAACCCGGGCCCTGAAGGACCTGGAGGTCTTCGTGGCCAGCCAGCGCAAAGGCAAGCGTCCCGTGTTGCTGAAGGAGCTGACGGGCACCGACTTCTCGGAGTGGTTCCTGCACGAGACTGCGCAGAAGCGGGTCATCACCTACATCACGAACCGGTTCTCGGCTTGCGCAGACTTCATCAAGTGGGCGCAGACTTCTGGGCACTACCCGCGGGGCGACAACCCGGCCTCCGGGCACGCCTCCGTGCCCAAGCAGCTGAAGAAGCAGCGGGCGAAGAGCCATGGCTCGCAGGCGTTCACTCCGGACCAAGTCAAGCGCATCTTCGACCCGGAGAACTTCAAGCAGTTGAAGGGCGATGCGGCGCGGTGGCTGCCGCTCATCCTGCTCTACACCGGCGCCCGCTCCAACGAGGTGGCCCGGCTGGAGCTGGAGGATTGCCGCGAGGAGGACGGCATCCCTATCTTCCACTTCACCTGGATGGGCGAGTACAAGAGCCTCAAGACCGATGCCAGCGATCGGAAGACCCCCGTGCACCCGGACCTCATCGAGCTGGGCCTGTGGGAGCGCGTGGAGCGGCTCAAGGCCGCCGGTGAGACCAAGCTCTTCCCCGAGCTCAGCTTCGATGCCAAGAACGGCCCGGCAGGCAGGACCCAGCACGCCTTCTCGCGCTACCTGGTCAAGCTGGGCATCAAGGCACGTGGAGGTGGCAGGGTGGGGCACCACAGCTTCCGGGACACCGTCATCGGCGCGCTGAAGGCCGCTGGGGTCCACAGGGAGATGCGGGAGGAATACACGGGGCACGAACTGTCGGACCGGCAGGAGCATGCCCATGCGTATGAGACGGAGTTCAGTCCGGGGGCGTTGGCTGACGCATGCCACTCCGCTTTGACTTGGCAGTTGGATACAAAGCTCTTCGAGGGCTTTGCCTAATTAATCTTGGTATCGAGGTGTGAGTGAGCGACTATCACGTGAAGCTTGTCAATGTAAGGTTGAAGAAAATCACTGAATCTGGAGCAGCGGCGACTGACCAGGTTAAAAATAACTCTTGGGTGGTAAGCGCAGGCTTGCCCATCGAAGTGCAAGGGAATGAAAGAGATTTTGAGTTTGAAGAAAGCTTTGATGGAGACTTGATAGGTGACGAAAACTTTGTAGCTCTGTGGTCCAGGCTATTTCACCCACCGTCAGTGGGGGACGTCGCACCGCGCGCCGTTGCCGCCGCTTCGGGTGCCGCCAGTTCCGTGTCCCGGCGCATCCGCAACGCGACCTGATGCGGACACGCCAGGCCCTGCACGCCGCGCAGACACTTCCGCACGGGCAGCGGTTGCGCCTACAGTCGTCGTCTCACTGTCCGGAGGTTCCATGCGTCCCATCGCCGCCCGTTTGTTCGTCACCGTTGTCGCCGCCGCGCTGGCTGCTGCCGTCCAGGCGCAGACCGCGCCGATGACCCCCGACATCACCGGCAAGGCCTTCGTCGCGCCGACCGAGGCCAACGACTACGTCAAGCGCGAGGTGATGATCCCGATGCGCGACGGGGTCAAGCTGCACACGGTGATCGTGCTGCCCAAAGGCGCGCAGCATGCGCCGACC
>NZ_CAPJ01000025.1 GCF_000331775.1 Xanthomonas translucens pv. translucens DSM 18974
CTGGCGCTGGCCGGCCGACGGCGCGGTGGTCAGCCGTTTCGTGGTCGGCGAGACCACCAGGCAGGGCGTGGACATCGCCGGCAGCAGCGGCCAGGCGGTGCGTGCCGCCGCCGATGGCGTGGTGGTGTATTCGGGCGCCGGCCTGGTCGGCTACGGCGAACTGATCATCATCAAGCACAACGAGCAATGGCTGTCGGCCTACGGCCACAACCGCAAGCGCCTGGTCAACGAAGGCCAGAACGTGAAGGCCGGCGAGCAGATCGCCGAGATGGGCCGCAGCGGCGCGGCGCGCGACATGCTGCACTTCGAGATTCGCTACAACGGCAAGCCGGTCGATCCGCTGTTGTACCTGCCCAGCAAGTAACCGGCACGTCGTCGGTCGGGCAGATCCCCGGCCCGGCGCAGCGTGCCGGGCGTTGGGCGCTCAGCGGCGCAGCGCGCAGCTGTCGCCGCTTTTTTTGCTTTTGTAGGAGCGGCTTCAGCCGCGACAGGGCATGACCTGTGATGGTTGGTCGCGGCTGAGGCGCTCCTGCAACGCGTGGCGGCTGTAACCCATAGATCACACACTGCTCGGCGCGGTGTCAGGCTCAGCCCTCGAGCAGGAACCCGACCGCCACGCGCCGGCCTTCGGCCGCCAGCACGTTGTAGGTGCGCGCCGCCGCGGCGTTGTTCATCACTTCGATGCCGATGCCGCGGGTCAGGAACAGCGCCAGCGCGGCGGCAGCGGGGAAGACCTGGCGTTCGCCGGTACCCAGGATCACCAGCGCCGGGTTCATTTCCAGCAAGGGCTGCAGGTGCTGGGGCTGCAGCTCGGCCGCGGCCGGCGCATCCCACGTCTCGACCAGGGTGTCCGGGGCGAGAATGAAGCTGCGGGTGAGCAGGCGGTCGTTCACCTTGGCCTGGCGGCCGTCGGCCATGCGCAGGGTGTAGGCGTAGTCGGGCAGGTCGTGGGTCAGCTGCATGATGGCACCGGCAAGCGGATCAGCCGCGCGGCAGCACGATCTGGCGGTCTTCCTTGGCCGGGCGATACAGGACCGCGGTGTGGCCGATGCGCTGCACCAGCACGCTGTGCGATTGCTCCACCAGGCTGGCGATACTCGCGTCGCGGGCCTCGCGGTCGTCGCCGCCGACCTTCACCTTGACCAGCTCGTGGCGCTCCAGCACCTCGTCCAGTTCGGCCAGGAAGGCCGGCGTGACGCCCTTGCCGCCAATCTGCAACAGGGGTTTGAGGTCGTGTGCCAGGCCGCGCAGGAAGCGGTTCTGGGACGGAGTCAGGCTGATCGACATGCAGGCGGGAACAGGGTTGCCAAGGGCGATCAGGGTATCATGGCCGCCCACCCCGACCGCGCTCCCATGGCAACCCGCAGCAAAAGCAGCCAACGCTGGCTCCGCGAACATTTCGCCGACCCCTTCGTGAAGAAGGCTCAGGCCGAAGGCATGCGGTCGCGTGCCGCCTACAAGCTGGAAGAGCTGCTGCAGCGCGACAAGCTGCTCAAGCCGGACATGCTGGTGGTCGATCTCGGCGCCGCGCCGGGCGGCTGGTCGCAGCAGGTGCGCAAGTCGCTGGGCGAGCGTGGCCGGGTGCTGGCGCTGGACATCCTGGAGATGCCGCCGCTGGCCGGCGTGGAGTTCCTTCACGGCGACTTCAGGGAGGAGGAGGTGCTATCGCAGTTCGAGGCGATGCTCGGCGACAACCGGGTAGACCTTGTGCTGTCGGATATGGCCCCCAATAAAAGCGGCATGGATGCGGTGGACCAGCCGCGGATGATGCACCTGGCCGAATTGGCGATGGCGTTCGCCGATAGCCACCTCAAACCGGGCGGGGCGTTCCTGATCAAGCTGTTCCAGGGCGTCGGGTCCGACGATTACATCCGCCAGATGCGCCGCCGTTACGAAAAGGTGTCCATCCGCAAACCGGCCGCATCGCGCAAGCGCTCGCCGGAGGTCTATGTCCTCGGACAGGGCAAGCGTGCCCAGATCAAGTAAGCTGAACCCGTCGCATCACGCATCGAGAAAGAGTTGAAGGGACACCGGAGCCAATGAGGATGAACGACTTGACCAAGAATCTGTTGCTGTGGGTAGTCGTCGCCGTCGTGCTGATGGTGGTGTTCCAGAGCTTCTCGCCACGGCTGGCCGGCGGTCCCGGCAACGACACCGTGACCTATACCCAGTTCCTGAAGGAAGTGGACGGCGGACGGGTGAAGACGGTCGATTTCACCGACGACACCGGACTGTCGGTGACCGCCATCCGCTTCAAGCGCAACGACGGCAGCGAGAGCATGGTCTACGGGCCGCGCGACGACAAGCTGGTCGACGTGCTGTACAGCAAGAACGTGGAAATGACCCGGCAGAAGCCGGCCAACGGCCCGAGCTTCTGGTCGCTGGTGCTGAACTTCCTGCCGGTCATCCTGATCATCGGCTTCTGGCTGTTCATCATGCGCCAGATGCAGGGCGGCGGTGGCGGCGCCAAGGGCGCGATGTCGTTCGGCAAGTCGCGCGCCAAGCTGCAGGGCGAGGACCAGATCAAGATCACCTTCGCCGACGTCGCCGGCTGCGACGAGGCCAAGGAGGAAGTCAGCGAGCTGGTCGATTTCCTGCGCGATCCGACCAAGTTCACCAAGCTCGGCGGCAAGATCCCGCGTGGCGTGCTGATGGTCGGCCCGCCCGGCACCGGCAAGACGCTGCTGGCCAAGGCCATCGCCGGCGAGGCCAAGGTGCCGTTCTTCAGCATTTCCGGTTCCGACTTCGTCGAGATGTTCGTCGGCGTCGGCGCCAGCCGCGTGCGCGACATGTTCGAGCAGGCCAAGAAGCACGCGCCGTGCATCATCTTCATCGACGAAATCGATGCGGTCGGCCGTCACCGTGGCGCCGGCCTGGGTGGCGGCCACGACGAGCGCGAGCAGACCCTGAACCAGTTGCTGGTGGAGATGGACGGGTTCGAGGGCGGCGAAGGCGTGATCGTGATTGCCGCGACCAACCGCCCCGACGTGCTCGACCCGGCGCTGCTACGTCCGGGCCGTTTCGACCGCCAGGTGGTGGTGGGCCTGCCGGACGTGCGCGGCCGCGAGCAGATCCTGAAGGTGCACATGCGCAAGCTGCCGCTTGCCGACGATGTCGAGCCTATGGTGATCGCGCGCGGCACCCCGGGCTTCTCCGGCGCCGACCTGGCCAACCTGTGCAACGAGGCGGCGCTGTTCGCCGCGCGCGAAACGGTCAAGGAGGTCCGCATGGACCACTTCGACCGCGCCCGCGACAAGATCCTGATGGGCTCCGAGCGCCGCTCGATGGCGATGAGCGAGGAAGAGAAGACGCTCACCGCCTACCACGAGGCCGGCCATGCCATCGTCGGCCGCCTGGTGCCGGAGCACGATCCGGTCTACAAGGTCACCATCATCCCGCGCGGGCGGGCGCTAGGCGTGACCATGTACCTGCCGGAAGGCGACAAGTACTCGATCAACCGGGTCGCGATCCAGTCGCAGCTGTGCTCGCTGTACGGCGGCCGCGTCGCCGAAGAGCTGATCTTCGGCACCGATAAGGTCACCACCGGCGCCTCCAACGACATCGAGCGCGCGACCAAGATGGCGCGCAACATGGTCACCAAGTGGGGCCTGTCCGACGAGCTGGGGCCGATCGCCTACGGCGAGGAAGACGACGAAGTGTTCCTGGGCCGTTCGGTGACCCAGCACAAGAGCGTGTCCGACGATACCGCGCGCCGCATCGACGAAGTGGTGCGTTCGATCCTCGACAAGGCCTATGCCAAGACCACGCATATCCTGACCGAGAACCTGGACAAGCTGCACGTGATGGCCAAGTTGCTGCTGGAGTACGAAACCATCGATGTGCCGCAGATCGACGCGATCATGGAAGGCCGCGATCCGCCGCCGCCGATGGGCTGGAACAAGTCCGGCAAGGACGGCGGCAACGACAAGGGCAGTTCGCGGCCGCTGCCGCCGATCACCGGGCCGGCCGAGCAGCTGTAATCAAGTAATCGGCTTGTTAGAAAAAAAGCCAGGGAGCGATCCCTGGCTTTTTTGTTGTCGGTGCTTTTGTAGATCTGGCAGTGCAGGACAGGCCGCCGGAGTGGCGATGGCATCGCTCCTGCCGATCTTTTGGACGCATCCCGCCGCCGCGTCGTCGTAGGCGCTACGACTGGGCGACAATGGCGTTCCGTCATCACTGCCCGCCGCCCATGCCATCGCTCGCCCGTTCATCGCTGCCGCCGCTTGCCAACGCCGCCGTCGCCACGACGCTTCGCGCTGCCGCCCCGGTCGCAACCAAAGACACGCGCAGCATTCCCACGCAGCGTGGCAACGCCCAGGAGTACCGCTGATGTTCGAGACCTCGCCGAGCCTGGATTGCGGCGGCCGCCGCCTGCTGCTGGATCGTCCGCGGGTGATGGGCATCGTCAACGTCACCCCCGACTCGTTTTCCGACGGCGGTGCGCATGCGACGGTGGAGGCGGCCGTGGCACACGGCCTGCGCCTGGTGGAGGAGGGCGCCGACCTGCTCGACATCGGCGGCGAATCGACCCGTCCCGCCGCTACCCCGGTGTCGGTGGAAGAAGAATTGCGCCGGGTCATCCCGGTGATCGAGCGGCTGGCGGAGCAGACCGCGGTGCCGCTGAGCGTGGACACCTTCAAGCCGGAAGTGATGCGCGCGGCGGTCGCCGCCGGCGCCGGCATGATCAACGACATCCAGGCCCTGCGCCGTCCCGGCGCACTGGACGCGGCGGCGGAGCTGCGGGTGCCGGTGGTGCTGATGCACATGCCCGACGACGCCTATGCCGCCGGCAGCGCGCCGCACTACGATGACGTGGTCGGCGAGGTGCACCGGTTCCTGGCCGAGCGCATCTTCGCCGCGGAAATGGCCGGCATCGACAAGCGCCGCCTGCTGGTCGATCCTGGTTTCGGGTTCGGCAAAGGCACCGCCGACAATCTGCAGTTGCTGGCGCAGCTGTCGCGCCTGGTCGAACTGGGCGTGCCGGTGCTGGCCGGTCTGTCGCGCAAGCGCAGCATCGGCGAACTGACCGGGCGCACCGCGCCGGAGCAGCGCGTGGCCGGCTCGGTGGCGGCGCACCTGCTGGCGGCGCAGCGCGGCGCGCTGCTGCTGCGCGTGCACGACGTCGCCGCCACGGTCGATGCGTTGAAGATCTGGCAGGCGCTGGCGGCGGTGCCGCTGCCGCGCAGC
>NZ_CAPJ01000024.1 GCF_000331775.1 Xanthomonas translucens pv. translucens DSM 18974
CGCGCCGCGATCGAGGCGCGGCTGGCGCAGATCGCTGCGCGTGGCATCCCCAACTGGTTCGGCGAGCAGCGCTTCGGCCGCGACGGCGGCAACGTCGGCAACGCGCTGGCGATGTTCGGCGGGCGCCGGGTGCGGCGCGAGCAGCGCTCGCTGCTGTTATCGGCGGCGCGCTCGGAACTGTTCAACCGGGTGCTGGCCGCGCGCGTGGCGGCGGGCAACTGGGACGCCGCGCTGGACGGCGAGGTGTGGCTGCTCGACGGCAGCCGCAGCGTGTTCGGCCCGGAGTCCTGGTCCGAGGTGTTGGCCGAGCGCCTGCAGCGTTTCGACATCCATCCTTCGGCACCGTTATGGGGCGCGGGCGAGTTGCGCAGCTCCGACGCGGCGCGCGCGCTGGAACTGGCCGCGCTCCAGGATGCGACGTCCGTGCGCTTGCGCGAGGGCCTGGAGCGCGAAGGCCTGAAGCAGGAGCGACGCGCCACCCGTTTGCGCGCGGCCGCGCTGCAGTGGCGCTGGCTGGATGCGCACGACGACGTGCTGGAACTGCGTTTCGCGCTGCCGCCTGGCAGCTATGCCACCGCGCTGCTGTACGAGCTGGGCGAGGTCGTCGATGCCGGGCAGGGCGCCCAGGCCGAGCCGGCGGCGCAGGAATAGGGCGCGCGGCGCCGCCTCAGCGCCGCGCCAGCAGCACCAGCATCGCCCCGGTGCCGCCTTGCGTGGGCGGCGCCGAATGGAACGCCAGCACGTCGTTGCGCTGGCGCAGCAGGCGATCGACCAGGTTCTTCAGCAGTGGGATGCCGCCGGACTGCAGGCCCTTGCCGTGCACGATGCGCACGCAGCCGAACTCGTGCGCATGCGCCTCGGCGATGAACTGGCGCAGCAGCGCCTCGGCCTGCGTCGCGTTGGCGCCATGCAGGTCGAGTTCGTCCTGGGCGGAGAACTGGCCGCGGCGCAGGCGCTGGAACACCCGCGCCGGCACGGTATCGCGGCGGTAGCTGGCCACATCGCCGGCCTCCAGCGGCGCGCTGTCGCGCAACAGGCGCTGGAACTCGCTGTGCGCCTCGGCATCGTCGCGCTCGGCCATGCGCGCGCGCGGCTTCGGCCGCGGCTTGGCGTTGGCCGGCGGCGTCGCGTTGATCGGCGTGACCGCGCCGATCGCCGCGCGGAACAGCGCGGCGGGATCTTCGTCTTCGGGATGCGACATGGCGCACAGCGTAACCCGCCGGTCGCGCGGCGCAAGCCGTGCACGAGGGCGGAAGGCGAGGGACGCATCCGGTATCATGCTCGGGTTATCCGAGGAGTCCCATGCGCGTACTAGTGAGCAACGACGACGGCGTCGACGCCCCCGGCATCAAGATGCTGGCCGAGCAACTGCGCAGCGCGGGCCATGAAGTGACCGTGGTCGCACCCGATCGCGATCGTTCCGGCGCCAGCAACTCGCTGACCCTGGATCTGCCGATCCGGATCAAGCGCATCGACCCGCACACCTGCAGCGTCGCCGGCACCCCCACCGATTGCGTGCATCTGGCGCTCACTGGCATGCTCGAGGACGAACCGGACATGGTGGTCTCCGGGATCAACAACTCGGCCAATCTAGGCGACGACGTGATCTATTCGGGTACTGTATCGGCGGCGATGGAGGGGCGCTTTCTGGGCCTGCCCGCGCTGGCGATGTCGCTGGTCGCCCACAACCACGAACCCAAGTACTTCCAGACCGCTGCGCGCGCCGCGGTCGAGATCGTGGCGCGGCTGAAGGCCGATCCGCTGCCGGCGGACACCATCCTCAACGTCAACGTGCCGGACCTGCCGTGGGGCGAGATCAAGGGCTTCGAGGTCACTCGGCTCGGCAATCGCCACCGCTCCGAACCGTGCCTGCCGCAGTCCGACCCGCGGGGCGCCATCGTGTACTGGATCGGCCCTGCCGGCCGCGAGCAGGACGCCGGCCCCGGCACCGATTTCCATGCGGTACGCACCGGCTTCATCTCGATCACCCCGATCCAGGTCGATCTGACCCGCTACCAAGCGCTGGAGACCGTCGCCAGCTGGGTCGGCGGCCTCACCGCCGCGCTGAGCGACCCGGCATGACCCCGCGGCTGCGCCTGCAACCGGAAGCGATCGGCATCGGCATGACCTCGCAACGCGTGCGCGACCGCCTGGTCGAGCGCCTGCGCGAGTCCGGGATCCGCGACGAAGCCGTCCTCAACGCGGTGCGCACGGTGCCGCGACACCTATTCATCGACGAGGCGCTGGCCTCGCGCGCCTACGAGGACACCGCGTTGCCGATCGGCCACGGCCAGACCATCTCGCAGCCGTGGGTGGTGGCGCGGATGACCGAGACCGTGCTTGCGGCGGCGCCGAAGAAGGTGCTGGAAGTGGGCACCGGTTCCGGCTACCAGGCCGCCATCCTGGCCGCGCTGGGGTTGGAGGTCTATACCGTGGAGCGCATCGGCGACCTGCTGCGGCAGGCACGCAAGCGCTTGCGCCAGCTCGGCATGAACGTGCGCAGCAAGCACGACGACGGCCGTATCGGCTGGGCCGAGCACGGCCCCTACGATGCGATCGTGGTCACCGCCGCGGCGCCGGCGCTGGTCGATGCGCTGGTCGAGCAACTGGCACCGGGCGGTTGCCTGGTGGCACCGGTCGGCGGCCCTTCGTCGCAATCGCTGGTGCGCCTGCGCCGCGATGCCGAAGGCCGCATCGAACAAGACATTCTGGCGCCGGTGAGCTTCGTCCCGCTGCTGTCGGGCATGCTGGATTGAGTCACGCTGCATTGAATCAGTCTGCACTGAATCACCCTGGATCGAATCACCGGAGTTGCGTTGCATGAAGATATTCGGGCCGTTGTACGAACGCGCCATTGCCTGGTCGCGCCACCGCCGTGCACCGACGTTCCTGACCGCGCTCAGCTTCGCCGAGGCGATCGTGTTCCCGGTGCCGCCGGAGGTGATGCTGGCGCCGATGTCGCTGGCGCAGCCGCGGCGCGCGCTGTGGTTCGCCACGCTGAGCCTGATGGGTTCGGTGGCCGGCGCGCTGGTCGGCTACACGCTCGGCCATTTCGCCTTCGCCGCGGTGCAGCCGCTGATCGAGTGGCTGGGCTGGACGCAGAAGATCGATGCGCAGGTCAGCCATCTGCGCGAAGTGGTCGCCGAGTCGCCGTGGCGTGCGTTCTGGCTGCTGGTGCTGGCCGGTTTCACCCCGATCCCGCTGAAGATATTTACCTGGGCCTCAGGCATCGTTGGAATCCCGCTGCTACCGTTCCTGGCGAGCATGTTGGTCGGCCGCGGCAAGCGCGTCTATCTGGTGGCCGGCGCGATCCGTCTGGGCGGGCCGCGTGCGGAAGCCGCGTTGCGCCGCTGGATCGAACCGCTCGGTTGGGTCGCGATGGCGATCCTGGCGCTGCTGGTGGTGTGGGTCATATGGAGAGCGAAGTACGGATGAGCGTCGATCGGGTGGTGCGTAACGGCCTGCGTGGCAGCGTGTGCTTGCTGGTGGCGATCGGGCTTGGCGCCTGCAGCAGCGCCACCGTGGTGCGCACCTCCGGGGCGCCCGGCAGCAAGCCAGGCGCTGCGGCGCCGCGGCCATCGGTGCCCAAGCCCGGGGTCAGCGCGACCGTGCGCCGCGGCGACACGCTGTACGCGATCGCCCGCGCCAACAGCATCGCGCCGCAGGACCTGGCCGCCTGGAACCGGCTGCCGCCGCCGTACACGATCTATCCCGGGCAATCGTTGAAGCTGTATCCGCCGGGCGGCGGCACCGTCGCGGCCCGGCCCGGC
>NZ_CAPJ01000023.1 GCF_000331775.1 Xanthomonas translucens pv. translucens DSM 18974
TTCAGCCGCGACCCGCGACAACGTCCGAAGCCGGAAGGCCCGCCGCTGCGTTCGTCGCCACTGAAGTCGCTCCCACAAGGGCTGCACCGGCGCCGCCGAGCGCCGAGGCCTCTTGTGGGAGGGACTTCCATCCCGACGGCATGCCGGTTCGGAACATTCACCACGGCGCTCGCCGCGGCTGAAGACAGTTGTTCCTACCGAATGCCTCGGCTCGATCGCCTGCGCAGGATGGTCGAGCCGCCGCCAGACCCATTCCGAATCCCGACTCCGGGCCCTCAGACCTCCAGCGACGCCAGGTCGCCCTTGGTCTCCAGCCATTGCTTGCGATCGCCGGCGCGCTTCTTGGCCAGCAGCATGTCCATCAGTGCGCGGGTCTCGTCGCCTTCGTCGACGGTCAGCTGCACCAGCCGCCGCGTGTCCGGGTGGATGGTCGATTCGCGCAACTGCTGCGGGTTCATTTCGCCCAGGCCCTTGAAGCGGGTCACGCTGAGCTGGCCCTTGAGCTTGTCGCGCGCGATCTTCTCCAGCAGCGAGCGCTTCTCTTCCTCGTCCAGCGCGTAGAACACCTGCTTGCCCACATCGACGCGGAACAGCGGCGGCATCGCCACGAACACGTGGCCGGCCTTCACCAGCGCCGGGAAGTGGCGCAGGAACAGCGCGGTGAGCAGGGTGGCGATGTGCAGGCCGTCGGAGTCGGCGTCGGCCAGGATCACCACTTTGCCGTAGCGCAGCCCGCTGATGTCGTCCTTGCCCGGGTCGCAGCCGATCGCGATCGCCAGGTTGTGCACTTCCTCGGAGGCCAGCACGCTGCCGGAGGCCACTTCCCAGGTGTTGAGGATCTTGCCGCGCAGCGGCAGGATCGCCTGGAAGTCCTTGTCGCGCGCCTGCTTGGCGCTGCCGCCGGCCGAGTCGCCTTCCACCAGGAACAGCTCGGTGCGCGACAGGTCCTGGCTGATGCAATCGGCCAGCTTGCCGGGCAGGGCCGGGCCGGAGGTGACCTTCTTGCGGGTGATCTGCTTTTCGGTCTTCAGCCGCGCGCTGGCGCGATCGATGGCGATCTGCGCGATGCGCGTGCCGGTTTCCACGTTCTGGTTCAGCCACAGGCTGAAGGCGTCGTGCGCGGCGCCTTCGATGAAGCCGGCGGCCTGGCGCGAGGACAGGCGTTCCTTGGTCTGGCCGCTGAACTGCGGGTCGGTCATCTTCAGCGACAGCACGAAGGTGACCCGGTCCCACACGTCTTCCGGCGCCAGCTTGACCCCGCGCGGCAGCAGGTTGCGGAAGTCGCAGAATTCGCGCAGCGCGTCGGTGAAGCCGCTGCGCAGGCCGTTGACGTGGGTGCCGTGCTGCGCGGTCGGGATCAGGTTGACGTAGCTTTCCTGCACCAGCTCGCCATCGGCGACCCAGGCCACCGCCCAATCGACGATCTCGCGGTCCTTCTTCAGGTTACCGACGAACAGGTCGGCCGGCAGCAGCTCGCGCTCGGCCAGCTCGCCCTTGAGGTAGTCGCGCAGGCCGTCCTCGAAGTACCAGGTGTCCTGCTCGCCGGTGGCCTCGTCGTGCAGCTTCACGGTCAGCCCGGGGCACAGCACCGCCTTGGCGCGCAGCAGGTGGCGCAGCGCGCGCACCGCGAACTTGGGCGTGTCGAAGTACTTCGGATCGGCCCAGAAGCGCAGCCGGGTGCCGCTGTTCTTCTTGCCGACGCTGCCGACGATCTCCAGCTTGGACGCGGGAAAGCCGTCGCCGAATTCCATCCGGTATTCGTTGCCGTCGCGCTTGATGAACAACTCCACCTTCTTCGACAGCGCGTTGACCACGCTGACGCCGACGCCGTGCAGGCCGCCGCTGAAAGTGTAGTTGCGGTCGTTGAACTTGCCGCCGGCGTGCAGCCGGGTCAGGATCAGTTCGACGCCGGAAATCTTCTCTTCCGGATGGATGTCCACCGGCATGCCGCGGCCGTCGTCGGACACCTCGCAGCTGCCGTCCTTGAACAGGGTCACCTCGATGTGCCGGGCGTGGCCGGCCAGCGCCTCGTCCACGGCGTTGTCGATGACTTCCTGCGCCAGGTGGTTGGGGCGTGCGGTGTCGGTGTACATGCCCGGCCGGCGCTTGACCGGGTCCAGGCCAGAGAGAACTTCGATGTCGGCGGCGTTGTAGCGGGTATTCATGCGTCTCAACAGGTGGCGCGAAGCAGATCAGGAAGTGTGCGGTGTGCGACGGCTTTTTGCACGTCGCCGGTGTTCAGGGCCAGTGCCGTGGCGGCGCGCTAGCCTTGCACTGGAAAATCCCGGACGGCATCCCCATAGCTGTTGTGGCCTCACACAGGAGTACGCCATGAACGTTCCCAAGCTGTTGACCCTGGCCGCGCTGGTCGCCGCCGCGGTGGCCATCCCGGTGGCGATGGCCCAGGCGCAGAGCGCCGATCCGGCTGCCTCCGGCGCCGCCGCCTACGAGGCGCAGGTCGCGAAGGAGAAGGCCGAGGCCGATGCCAAGGCCAAGCGCCGCACCGCTGCGGCGGCCGAGCACAAGGCCGGCAAGGACGCGGCTGCGCCGAAGAAAGAGGAAGAAGAGGAAGCGCGCAAGCCCTGAGCGCGCGCCCTGTTGCGACCTGCGACGCCCCGGCTGCTGCCGGGGCGTTTTGTTTTGTGCGGTCGATCGGTCCGAAAGCGCTTGGGCAAATCGGTTTCACCCGTTAAACTATGGCTTTCCGGGAGGCCTTAGAGCCATGACCCCCCTGATCTTCGTTACCGGCGGCGTAGTGTCCTCGCTTGGCAAGGGCATCGCGGCCGCTTCGCTTGCGTCCATTCTCGAAGCACGTGGCCTGTCGGTCACGATGATGAAGCTGGACCCCTACATCAACGTCGACCCGGGCACGATGAGCCCATTCCAGCACGGCGAGGTGTACGTCACCGACGACGGCGCCGAGACCGACCTGGACCTGGGCCACTACGAGCGCTTCGTGCGCACCCGCCTGTCGCGCAAGAATTCGGTCACCACCGGCCGCATCTACGAGAACGTGATCCGCAAGGAGCGCCGCGGCGACTATCTCGGCGCCACCGTGCAGGTGATCCCGCACATCACCGACGAAATCCGCCGTTGCGTGGACGAGGCCACTGCCGGGTTCGACGTGGCGCTGGTGGAAATCGGCGGCACCGTCGGCGATATCGAGTCGCTGCCGTTCCTGGAGGCGATCCGCCAGGTGCGCACCGAGCGCGGCGCCGAGCGCGCGCTGTTCATGCATCTCACCCTGGTGCCGTACATCGCCGCCGCCGGTGAGCTGAAGACCAAGCCGACCCAGCACTCGGTCAAGGAACTGCGCTCGATCGGCATCCAGCCGGACGTGCTGCTGTGCCGCTCCGAGCAGGCGATTCCGGATTCGGAGCGGCGCAAGATCGCGTTGTTCACCAACGTCTCCGAGCGCGCGGTGATCAGCGCCGCCGACATCGACGTGCTCTACGGCATGCCGCTGGAACTGCACCGGCAGGGCCTGGACGAGATCGTCATCGACCAGTTCAAGCTGCGCGACAAGGTCGGTCCGGCCGATCTGTCCGAATGGGAAGCGGTGGTGGACGCCACCAAGCATCCGCTCGACGAGGTCACCATCGCCGTGGTCGGCAAGTACGTGGACCACCAGGACGCCTACAAGTCGGTCGGCGAGGCGCTCAAGCACGGCGGCCTGCGTCAGCGCACCAAGGTCACCCTGAAGTGGCTGGAGGCGCAGGAACTGGAAGGCAGCGACCTGTCGGCGCTGGCCGACGTGGACGGCATCCTGGTCCCCGGCGGCTTCGGCGACCGCGGCTTCGAAGGCAAGGTGCTGACCTCGCGTTATGCGCGCGAACACCGCGTGCCGTACTTCGGCATCTGCTACGGCATGCAGGCGGCGGTGGTCGATTATGCGCGCCATGTGGCCGGTCTGGACGGCGCCAACAGCACCGAGAACGACCGCCAGTCGCCGTATCCGGTGATCGGCCTGATCACCGAGTGGCGTACCGCCAGCGGCGACGTGGAGAAGCGCGACGAGAAGTCCGATCTGGGCGGCACCATGCGCCTGGGCCTGCAGGAGCAGCGGCTCAAGCCCGGCACGCTGTCGCGCGAGATGTACGGCAAGGACGTGGTGTCCGAGCGCCATCGCCATCGCTACGAGTTCAACAACCGCTACCGCACCCAGCTCGAGGACGCCGGCCTGGTGATTTCCGCCAAATCGATGGACGACACTCTGGTGGAGATGGTCGAGTTGCCGCGCGAGGTGCACCCGTGGTTCCTGGCCTGCCAGGCGCACCCGGAGTTCCTGTCCACGCCGCGCGACGGCCACCCGCTGTTCATCGGCTTCGTGCGCGCCGCGCGCGAGAAGAAGGCCGGCGGCAAGCTGCTCAAGGAAGCGCGGGCGTAATTGCTTCTCCCATCGGGACCATGGCCCCTTTTCGGGGGAAGGTGGCGCGAAGCGCCGGATGAGGGGACGGGCGCAGCCTCGCACCCAAATTCCATGAGGCTTCGCCCGTATCCTCACCCCAACCCCTCTCTCCCACGGGACTTCCTTCGGTCGCCGCTGGGAGAGGGCTCAAATCGATAGGTGATCCAATGAAACTGTGTGGCTTCGAAGTCGGCCTGGACCAGCCGCTGTTCCTGATCGCCGGCCCGTGCGTGATCGAGTCGATGCAGCTGCAGCTGGACGTAGCCGGCAAGCTCAAGGAGATCACCGGCAAGCTGGGGATCAACTTCATCTTCAAGTCGAGCTTCGACAAGGCCAACCGCACCTCCGGCACCAGCTTCCGCGGCCCCGGCCTGGAAGAGGGGCTGAAGGTGCTGGAAGCGGTGAAGAAGCAGATCGGCGTGCCGGTGCTGACCGACGTGCACGAATACACGCCGATGCACGAAGTGGCGGCGGTGGTGGACGTGCTGCAGACGCCGGCGTTCCTGGTGCGCCAGACCGACTTCATCAAGAACGTCTGCGCCGCCGGCAAGCCGGTCAACATCAAGAAGGGCCAGTTCCTGTCGCCGTGGGACATGAAGCCGGTGGTGGACAAGGCCAAGTCGACCGGCAACGAGCAGATCATGGTCTGCGAGCGTGGCGCCAGCTTCGGCTACAACAATCTGGTCAGCGACATGCGCTCGCTGAGCGTGATGCGCGAGACCGGCTGCCCGGTGGTGTTCGACGCCACCCATTCGGTGCAGTTGCCGGGTGGGCAGGGCAACACCTCCGGCGGCCAGCGCGAGTTCGTGCCGGTGCTGGCGCGCGCGGCGGTGGCGGTGGGCGTGTCCGGCGTGTTCGCCGAAACCCACCCCGATCCGTCCAAGGCGCTGTCCGATGGCCCCAATGCCTGGCCGCTGGACAAGATGGAGGCGCTGCTGGAGACGCTGATGGCGCTGGACGCGATCACCAAGCGCAGCGGCTTCCTGGAGCACGGGCTGGGCTGATACGGCAGCGGTGCGGGTGCGCCGGCCCCTCGGACGCACCCGTCTCTGCACAGCGCTCGCGCTGTGCCGACCGGTGCACGGCGCCGGCGCGGCGCGCGGTGCATTTGGCAAGCAGCGGCGCTGCGGCCATAATCCGACGGTTTCCGGTGTCCCCCTCCTTTCCTGGTAACCGACTGGACTTATGACCACTATCGCCAAGATCCACGCCCGCGAGATTCTCGATTCCCGCGGCAATCCCACGCTCGAAGCGGAAGTCACGCTGGCCGACGGCTCGCTGGGCCGCGCCGCGGTGCCGTCGGGCGCTTCCACCGGCACCAAGGAAGCGGTCGAGCTGCGCGATGGCGACAAGACCCGCTACCTGGGCAAGGGCGTGCGCAAGGCGGTGGAGAACGTCAACACCACGATCGCCAGTGCGCTGCAGGGCTTCGACGGTGCCGACCAACAGGGCCTGGACCGGCGCCTGATCGACCTGGACGGCACCGAGAACAAGGGCCGCCTCGGCGCCAACGCGCTGCTCGGCGTGTCGCTGGCCAACGCGCATGCGGTCGCCGCCTCGCGCAAGCAGGCGCTGTGGCAGTCCCTGGCCGGCGCCAACACCGCCAACGTGGCGCTGCCGGTGCCGATGATGAACATCATCAACGGCGGCGCGCATGCCGACAACAACGTCGACTTCCAGGAATTCATGGTGTTGCCGGTCGGCGCCGCCTCGTTCTCCGAGGCGCTGCGCGCCGGCACCGAAATCTTCCACGCGCTCAAAGCGGTGCTGAAGAGCCATGGCCTGTCCACCGCGGTCGGCGACGAGGGCGGCTTCGCCCCGGACTTCCGCAGCAACGTGGAAGCGCTGGACACCATCCTCGAGGCGATCGGCAAGGCCGGCTACACCGCCGGCGAAGACGTGCTGCTGGGCCTGGACGTGGCCTCCAGCGAGTTCTACGACAACGGCAAGTACCACCTGGTGGGCGAGGGCAAGCGCCTGACCAGCGAGCAGTTCGTCGACTTCCTCGCCGATTGGGCCGCGCAGTACCCGATCGTCAGCATCGAGGACGGCCTGGCCGAGGACGACTGGGCCGGCTGGAAGCTGCTGACCGAGCGCCTGGGCAGCAAGGTGCAGCTGGTCGGCGACGACCTGTTCGTGACCAACCCGAAGATCTTCAAGCAGGGCATCGACTCCGGCACCGCCAACGCGATCCTGATCAAGGTCAACCAGATCGGCACCCTGACCGAGACCCTGGAAGCGATCGCGATGGCCGACGCCGCCGGTTACGCGGCGATCGTCTCGCACCGTTCCGGCGAGACCGAGGACACCACCATCGCCGACATTGCGGTGGCCACCACCGCCACCCAGATCAAGACCGGCTCGCTGTGCCGCAGCGACCGCGTGGCCAAGTACAACCAGCTGCTGCGGATCGAGGAAGCGCTGGGCAGCGGCGCGCGCTATGCAGGGCGCGACGCATTCGTCTCGCTCAAGCGGTAAGCCGTGCGCAACTGGCGCTGGCTGCTGCTGGTGCTGGCGGGACTGCTGGCGTGGCTGCAGTACCGTTTCTGGCTCGGTCCGGGCAATTCCGGCGAGGTGCTGGTGCTCGAAAGCCAGGTCGAGCACCAGCGGCGCGATAACGAAGGCCTGCAGCAACGTAATGCCGCACTCGCCGCCGAGGTCAAGGACCTCAAGGACGGCGAGGCGGCGATCGAGGAACGTGCGCGCAGCGAGCTGGGCATGATCAAGCCGGGCGAAAAGTTCTACCGCGTCGTCGAGGACGCGCCGGTGCCAGCCGCGGCGGCAGCCGATGGCACGCCGGCGCCGGCCCCACCGAGCGAGCAACCCTGATGGCCACGGTCTGGGCGGTGGTGCCGGCCGCCGGCCGCGGCACCCGCTTCGGCAGCGCCATGCCCAAGCAATACCTGCAGGCGGGCGGGCAGCCGTTGATCGCGCATGCGCTGCAGGCCTTGCTGGCGCACCCGGCGGTGGCCGGGGCGATGGTCGCGCTCGGCGAAGACGATGCCGATTGGCCGGGCTGGACCGAACTGGCCGGCAAGCCGGTGCTGACCTGCGTCGGCGGCGCCAGCCGTGCCGGCTCGGTGCTGGCCGCGCTGCAGGCCTTGCCGGATACGGTCAAGGCGGACGATTTCGTGCTGGTGCACGACGCGGCGCGCCCGAACCTGGCGCTGGCCGACCTGGACCGGCTGCTGGAAACCGGGCGCGGCGATCCGGTCGGCGCGATCCTGGCCGCACCGGTGCGCGACACCCTCAAGCGTGCCGGCGATGACGGCGGCATCGACGCCACCGAGCCGCGCGAACGCCTGTGGCGCGCGCTGACCCCGCAGTTGTTCCGGCGCCTGCAGCTGACCAGGGCGCTGGAACAGGCCGCGGCCGCCGGCGTCGAGGTCACCGACGATGCGATGGCGATGGAGTTGCTGGGCCTGCGGCCGCTGCTGGTCGAGGGCGCCGAAGACAACTTCAAGGTCACCACCCCGGCCGATCTGGTGCGCTTCGAGTTCGAACTGTTCCTGCGCGCGCGGCAGCCGTGACGCGGCCGCGCCGCGCTGCGGCGTCGCGCCGCCGACACCTTCCCTTTTTCCTTTTGCGATGCGGCGATGCCCATGCCTGACTTTCCTCCCTTCCGTATCGGCCAGGGCTACGACGTGCATGCCTTCGGCGATGGCGACCACGTGATGCTCGGCGGCGTGCGTGTGGCGCACGAACGCGGCGTGCTCGCGCACAGCGACGGCGACGTGGTGATCCACGCGCTGTGCGATGCGCTGCTCGGCGCGCTGGCGCTGGGCGACATCGGTCAGCATTTCCCGCCCTCTGATGCGCGCTGGAAAGGCGCCGACAGCGCGCAGTTCCTGAGCCATTGCGAGCAGCTGTTGCGCGCGCGCGGCTGGCGGCTCGGCAACGCCGACGTCACCGTGATCTGCGAGCGGCCCAAGGTCGGCGCGCATGCGCTGGCGATGCGCGAACGCCTGGCCGCGCTGCTGCAGGTCGGCATCGAATGTGTCAGCGTCAAGGCCACCACCAGTGAGCAGCTGGGGTTCACTGGCCGCGGCGAAGGTATCGCGGCGCAGGCGGCAGTGCTGCTGGTGGCGCTGTGAGCGAGTTGCCGCGCGCGTTCGGCGCCGCGCCGTTGCAGGCGCGCATGCGCAGCGTGGCCGAGGATTTCCAGGTCGACGAAATGCCCGCGTTCGAGCCCAGCGGCGAAGGCGAACACCTGCTGCTGACCGTGCGCAAGCGCGGCATGAACACCGCCTTCGCCGCGCGCCGCCTGGCGCAGTGGGCCGGCGTGACGGAGATGGCGATTGGCTACGCCGGCATGAAGGACCGGCATGCGCTCACCACCCAACGCTTCTCGGTGCACCTGCCCAAGCGCGTGGCGCCGCCGCTGGAGGCGCTGCACAGCGAGGACCTGCAGGTCGTGCAGTCGCACTGGCACAACCGCAAGCTGCCGCGCGGCGCGCTGGCCGGCAACGGCTTCGTGCTGGTGTTGCGGCAGGTGC
>NZ_CAPJ01000022.1 GCF_000331775.1 Xanthomonas translucens pv. translucens DSM 18974
GCATAGACCAGGCTGCCCTCGATGCCGTGTTCGCCGACCACGCATTCGCCCTGCAGCGCGTGTTCGCGGCCCTGCGCATCGTGCCAATGCGCGATCACCGGCTTCAGCGGCGCGCCGGCATGGCGTTCGCGAAAATGCGCGCTCCAGTCGATGTCGAAGCCGCAGTTGGCCGGCTGCAGCGGCGCGAGCTCGATGCCGCGCGCGCGCAGCGTGTCCTGCCAGGCGCCATCGGAACCCAACTGCGGCCAGCTGCCGCCGCCCAGCGCCAGCACGCAGGCATCGGCTGGCACCAGGCGTTCGCCGTCGGCGCTGGCGAAGCGCAGCGCGCCCTCGCTATCCCAGCCCTGCCAGCGATGCTGCACGTGGAAGCGCACCCCGGCGTCCTTCAGTCGCCGCACCCAGCCGCGCAGCAGCGGCGCGGCCTTGCGGTCCAGCGGGAAGACGCGGCCGGAGCTGCCGACGTAAGTCTGCACGCCCTGCGCCTGCGCCCAGGCGCGCAGCGCGTCGGCGTCGAAGTCGGCCAGCCATGCGCCGACCTGCGCGGCGCGTTCGCGGTAGCGCGACACGAACAGCGCGAACGGATCGGAGTGGGTCAGGTTGAGGCCGCCCTTGCCGGCGATCAGGAACTTGCGCCCCACCGAACCCTTGCCCTCGTACACATCGACCTCGGCGCCGGCCGCGCGCGCGGTCTCGGCGGCGATCAGTCCGGCCGGACCACCGCCGACGATGGCGATGCGGCCGCGCACGGCGGCGGCGAGCTTGTTGGCGGGCATCGGCGGCAACGGCTCAACGCGGCTTGACGTCGAGCAGTTCGACCTCGAACACCAGCGAGGCGCCGGGCGGGATCACCCCGCCGGCACCGCTGGCGCCGTAGCCGTAGTCGGCCGGGACCATCAGCTTGCGCTTGCCGCCCACGCGCATGCCGGCCACGCCTTCGTCCCAGCCGCGGATCACCTGGCCGCCGCCGAGGGTGAAGCGGAAGGGCTGGCCGTGGTCGGCGGAGGCATCGAACTTCTCGCCGCGCTGGTCCTTGGCGTTCTCGTCGTACAGCCAGCCGGTGTAGTGCACGGTCACCTGGTTGCCGGGTCGCGCCTCGGCGCCGCTGCCGACCTGCTCGTCGATCACCTGGAATGCGGCGATGCTGCCACCCGGCGGCGGACCCGGCGGCGTGCAGCCGCTCAACAGCCAGACCGGCAACGACAGGCTCAACAGCAGCAGGACACGGCGCATGCGGACATCCATGGCGAACAGGGCGTGCAAGGGTAGCGCATCGCCGCAGCGGCTATCATCGGCGCATGGCCAAACTGCTGCTCAACCTGCGCCACGTGCCCGACGACGAACTCGCCGAGGTGCGTGCACTGCTCGATGCCGCGCGCATCGGCTACTACGAAACCCGCCCCGGCACCTTCGGCATTTCCGCCGGCGGCGTGTGGCTGCGCGAGGACGCCGAGCAGGCGCGGGCCAAGGCGCTGCTGGCCGACTACCAGGCGCAGCGCGGCGAACGCGCGCGTGCTGAACGCGCCGCGGCGCTGCGCGACGGCAGCGCCGAGACCTTCGCCACGCTGCTGCGGCGGCGCCCGCTGTTCGTGCTGGCGACGCTGCTGGGCATGCTGCTGATCGCCTCGCTGGTGCTGCTGCCGTTCTTCCTGCTGCGCGGCTGAGCGGCGCGGCGCACGCTAAAATGCGCGGATGATCGCCAACACCGCCGCCTACCATTTCGTCGCCATCGCCGATCCCGACGCGCTCGCCGCGCAGTTGCAGGACCGGGCGCAGGCCGGCGCCTTGCGCGGCACCATCCTGGTCGCGGGCGAGGGCATCAACCTGTTCCTTGCCGGTGTGCCGGAGGCGATCGACGCCTTCTACGCGCAACTGCGCGCCGACCCGCGCTTCGCCGACCTGCGGGTCAAGACCAGCGCCAGCGCGCAGCAGCCGTTTGCGCGGCTGAAGACCAAGGTCAAGCCGGAGATCATCAGCTTCCGCCGCGATGCGGCCTCGCCGCTGACCAGCGAACGTGCGCCGGCGGTGGCGCCGGCGACGCTGCAGCGCTGGCTGCGCCAGGGCCACGACGACGCCGGCCGCCGCGTGGTGCTGCTGGACACGCGCAATGTGCAGGAAGTGGATTACGGCACGTTCGCCGGCGCGCTGACCTTGCCGATCGTCAAGTTCACCGAATTGCCCGAGGCGCTGGCGCCGCATCGCGCCGACCTGGCCGACGCCACCGTGGTCAGCTTCTGCACCGGCGGCATCCGCTGCGAGAAGGCCGCGTTGTGGATGCGCGCCGACGGCATGGACAACGTGCTGCAGCTGGACGGCGGCATCCTCGGCTATTTCGAGCACGTGGGCGGCGAAGGCTACGACGGCCGCTGCTTCGTCTTCGACGAACGCGTGGCGCTGGACCCGCAACTGCAGCCGCTGGTGGACGCGCTATAGCAGCGGCTTCAGCCGCGACCGCTTTGCACGCGTCGTGCGGTCGCGGCTGAAGCCGCCCCTACAAAAAACCGGATCGCATTGGCGGCAGCGCTGCGACTACACGTACTGCATCTTGCGGCTCATCCCGCCATCGACCACGAAGTCCTGGCCGGTCACGAACCCGGCATCGTTCGACAGCAGATACACCGCCAGCGCGCCGATGTCCTGCGGCGTACCGACCCGCCCGGCCGGGTGCTGCGCGTGGTCCTGCCGCGACAGCGCCGGTTTGCGCCGCGCGCCGGGCTTGCGCCAGGCGTCGGTGGCGATCCAGCCGGGGCTAATGCAGTTGACCCGCAGCGCCGGCCCGGCGCTGATCGCCAGCGCGTGGGTGAAGGCCAGCAGGCCGCCTTTCGCCGCCGCGTAGGCTTCGCTGTCCGGTTCGGATTGGTGGGCGCGGGTCGAGGCGATATTGACGATCGCGCCACCGCCGGCGCTGTCGCGCAATGCCGGCAGCGCGTGCTTGCTGCACAGGAACGCGCCGCCCAGGCTGGCGCCCAGGCGCCGGTTCCATTCGCGCAGCGCCAGGCGCTCCAGCGGGCCGCTGTGCGGATCGGCGATGCCGGCATTGTTGACCAGGCCGTCGATGCGGCCGAACTGCGCCAGTGCGGCATCGACGAAGCGCTGCACGCTTGCCTCGGCGGCCACGTCCAGGCGCCGGAATAGCACGCGCTCGCCGGCATCGAGTTCGGCCACGCAGGCGCGCCCGGCCTCGGCGTCCAGATCGCCGAACGCGACCCGGCCGCCGGCGCCCAGCACCGCCTGCACCACGCCGCGGCCGATGCCTTGGGCGCCGCCGGTGACCAGGATGACGCGATCGTGCAGCGGCAGGACGCGAGTGGCGGGTGGCGGTGGGGTCAGGGGCATGGCGGATGACCGTGCAGAGCGGGAGTGCAGCGTAGCCAGGCGGCCGTGCAATCGGCGTTGCCGTCGCGCGTCCGCGCGTAGGTGTCGCAGACAGTGGGGCGCACCTACCTCATCCGCTCCTTCGGGGCACCTTCCCCCCAGAAGGGAGCCATGGTCGCGGTGGGAGGGGGGGAGGGGACGTCCGCACGCGAACCCTCGCCCAGGCGCACCGCCACCGCAAAGCAGCGTTCCGGCACCGGCCGCTGCAATCGCCGCCGTCCGCCCCCAGTTCCAATGCATCGCTTTGCAGGAACCCGCTCCCCATGATGCCGATCTCCATCCTCGATCTCGCCCCGGTCTGCGAAGGCAGCGACACCACCCAGGCCTTCGCCAACATGCTGGACCTGGCGCAGCACGCCGAGCGCTGGGGCTATCACCGCTACTGGCTGGCCGAGCACCACAACATGCCCGGCATCGCCAGCGCCGCCACCGCGGTGCTGATCGGGCATGTGGCCGGCGGCACCCGCCGTATCCGGGTCGGCGCCGGCGGCATCATGCTGCCCAACCACGCGCCGCTGCAGGTGGCCGAGCAGTTCGGCACCCTGGCCTCGCTGTACCCGGGGCGCATCGACCTGGGCCTGGGCCGCGCGCCCGGCACCGACCAGGCCACGGCGCGTGCCTTGCGCCGCTATTTCGACAGCGCCGACCAGTTCCCGCACGACGTCGCCGAGCTGCTGCGCTATTTCGAGCCGGCCGAGCCCGGCCAGCTGGTGCGCGCGGTGCCCGGCGCCGGGATCGAGGTGCCGGTGTGGCTGCTCGGCTCCAGCCTGTTCAGCGCACGCCTGGCGGCGACGCTGGGGCTGCCGTTCGCGTTCGCCTCGCACTTCGCCCCGGACGCGATGGACGAGGCGTTGGCGGTGTACCGGCGCGAGTTCCGCCCGTCGGCGCGGCTGCGCGATCCGTACGCGGTGCTGGCATTGAACGTGGTCGGCGCCGAGTCCACCGACGCGGCGCGGCGCCTGTTCACTACCCAGCAGCAGAGCTTCGTCAACCTGCGCCGCGGCCGCCCGGGCCTGATTCCGCCGCCGATCGACGACATCGAGGCGTTCTGGCAACCGCACGAAAAAGCCGGCGTGGAGCGCGCGCTGGCCTGCACCGTGCTCGGCGATGCGGCCGAGGTCGCGCGCGGCATGGCGCAGTTCGTCGCCCGCCATCGCCCCGACGAACTGCTGCTGACCGCCAACATCCACGACCACGCGGCGCGGCTGCGCTCGTTCGCGATCGCCGCGCAGGCCTGGACCCAGGATGTGGCGGCGTAGGCGTCGGCAGGCGCGGCCGCAGCGCATGGCCGCGTGCGCAGGCCCGCGGCCTGAGCGGGCTTGGTGCGCAAAGTAGACAAGTCGCGGCGCCAGCGGCGGTTTTCACTCCGCTTTGCCTGTGCCGTGGCTCAGATTCCGATGGCGTGCCAGGGGCTGGCGCGCACGTGGCAGGACATGGCATCGCGCCGGTCGGCGCCACGCATCCACGGATCGAAACAGGGGGCGTCACATGGAACCCGACTACCTGCCGCCGGCCGCGCGCGGCTGCGGCCTGGAGGCCGTCTTGCATCAGCTCGCGCTGCAGCTGCAACGTCTGCAGCGCACCTACGATGCACAGGCGGCGCAGCCGTTATGCGGTAAAGTGTTCGCCGAGGTGCAGGGGTCTGATTAGCGCCGCGTTGCCTGACGCGTCGTGCCCGCGTCGTGCGTGGCGCGGCTGCGGCGCGAACATCTTCCGCGTCAAGCTCCGATCACAGCTTGTGCATCCACGCGCGGCTCAGCTCCACTACCTGGTCCGAGGCCAGGCCCAGGCCGACCGCCACCGCCATGCCGCCCAGCCACGACACCAGCATCAGCCCGCCGTCGCGTTCCAGCAGCGCCAGCGAGAACAGCAGCAGCATCGCGCCGAAGGCGTAGTTGGTGAACGGGATCGGCAGCGACAGCAAGATCCCCAGCACCACCAGCAACAGGCCGCTGAAGGCGCGTGCCGGCAGCGTTTCGACCAGCGCCGGCAGGCGCGGCTTGAGCAATTTGTCCAGCCGCCGCAGCCACGGCGCGATGCGCCCGACGAAGCGCTGCATGGTGCGCCGGCGCGGCCCGCGTTCGCCGATGAAGCGCGGCAGCCAGGGCTTGCGCAGGCCGATCAGCATCTGCGCGCCGATCAGCGTCACCAGCGGTCCACTGAGGCCGCCGGCCAGGCCCGGCACCGGCAGGAATGCGGGCAGGATGGCCACGAACAGGAACACGCCGAACGCGCTGTGCTGCAGGTCGGCCAGGATCAGCCGCAAGCGCAGATGTTCGTCCGGATCGCCGAGCAGGAAGCTGTCGAGCAGGGTGCGGATGCCTTCGGCGCGGTAGCCGTGAGCGTCGTCCGTGCCGGGTGTCTCACCCGGTGATGTCATCGCTGTTCTCGTTCTGCAGCTTGCTCAGCAGCAGCTTGTCCACGCGCGCGCCGTCCAGGTCCACGATCTCGATGCGCCAGCCGGCCCAGTCGAAGAACTCGCCGGCATGCGGGATGCGGCCGAAGTAGTAGATGCAAAGCCCGGCCAGGGTGTTGTAGTCGCCTTCCTCGGCGTTGGGCAGTTCGGCGCCGCCGAGCAGCTCGCGCAGATCCTCGATCGCAAGCGAGCCGTCGATCAGCAGCGAGCCGTCGGCGCGGGTCACCACCAGCGCGTCCTCGTCGGCGTTGTCCACCGACTGCAGGCGCCCCACCACCGCGCCCATCAGGTCGCTGATCGTGACCAGGCCCTGGATCTCGCCGTACTCGTCCACCACCAGCGCCATCGACTGCTGTTCCTCGCGGAAGATCTCCAGCAGTTTCATCGCGTGGGTGGACTCGGAGACGAACAAGGTCTCGCGCAGGCTCTGGAACAGCTGGGTGGCGTCGCCGTCCATGCGCGTGACCAGCGATTTCACTTCCAGCACGCCGGCGATGTCCTGGTCGCTGCCGCGGTACACCGGATAGCGCGAGAACTCGTGCTCGCGCATCGCCTGGAAGTTGCGCTCCGGCTCGGCATTGGCGTCGAGCCAGGCGATGCGGTTGCGCGGCGTCATCAGGCTGTCGGCGGTGCGGTCGCCCAGGCGCATGACCCGGTTCATCATGTCGCGCTCGTGGCTGTCGATCACGCCGGCCTCGTGGCTCTCGGCGACCAGCATGCGGATCTCCTCTTCGGTCACCGACGCCGATTGTTCGTTGCCCAGGCCGAGCATGCGCAGCACCAGCCGGGTCGAGCGCGACAGCACCCATACCGCCGGCGCGGCGACCAGGGCCAGCCAGCTCATCGGCACCGCGACGACGCCGGCGATGACTTCCGAGCGGGTCAGCGCCAGGCGCTTGGGTACCAGTTCGCCGAAGATCAGCGTCAGGAAGGTGATCAGCACGATCGCCAGGGTCTTGCCGATCACCGCCGACCAGGGCTGCGGCTGCCCGATCAGGCTGAAGGTGTCCGACAGCGCCGGGAACAGCGACTGCAGCTTGGCCGCGATCGCCTCGCCGATGGCGTCGCCGCCGAACACGCCGGTCAGGATGCCGATCGCGGTGATGCCGATCTGCACCGTGGACAGGAAGTTTTCCGGGTTCTCTGCCAGCGCCAGCGCCTTGGCCGCGCGCGCGCTGGATTGCGCCATCTGCTTCAGGCGGCTCTTGCGCGAGGTCATCAGCGACATCTCGGACATCGCGAAGAAGCCGTTCAGCAGCACCAAGGCTGCCACGACCAATAGTTCAAGCATGCGCGCGCTCCCTGGCGGCAAGGGAAGCGGGAAAATGGGCGCCGAGGCGGCGCGGAGGAGGGGGGCTAGGGTGGTCGTCCATAGGGTGCGCCTAGCGACGGCGCGGCTGCATGGTAGCAAACCCGGACGGCGGCGGCGTCCACGCGCCGCCGACGCGCTGCCGCCGGTCGCCGGATTCCCCCGTTTTGTCAGCAAACGGTCATAATTCCGCCCCGGTGCCGTCCCTCCCGCGACGGCGGGAAGCGCGTTTCATGTTCTCGTTGCAGACCATCTTCGGTTCCGGCAAGCAGTTCTACACCCTGCTCGACGAGGCGGCGCAGGCCGCCTACGACAGCACTAGGGCGCTGCATTCGATGATGCGCGAGTCGGACCGGCAACCGGCGCTGGACGCCTTCAAACTGGCGCGGCTACGCGAGCGCGCCGCCGCCGACAAGATCGGCCAGGCCCTGGTCGACAGCTTCATGACCCCGATCGAGCGCGAGGACATCGAGGCGCTGGGTTCGGCGCTGTACAAGATCCCCAAGCAGGTGGAGAAGTTCGCCGACCGCTATTCGCTGGCGGTGCAGCACCTGGAGCACATCGACTTCGCGCCGCGCGCGGCGATGCTGGAACAGGCCGCGGCGGTGGTGGTGGAGATGGTCCACGACCTGCGCAACATGCACCTGGACCGGATGAGCGCGCTCAACGACCGGCTGCGCTCGCTGGAGAACGAGGCCGACCGGCTGATGCTGGAGCTGTACCGCGACATCTACTCCGGGCGCCTGGACAACCTGCAGATGTTCCTGCTCAAGGAGTTCTTCGAGATCTTGGAGAAGGCCATCGACCGCTGCCGCGAGGCCGGCGTGGTGGTCTACCAGATCGTGCTGAAGAATTCGTAATGGTCACAGGACGGATCCGCTGCCGGCGCGGCCGCGCCGCCATGCCCGCCGCCGCGACGTCGGCCTTCGGCGCGAGGAGCGCACCATGCTGACGCTGGTTCTGATCGTGATCCTGGCAGCGCTGGTGTTCGAGTTCATCAACGGCTTCCACGACACCGCCAACTCCATCGCCACCGTGGTCGCGACCAAGGTGCTCAGCCCCGGCTGGGCGGTGATCCTGGCCGCCGGCATGAACCTGCTCGGCGCGCTGACCGGCACCGCGGTGGCGATGACCATCGCCTCGGGCCTGCTCAACACCGACGTGGTCACGGTCACCCCGCAGGTGATCCTGTGCGCGCTGCTCGGCGGCATCGTCTGGAACCTGATCACCTGGTGGAAAGGCCTGCCGTCCTCGTCCTCGCACGCGCTGATCGGCGGCCTGTGCGGCGCCGGCCTGGCCGCCGCGCACAACAACTGGGGCGCGCTGATCTGGTCGCAGAACGTCGGCGACTGGGCCAGGAACAAGGGCCTGCTGTGGAAGGTGTTCGTGCCGATGATCACCTCGCCGATCGCCGGCTTCCTGCTCGGCATCGCGGTGATGCTGCTGCTGTGGGCGATCATCGCCGGCATGGCCGCGCTCGGCGGCCGCATCGGGCGGCTGGCGCGGCCGCGCTGGGTCAACGCCTTCTTCGGCAAGGCGCAGATCGCCTCGGCCGCCTACATGGGCTATGCGCACGGCCACAACGACGCGCAGAAGACCATGGGCATCATCGCCATGACCCTGATCGGCGCGCAGAGCACCGGCGCGCTGGACGACCTGCCGTCCTGGCTGGCATTCCTGCATCCGGCGGCCAGCGCGGGGCAGGGCATCGCCACCTGGATCGTGCTGACCTGCGCGGTGGTGATGGCCGCCGGCACTGCCTCCGGCGGGTGGAAGATCATCAAGACGCTGGGCCACAAGATGGTCAAGCTGCACCCGATCCACGGCTTCGCCGCGGAAACCAGCTCGGCGACGATCCTGACCCTGGCCGCGCACTTCGGCATGCCGGTGTCCACCACCCACAGCATCTCTACCGCGATCATGGGCGTGGGCTTCGCCAAGAACCCGCGCTCGCTGCGCTTCGGCGTGATCGAGCGCATCGTCTGGGCCTGGATCCTGACCATCCCGGCCGCGGCCGGGGTGGCGTATTTGATCTTCCGGATGTTCGCGTTGTTCGGCTGGGTGGGGTGATGTCGGGACTCGGGACCCGGGACTCGGGACTCGGAAGAGCGCCGCGCCGCGAACTGAAGCTCTACCGACTTCCGTTCTTCGAGTCCCGAGTCCCGATTCAATTAGCCCGATACATCGCCATTACATCCCCACGCAACGCCCGCTGGCTATCAGGACGGTTGTAGAACATGTGGCCGCCCGGATAGTTCCTGACCTGCACCCGGGTCGGGTCGTTGCCCATCACCGGCATCTGGTCCACGGTCAGCACCGAGCCCATGAAAGGGCACGACAGGTCGTTCCAGCCGTGTACGATCAGCACCCGCAGCCTGGGGTCGATCGCCACCGCCTGGCGCAGCTCGGTCACCGAGCCCTTGCGCAGTTCGTCGTTCCAGTCCCACAGCTTGTTCACGTCGTAGTTCAGCGCCTGGTAGCGTGCGTCCACCTTCCAGCCGACCACGCGGGTCACGAAGTCGACCATCGCGGTGGTGGTCGGGGCGATGATGCTGTCCAGCAGCGGGTCGTTGGCGCGCTGCTCGGGCGCGTTCGGGAACGGGTCGAATGCGGTGACGTTGGAGTCGTAGCGGCTGCCGAGCTGGCCCTTGTCGCGGAACACCTCGCGCAGGTAGGCCTGGGTCTCCAGGCGGCCGCCGGCGCGGCGCACGTACACCGGGTCCAGCCCGGTCATCGCCGCTACCTGCTGGATCATGCGTTCGCTGCCGGCCGCATCCGAGCGCCCGCGCAGCAGTGCGGTGACGTAGTCGCCGCGGGTGTAGTCGATCACCTGGCGCATCGCTTCCGGGGTCAGCCGCTGCTCGCGCTCCAGATGCGCGGCGGCGATCGAGGGCAGGGTCAGCATCCACGCCAGCGGCGATACGTCGCCGTTGTCGTCCAGGCTCGGGTTGAGGAGCGGCGAGACCAGCACCACGCCATTCATCGCCACGCCCAGCTTGGTCTGCAGGTAATGGGTGATGCGCGGGCCGCGGAAGCCGCCGTAGCTCTCGCCGACCAGATACTTGCGCGACTGCAGGCGCTGGTTCTTCAGCAGCCAGTCGTAGATCGTGCGCGACAGGTATTCGATGTCGGCCTGCGGGGTGTAGAACAGCTTCTTGGCCTGCTCGTCGGCGACCCGCGCACGGCTGAAGCCGGTGCCGACCGGGTCGATGAACACCAGGTCGGTGAAGTCCAGCCAGGTGCCCGGATTGTCGTGCAGCGTCGCCGGCGCCGAGGCGCTGTCGCCCTCGCTGCCGAAGCTGACCACCTTCGGCCCGATCGCGCCCAGGTTGAGGTAGACCGAGGCCGCGCCGGGACCGCCGTTCAGGGCGAAGGTGACCGGGCGGTCCTTGCCGTCCACGGTGTAGGCGGTGAACACCACGTCGGCGACGGTCTTGCCCTGCGCGTCCTTCACCGGCAGCGTGCCGACCGTGGCGGTGTAGCCGAGCGACTTGCCGTCCACGTGGGTGACCTGGCGCACGTTCGCATCGGCCGGCAGCGCGGCCGGCCTGGCCGGCTCGGCGCTGTCGGCTTTATCGGTTTTGTCTGGCGTGTCGGCAGCGTCGGCAGCATCGGCCAAGGCGGTGGAGATCGGCAGCAAGGCCAGCAACAACGCCGCCAGCAGCTGCTTGGACAGGTTCGACACGGGGAGGGCGCTCGGCACAAGGGGAGCCGGCATGCTAGGCCGCGGCGCGGCGCGCGCGGATGTGCACAAAGGCATGGTCGGCGCGCAAACGATCGCGGTGGCCGATGGCCTGGGCGCTGCCCTGGAGCGTCGCGGCGCTGCAGACGCTTGAACAGCCGGCGCCCGGGACGATCGCCAAGCGCTTCGCCCGCTGCCGCGGCCGCGGCGGCGGAGGTGGCCTGCTTGGTTCGTCGCGGCTGAAGCCGCTCCTACACGGCCTGCGGATAGCCGGCTGGTTGCAC
>NZ_CAPJ01000021.1 GCF_000331775.1 Xanthomonas translucens pv. translucens DSM 18974
CAGGCTGCCGGTCAGTACCACCGGCAGGCCCGGGCGCAGCAGCTCGTCCAGGCGTGCGCCGACCGCCTGCAGCTCGGCCGCGCCCAGCGGCAGGCCGGGCAGGTTGATGTCGGTGGTGGCGCCGCTGTCGGCGGCGACCAGCTTGAGGTTGGTACGGGTGTCGCCGGACACGCGCAGGCAGCGGTCGTCGATGCCGCGTGCGGCGAACAGGGTCTCGAACAGGTGCGCGTTGCCGGCGCCGAGCACGCCGAGCGCGGCCGTGGCGATGCCGGCATCGGCCAGGCAGGCGGCGACGTTGATGCCCTTGCCGCCGGCGATGGCGTGCGCGCTGCTGGCGCGATGCACCTGGCCGGGCTGCAGCCGGTCGATCGCCACGGTCAGGTCGATCGCCGGGTTCAGGCTGACGCTGACGGCCTGCACGCTCATGCGCCGGTTCCGTCCAGCGCGCGCACCTCGGCCGCGCTCTCGCAGTCCAGCGCCTGCAGCGCCAAGGCCTGCAGCGCGTCCAGGCGGCTGCCGCGCAGGCGCGCCTTCACCGCCGGCACGTCGTTGGGGGTCATCGACAGCTCGTGCACGCCCAGCCCGGTCAGCAGCGCCGCTCCGAACGCATCGCCGGCCAGGCCGCCGCACACGCCGACCCAGCGCCCGTGACGCGCGGCGCCTTCGACCGTGGTGCGGATCAGGCGCAGCACCGCCGGATGCAGGCTGTCGGCCTCGGCGGCCAGATCCGGGTTCTGCCGGTCGATCGCCAGCGTGTACTGGGTCAGGTCGTTGGTGCCGATCGAGAAAAAGTCGGCATGCCGCGCCAGCGCGTCGGCCTGGATCGCCGCGGCCGGCACTTCGATCATGATGCCCAGCGGCACCTCCGGCGCGTCCAGCTCCACGCGCAGGCGCTCGCACGCGGCGCGCAGCGCGACGATCTCCGCCGCCGAGGTGATCATCGGGAACATGATCGCCAGCTTGGCGCCGTCCTTGGCCGCGCGGTACAGCGCGCGCAGCTGCGGTTGCAGCAGGTCGGCGCGGCGCAGCAGCAGGCGCGCGCCGCGCACGCCGAGGAACGGGTTGTCCTCGCGCGGCAGGTTCAGGTGCGCGACCTGCTTGTCGCCGCCGATGTCCAGCGCGCGCACGATCAGCGAACGGCCGTCCAGCGCCTTGGCCATCGCCATGTAAGTGGCGTACTGCTCGTCCTCGCTGGGCGTGCTGCCGCGCTCCAGGAACAGAAATTCGGTGCGCATCAGGCCCACGCTCTCGGCGCCCTGCGCCAGCGCCATCGGCACTTGTTCGGGCAGGTTGACGTTGGCGCCGATCTCCACGCGATGGCCGTCCTGGGTCTGCGCCGGCTGGTTGCGCTGCTCGGCCTCGCGCTCGCGCAGCTGGCGTTGTGCTTCGATGTAGGCGCGGGCCGAGGCCAGGTCGGCCTCCGACGGCGCCAGGTACAGGCGGCCGCTGTTGCCGTCGACGATGACGGTGGCGCCGTCGTCCAGGTCGAGCAGGTCGGGACCGCCGGCGACCAGCGCCGGCAGGCCCAGGGTGCGCGACAGGATCGCGGTATGCGAGGTCGGCCCGCCCAGCGCGGTGGCCAGGCCGAGCACGCGGCTGGTGTCCAGGTGCGCGGTGTCCGACGGCGACAGGTCGCTGGCGAGCAGGATGCAGGGACTCTCTGGCAGGTGCTCCAGGCTGCCGCTGGCCAGGCTCGGATCAATCTGGGTCAGCACCCGGCGGCCGACGTCGCGCAGGTCGCTGGCGCGTCCGGCCAGCACCGCGTTGCCCAGCGCCGACAGCTTGTTGGCCATGCGCTCGACCGACTGCTGCCAGGACCAGGCCACGCCGTGGCCTTCGACCATTAGCTGGCAGGCCAGGGTGATCAGGTCGGTGTCGTTGAGCAGTTCGGCCTGGGCGCGGAAGATCGCCGCGTCGCCGGCGCCGAGCCGGCGACGGGTGTCGTCCTCGATCGCCTGCAATTGCTGGCGGGTGCGCAGCAGCGCGTCGTGCAGCAGCGCGCCGCCGTCGCTGAGCGGCACCGGCGCGTCCGGTACCGGGCCGTCGTTGCCGGCCAGCTTGTGCACCACGCCGATCGCCAGGCCCGGACTGGCGCCGATGCCGACGATGGCCGGTTGCGCCTGCGGCGGGGTCCAGCCGGTGACCGGTGCGGCACGGCGTTGCGCTGCGGCCTGCGCGTCGGCTTTCTCCTGGGCGGTGAGGCCGTCGATGACGCTGCGCAGCCGCGCCAGCGCGGCTGCGGCGTCCTGGCCTTCGGCCGAGATGGTCACCGTGTCGCCGGCATGCAGGCCCAGCTGCAGCAGCGACACCAGGTTCTTGGCGTCGCCGATGTGCTCGCCGGCACGCACCTGGATCCTGGCGGCGAAACCGCGCGCGGTTTCCACCCAGCGCGTGGCCGGGCGCGCATGCAGGCCGGTGGGGTAGGCGACGGTCCATTCGAAGCGCTCGCCGAAGTCGGCGACCGGCTTCCCGCTTGCCGCAGCGACCGCATCCTGGCTCAGCGCGTCGACGATCGCCTGCGGGTCGTCGCTGGCGAACAGCGCGCCCAGCCGCGGCTGGTCCTGGATCAGCCGGGTCAGGCGCCGAAGCAGGGTGATGTGGGTGTCGGACTGCGCGGCGATGGCGACCACCAGGTGGGTGGTCTGGCCGGGATTCCACTCCACGCCGTCGCGGATCTGCAGCACCGCGATGCCGTCGCGCTGGACCAGATGGCGGTCGTCGCCGGTGCAGTGCGGGATCGCCACGCCGTGGCCGAGGAAGGTGTTGGCCAGGGCCTCGCGGCGCAGCATGCTGGCCGCGTAGGCCGGCGGCACGCAGCCGGCGGCGACCAGCAGTTGCGCAGCCTGGGCGATGGCGTCGGCCTTGTCGCGTACCTGGACGTTGACGCGGACCAGTTCGCTGGCGACCAACACGGGGAGATTCGTCTGGGTCACGCGGGGGCATCCTTCGAAGATCTGGGGCAGCGAGTGGCGCAGTGTGGGAACGTTCCCACCTTCGCGTCAATGTGCACTGCACAATTTATTACAGAAATGTCGGTGCTACTATCGAATCCGGCCACTTGGAAGGGGGTTGCGGTGGGAATTTTGCGGGAACGTTGCCAGTGACAGTCAGGATCCACGATGTGGCGCGGGTGGCCGGGGTCTCGACCTCGACCGTGTCGCGGGCGCTGGGCCAGGGCCCGGTCAGCGAGGAGGTGCGGGCGCGGGTCGAGGCGGCGGTGCGCGAGACCGGCTACCGGCCCAACCTGATGGCGCGGCGGCTGCGCTCTCAGCATTCGGGGATCGTCGGGCTGATCGTGGCTGACATCCGCAACCCGTTCTTCACCGCGGCGATCGGCGCGGTCGAGGACGTGGCCTACCGCGCCGGCATGCGCGTGATCTTGTGCAATACCGACGAGGATCCGCAACGCGAGGCGCTGTACCTGCAACTGATGCAGGAGGAGCGGGTCAGTGGGCTGATCTTCGCGCCGACCCGTACCACCCAGAGTCAGCTGCCCAAACTGAATTTCGATTACCCGGTGGTGCTCCTCGACCGCGCCGGCAAGGCCGGCGTGCACGATAGCGTGGTGCTGGACAATGCCGCGGCGATGGCGAGCTTGATCGAGCACCTGGCCGAGCGCGGCTTGCGCCGCATTGGCGGTCTGTTCGGCAAGACCAGCAGCACCGCCGCCGAACGCCGCGACGGCTATCTGGCGGCAATGCAGGCGCACGGCCTGGCGCCGAGCTACCGCGAGGTGGCGCCGAGCGCGGAGGCGGCGACGGCCGAGGTACAGGCGTGGCTGGCGCAACCGGAGCGCCCCGAGGCGCTGGTGGCCAGCAACAGCCTGTTGTTGATGGGCGCGCTGAAGGCCGCGCGCGGCGCCGGCCTGCGCATTCCGCAGGAGCTGGCGCTGGCCGGGTTCGACAACGAGAGCTGGACCGATCTGGTCGAGCCGGGCATTACCGTGATCGAACAGCCGGTGGAAGACATGGGCCGTACCGCGATGTCATTGCTGCTGGAGCGGCTGAATGCGCCGACCCTGCCGATGCGCAAAGTGGTGCTGAGCGGTCGCTGCATCGTGCGCGGGTCGAGCCTGCGCTGATCTCCAGCGTCAGGCCGGGACAGGGGTCGGATCGGGATGGGTATCGCGTCGCTCCGAACCGTCCAGTCTGGCCCAGCAGCCCAGCACCAGCGCCTCGGCGTCGCTCCAAGCGATGCGTGGCCACGGATGCTCGGCGTCGTAGCGTTGGCGCAGGCGCTGCATGCGCACCGCGTTGGGCTCGCGCGGCAGTTGCAGGAACACGTCGCAGGCCATTTTGATCAGGCGCGCATGCTCGCTGAAGGACTGTGGGCCCAGCTTGCCTTCCCCGTGCAGCATCTTCCAATGCGCCAGTTCGGCTTCGACATCCACGAGCAGGCTAGGAGCATGGCTCACGGCGAGATCTCCTGTAGTTGGGGGGGTGTTGCTGAATTGCGCAGAAGCGTTGGTCGAGCATAGGGTGTGCGGCGTAAAGGCCAGGTCACATCCACGTCGCGGCGGTGGCAAGAACCGTTGCATGCGCAGCCATTGCGCAATGCCGCGCGCGCAGCGGGAACGCGCCGTGCAGGCCCGCTTGGAGCGCGCCGCCGCGGCGCTTACCATGGTCGTGGGTCCGCGCCGCGGACGTCCGCACTTCCGCGACCACCCGCGCCTCCGGCTCACAGCGCCGTCGCGGCGCCCTGAAAGGAACGGCATGCCCGTCGCTCTCGTGTTCGATCCCGCGCAGCTGCGCATCGCCGTCATCGGCCTGGGCTATGTCGGCTTGCCGTTGGCGGTGGCGTTCGGCGCGCGCTACGACACTCTCGGCTACGACATCGACGCGCAGCGCGTGGCGCAGTTGCGCGACGGTCACGACCAGACCCTGGAGATGGAGCCGGACGAACTGCGCGCCGGCGTGCACCTGCGCTACAGCGACGATGCCGCCGCCTTGCGCGACCGCAACGTCTACATCGTCACCGTACCGACCCCGATCGACGCTTACGAGCAGCCCGACCTGCAGCCGCTGCGCCAGGCCAGCGAGCTGCTCGCCGGCGTGCTCAAGCGCGGCGACCTGGTGATCTACGAATCCACGGTGTATCCGGGCACCACCGAAGAGGTGTGTGTGCCGCTGCTGGAACAAGGCTCGGGCCTGCGTTTCAACGAGGATTTCCACTGCGGCTACAGCCCGGAGCGGGTCAACCCGGGCGATCGCCAGCGGCGCCTGGCCGACATCCGCAAGATCACCTCCGGCTCCAGCGCCGCGGCCGCCGATGCAGTGGATGCGCTGTACGCGAGCATCATCGGCGCCGGCACCTGGCGTGCGCCGTCGATCCGCGTGGCCGAGGCGGCGAAGGTGGTGGAGAACATCCAGCGCGACGTCAACATCGCCCTGGTCAACGAACTGGCGCTGATCTTCGACCGCCTCGGCATCGATACCCAAGACGTGCTGGAGGCCGCCGGCACCAAGTGGAACTTCCTGCCGTTCCGACCCGGGCTGGTCGGCGGCCACTGCATCGGCGTGGATCCGTACTACCTGCTGCACAAGTCCGAGAGCATGGGCTACCACCCGGACCTGATCCACACCGCGCGCCAGGTCAACAATCGGGTCGGTGCGCATGTCGCGGCGCGGGTGCAGGCGCTGCTGGCGGACAAGGGCGTGGACATGGCCGCGGCCACGATCCTGGTGCTCGGCGTCACCTTCAAGGAGAACTGCCCGGACCTGCGCAACAGCCGCGCGCTGGAGCTGGTGCAGGCGCTGGCCGCCAGCGGCGCGCAGGTGGACGCCTGCGACCCGTGGGCCGCGCCGCAGCTGGCGCGCGAACATGGCGGCGTGGAGTTGCTGCCGTCGCCGGTCGCCGGCCGCTACGACGCGGTGGTGTTGGCGGTGGCGCACGACGAATACCGCGGTTTCGATGCCGCGCAGATCCGCGCCCTGGGCACGCCGAATCTGGTGGTCTACGACGTCAAGTCGGTGTGGCCGCGCGAAGCGGTGGACGACCGGCTGTAGCGCACAGCGGCGCACGCGCGGCACACCGCCCAAGCGGGCGGTCGGCGGCGCCAGCGCCATTGCCGGCATGCACCGCCTACACTCGCGGGCTTCCGAAACTCGCGAGGAACGCGATGCACCGCTACCTAGCCTATGCCGCCAGCTGCATGCTGTTGGCGCTGTCCATCGCCCTGTGCGCGATCTGGCCGTTGTGGGGCTGGGGCGTGGCCGCCTTCGCGATCCTGGCCCTGCTCGGTACCTGGGATCTAGTGCAGACGCGCAGCACGCTGCGGCGCAACTATCCGATCCTCGCGCACTTCCGTTACGGCCTGGAATCGGTCGGCCCGGAGATGCGCCAGTACTTCCTGCAGAGCGTATCGAGGAGGCGCCGTTCTCGCGCCAGCAGCGTGCCCTGGTCTACCAGCGGGCCAGGAACGTGATGGACGTGGTGCCGTTCGGCACCTTGCGCAGCGCCTACGCCACCGACTACGAGTGGATCAACCACTCGCTGGCGACCAGCGAGATCGCGCATCACGATTTCCGCGTGACCATCGGCGCCGGCTGCGCGCAGCCGTACTCGGCCAGCGTGTTCAACATCTCGGCGATGAGCTTCGGCGCGCTGTCGGCCAATGCCATCCGCGCGCTCAACGAAGGCGCGCGCCGCGGCGGCTTCTACCACGACACCGGCGAAGGTTCCATCTCGCCGTATCACCGCGAATGCGGCGGCGACCTGGTGTGGGAGATCGGCTCGGGCTACTTCGGCTGCCGCGACGCGGACGGGCGTTTCAGCGAGGAGCGCTTCGTCGCCAACGCCACCCCGGCGCAGGTCAAGATGATCGAGGTCAAGCTGTCGCAGGGCGCCAAGCCCGGGCATGGCGGGGTGCTGCCGGCGGCCAAGGTCAGCGCCGAGATCGCCGCCACCCGCGGCGTGGCGATGGGCCAGGATTGCGTGTCGCCGTCGCGCCATTCGGCGTTCTCCACGCCGCTGCAACTGCTGCAGTTCGTGGCCCGGCTGCGCGCGTTGTCTGGCGGCAAGCCGAGTGGCTTCAAGCTGGCGATCGGGCATCCGTGGGAGTGGTTCGCGATCGCCAAGGCGATGCAGGAAAGCGGGCTGTACCCGGACTTCATCGTCATCGACGGTGCCGAAGGCGGCACCGGCGCGGCACCGGCCGAGTTCATCGACCATGTCGGCGTGCCGATGCACGAGGCACTGCTGCTGGTGCACAACACCCTGGTCGGGCTGGACCTGCGCCAGCGGATCAAGCTCGGCGCGGCCGGCAAGATCACCAGCGCCTTCGACATCGCGCCCACCCTGGCGCTGGGCGCGGACTGGTGCAACGCCGGGCGCGGCTTCATGTTCGCGCTGGGCTGCATCCAGTCGCTGAGCTGCCACAGCGACCGCTGCCCGACCGGCATCGCCACCCAGGACCAACGCCGCTGGAAGCACCTGGATCCCACCGACAAGGCGGTGCGGGTGCAGCACTACCACGCCAACACCCTGCGTGCGCTGTGCGAATTGCTCAGCGCCGCCGGCCTGGCGGATCCGTCGCAACTGGGGCCGGAGCACATCCTGCGGCGCATCTCGCAGGTCGAGATCCGTTCGCTGGCCTCGCTGTATCGCTACCTGGAGCCGGGCGAACTGCTGCGCGACGGCGTGCCCGACCACGCGGTGTTCCAGGAGTACTGGGCCGATGCGCGGAGCGATTCGTTCCAGCCGCCGGTGCGGATCCGCCGCCTGCGCGACAGCAAGGCGCGATGAGCGCCGCTGCGCCGCCGCCAGGCGCGGTGCGGGCACGTCGATATCGCCGCGATGTGGGCGCTGCGCACCCGCTGCGTGCGCCAGGTGTGCAGCACGCACTATGTGGTGCATGTCGCCAACCGCGATCGTTCAACTGCCATCGCCGCCCGCGGCCAGTTATCGTGACCGGGTCCCGTGCCACTTGCCGCGTATGTCTCAGCGACCGCCCCTCGGCTTCATCCCCGCGCCATTGCCCGCCGATGAACTGCAGCGGCTGCGCGCGGTGGCCGAACTGGGCATGCTGGACACGCCGCCGGAGCCGGTCTTCGACGACCTGATCTGGCTGGCCAGTCAGCTGTGCGACGTGCCGATCGCGCTGGTCACGCTGATCGACGAACACCGCCAGTGGTTCAAGGCCAGCCGCGGCCTGAACGTGGCGCAGACGCCGCGCGAACTGGCGTTCTGTGCGCATGCGCTACTGTCGCCGGAATTGCTGGAAGTGCCGGATGCCTTGCAGGATCCGCGCTTCGCCGGCAATCCGCTGGTGCAGGGGCCGCCGCATATCCGTTTCTATGCCGGCATGCCCTTGCGCGGCAGCGGCGGCTATCTCTACGGCAGCCTTGGCGTGATCGACACCATGCCGCGGCAGCTGGGCACGGCGCACCGCGAAGGGCTGCGGCGCCTGGCCGCGCAGGTGACGATGCAACTGGAGGCGCGGCGCGACGCACGCGCGGCGCGGACCCAGGCGCAGATGCTGAACCTGTTGCTGGAGACGGTGCCCGATGCGGTCGTGTCGTGTGCCGCGGACGGCACGCTGGCCCAGTTCAACCGGGTCGCGCGCGCCTGGCACGGCACCGATCCGCGCGCATTGCCGCCGGCGCAATGGGCGCGGTATTTCGACCTGTTCGACGCCGATGGCCGGCGCCTGCTCGACAGCGAGCAGGTCCCGCTGTTCCGCGCCTGGCGCGGCGAATCGGTACGCGATGCGGAGATCGTCGTCGCCGCCGCCGGACAGCCGCCGCGCAGCGTGCTGTGCAGCGCCGAGCGGCTGCACGACGCCGACGGACGCGCGCTGGGTGCGGTCTGCGTGATGCGCGACGTCACCGTCGAACGCCAGGCCCTGCGCGCCGCGCTGCTGGCCGGGCAACGGTTCTCCGGCGCGTTCTCGGCGGCGACGCACGGCATGGCCCTGGTCTCGCTGCAAGGCGCCTGGCTCGAGGTCAACGACGCCTTGTGCGCGATGCTGGGCTACGACCGCGACGCACTGCTGGCGCTGGATTTTCCCCAGCTCAGCCATCCGCAGGATGTCGCCCCGGACCTGGCCCTGGCGGCCGAACTGGTGACCGGGCAACGCAGCGGCTATCACCTCGACAAGCGCTACCTGCGCCGCGACGGCACCACGCTGTGGACCCGCCAGGCGGTGTCGCTGGTGCGCGACGAACACCAGCGGCCGCTGCACTTGGTGGCGCAGATTCAGGACATCACCGAGCAGTACCTGGCCGAGGCGCGCCTGCGCCACAGCGAAGCGCAGCTACGCACGATCGCCGACAACGCGCCGACCCTGATCGCCTACGTCGACAGCCAATTGCGCTATCAGTTCGTCAACAAGCCCTATGCGGACTGGTTCGCGCTGGCGCCGGCGGCGATCGTCGGCCGGCGCGTGCCGGACCTGCTGGATGCGCAGCACATGGACAGGATCCGGCCCTATCTGCAGCGGGTGCTGGACGGCGAGGCGCAGCATTTCGATACGGAATTGCGCGACGCGGCCGGCGAACTGCGGGTGATGCACTCCAACTACGTGCCCGACGATTCCATGGCGCCGGCGCGCCCCGGCTTCCACATCATGATCAGCGACATTACCGGGCAAACGCGGCTGGCGCGGCTGATGGAAGCGCGCGCGCTGCGCGACGAATTGACCGGGCTGCCGAACCGGATGGCGTGGAACGAGGCCCTGCGCGGGCTGCTGGCCCAGCCCGGTCGCCGCGGCGCCGAACAGGTCGCGGTGATGTTTCTGGACCTCAACGATTTCAAAACGGTCAACGACCGTTTCGGCCATCACGCCGGCGACGCGGTGCTGGTGCATTTCGCGCGCTTGCTCAGGGCCTGCCTGCGCGAGCAGGACTTCATCGCGCGCCTGGGCGGCGACGAGTTCGTGGTGCTGCTGGACCAGTTGGCCGACGCCCGCAGCGAAGCGCAGGCGGCAGCGGCGCGGGTATTGGCCGCCGCGCACGACGGTTGCGTGGTCGACGGACAGCGCCTGCCGTTGCAGCCCAGCATCGGCATCGCGCTGCAGACCGGCCCTGAATTCGATCCGGCCTTGCTGATCCAGCGTGCCGACGAGGCCATGTACAGCGCCAAGCGCGATCCCGAACGCCGCGTGCGGATCGCCGACCTCTGAGCTGCCTCGGCGATGCGGGCGCGGCTCAGTCGCGCCCGCGTTGCTGCAGCCACGCCACCGCACCGCGCCCGGCACGCAGGCCGCTGGCGAAGCAGGCGCTGAGCAGGTAGCCGCCGGTTGGCGCTTCCCAGTCGAGCATTTCGCCGGCGCAGAAGGTGCCGGGCAGGGCGCGCAGCATCAGCGCCGGGTCCAGCGCTTCCAGGCGCACGCCGCCGGCGCTGCTGATCGCCTCGGCCAGCGGACGCGGGCGCAGCAGAGTCAGCGGCAGCCGCTTCAGCGTGGCCGCCGCGCGTCCCGGATCGTCGCCGGCCTGCTTGCCCAGGACCTCGAACAGCAGCGCCGCCTTGACCCCGTCGATGCCGGCCTG
>NZ_CAPJ01000020.1 GCF_000331775.1 Xanthomonas translucens pv. translucens DSM 18974
TTCGGCCTGTTGCGCATGGCGCAGTTCGATCCAGTTGCGCGCCACGTCGGCGACGGTGGCGGTGCGGACCTGGGCGAGGCTGGCCTGCGCCGCCTGCAGGTCGCCGCGGCCCAGGCGGCGCGCGGCTTCGCCGCGCCCGAACAGCGGCAGTTCCCACTCCGCGTCGAAGCCGGCGACCAGGAACGAGGCGCTGGCGTCGGGGTCGATCGGTTCCTCGGTGCGCGCATGCAGCTGCGGCTTCAGCTTGGCCGTGGCCACGCGGTCCATGCGCCGCGCCGCGCGCAGCCTGGCCAGCGCCTGGGCCACGTCGAGGTCGTCGTGCAGCGCCTGCGCCACCAGGGCGTCGAGTTGCGGATCGTGGAAGTCCTGCCACCAGGCGCTGCCGGCCGGCCGTGGGGTAGCCGCGGCCGGCAGCGATGTCCACTGCCGCGGCAACGGCTGCGTCAGGTCGGGCAGCGGGGTACTGACGCAACCGGCCAGCGCTGCGGCGCTCAGCACGGCAAGGCCGGCCAGCCGGGAGGCACGGCGCCGGCTCATGCGGTGGGTGCTGCGCTGGCCGGCAACTCCAGCTCCACGCGCAGGCCGCCCAGCGCCGAGCGCCGATAGCGCAGCGGCGCGTGGTGGCGTGCGGCGATGCTGGCGACGATGGCCAGGCCCAGGCCGGTGCCGCCTTCGGGCGCATCCGGGGCGCGGAAGAAGCGTTCGCCCAGGCGCGGCAACAAGGCCTCGTCCACGCCCGCGCCGGCATCGTCGACCGCCAGCTGCAGGTGCTGCGGCTGGCGGCACAGGCTGACCGTGACCATGCTGCCGGCGGCATGCTTGAAGGCGTTGTCGAGCAGGTTGTCGAGCAGCTCGCGCAGCGACCAGGCGTCGGCGGCGATCCAGGCCGGCCCGCCGTCGGCGCTGTCGTCGTCGTAGCCCAGGTCGACCCCGGCCTGCAGCGCGTCGGGAATGCGCTCGCCCAGTGCCTGCGGCAGCCACACGGCCAGGTCCAGCGGCAGCAGCGGGCGGATGTTCTCGCGCGGCGCCTGCGCGCGGGTCAGCGCCAGCAATTGGGTGGAACTGCGGATCGCGCGGTCGGTCAGCTGGCGGATGTGCTGCAGCGCCTGCGCGGTGTCCTGCGGGCGGGTGCTGGCCTGGGCGCGCTGCACGTGCATGCTCAGCCCCGCCAGCGGCGTGCGCAGCTGGTGCGCGGCGTCGGCGACGAAGCGTTCCTGCAGCGCCATCAGTTGCTTGAGGCGGCCGAGCAGGCCGTCGATGGCCTGGGTCAGCGGCAGCACTTCGATCGGGATGTCGGGGCCGGACACCGGGCTGAGGTCGCGCTGGCTGTCGTCGAGCCGGCGCACCGCCGGTTGCAGCAGTCGCAGGCCCACGCGCACGCCATGCCAGACCAGCGCCAGCAGCGAGCAGGTCAGCAGCAGTTCGGTCGGCAACATCAGCATCAGGATCTCGCGCGCCCGCCGGTGGCGGTCGTTCAGGGTCTCGGCCACCGAGATCGTCAGGCGGTCGTTGGCCTCCCATGCCGACGGCACGATCAGGCTAGCCACGCGCACCGGGGTGCCGTCGGCCATGCGCTCGTCGCGCAGCGCCACCCGGCCGAGCGTGGCCGGCGCGTCGTGCGCCGGGATCGGCTGCGCGCTGTGGCTGATCACGCCGTGGTCGCGGCTGCGTACTTCGAAGAACACCCGGCCTTCGCTGCTGTATTCGAGCAGGCGCCGGGCCTGCAGCGGCAGCGGCAGGCTGGCGCCGGCATCGTTGACTGCCTTGGCCAGGCCCAGCGTGTCCTCCTTCAAGTCCATGTCGTGGACATGGTTGGAGTACTTGAGCATCAGCAGATAGAACAGCGCCGAGACCACCAGCATCAGCAGCACGGTCGGGATCAGCAGGAACGCCAGCAGGCGCCGGCGCAAACTGGGATGGGCGGGGGCCGCGCCCGCCGCCTCGGCTGCCACGGCCGCGCTCACGACGCCTGCGGGTCGTGGGTGGCGTCGGCGTCCGTGCTGCGGGATTCTTCCAGCAGGTAGCCCAGGCCGCGGATGGTGCGGATGCCGACCCCGGAGCCGTGCAGCTTGCGGCGCAGGCGGTGCATGGAGATGTCCAGGCCGTTGTCGGTGATCTCGTGCTGCCAGTCGCACAGCGCGTTGGTGAGCTGGCCGCGGCTGACCACGCGCCCGCTGCGCATCAGCAGCGTTTCCAGCAGCGCGAACTCGCGCGCGGTCAGTTCCAGCGGTTCGTCCTGCAGCCACACCCGGCGCCCGGCCAGGTTGATCCGCAACTGGCCCAGGGCCAGTTCGGGGATGCCGCCGCTGCTGCGCCGGCGCAGCAGGGCGCGGGTGCGGGCCAGGAACTCGGACAGCTCGAACGGCTTGATCAGGTAGTCGTCGGCGCCCTGGTCGAGGGCGCGGATGCGGTCCTCCACGCCGTCGCGCGCGGTCACCACCAGCACCGCGACCTCGTCGCGGCGTTCGCGCACGCGTTGCAGCACCTGCAGGCCGTCGCGCCGCGGCAGGCCCAGGTCCAGCACCAGCAGGTGGTAGGACTCGGTGCTGAGCGCGCGCTCGGCGGCGGCGCCGTCGTTGACGTGGTCCACCACGTGCCCGCACTCGGCGAGCGAGTCGCGCAACGCAACGGCAATGGACGTATCGTCTTCGGCAACCAGGATGCGCATGGCGCGAGATGCTTGCAACGTGGATGTTGGAAAACCGTCGTAATCGGCGGTGGCGAGGCCGCTACGATGGGATCCGTTTATGTAGCGGCGGTGACCGTTGCGCGGCAAGCGTGCCGCGGACGCGCCGGACAGGCGGCGGCGGGCGCGCCGGGCCACCGCGAGCCGTGTCGGAAAAGTCCTACAGGCGGGCGCGGGGTCGGCCGATCGCCAGCGCCCGCGTCGGCGCGCATCATTTCCGTGTCGGCAACGTCATCGCTCCCGCTCCAGGGATGCGCGCTTGCACGGAATCGAACGGATCTCGATTCGCCGGCCACCTGTTGCGTTCCCGCATGCGCCGATGGACTGGCGCAGTTGCATGCGAACGGAGTGACACGGACCCAACGCACGACGCCCCGGCATGCCGGGGCGTCGTGCGTTCTGGCCAGGTTGTTTTGCCGCGCCTGCGCAGAACACGGGTCTGCGCAGGCGGGCGTCGGCGTCAGCCGGGTCCGAGCAATCCCCAATCCCGGCCCTACAACGCCCAATCCACGCGCATGCCGGCGACCAGTGCATTCGGCAGATCGCGGGTGCGCGACGGCTCGTTGAACTGGTCCGGGTGCACGATGTAGTGCAGGTTCGGCGCGATGCGCAGCTGCGGGGTGACCTGGATGCCGTAGCTCAGTTCCATCATGTATTGCGAGCTGTGCGGGGTGCCGCTGCCGCCGGCCGCGGCGCGCGCCAGGCGCAGGTCCTCCAGCGCCTTGTCGCTGTAGCGCTGCTGGGTGACGACGAAGGCGATGTTGTCCTGCTCGCGGCTGGCGAAGGTGCCGCGCTGGACCAGGCCCAGCTCCAGGAAGTGGTCCTCGATCAGTTGCCCGGAGGTGCCCTTCAGCACCGAGCCGAACAGCACCAGCCCGCGCGCGCTGTCGGCGTCGGGGCGGGTGACCTGCTGCTCGAAGCGGATGAACGCGCCGGAGCGGCCGTTGCGCGGGGCGTAGTCCAGGCCGCTGAGCCGTGCCGGGGTGCCGTTGCGGTCGGTCAGCGGGTCCTTGTAGTCGGAGTTGTCCTGCCAGCCGCCCAGTTCGTACATGGCCGGGAAGCGCACGCTGGCCGCGTCGGTCTTGTAGCCGACCGCGTACGGCACGATCACCCCGGTGCTGTCGCGGGTGCTCCAGTTCAGGCCGTGCTGGCCGTCTTCGGCCTGGGTCGGGTTGACCTCGTAGGCGCCGACGTGCACGTACACGGTCGGGGTCAGCCAGGCCTTGGCGTGCGCGGCCCAGCTGGACACCGGCCAGTAGGTGAAGTTGCTGGTGCGGAACACGAAGGTCGGGTTGCCGCAGGACGAGTTGCCCTGGAAGTAGCCGCACAGGGCCGAACCGAGGAAATCGACGTTGGCCTCGCTGCGTCCGGCCTCCAGTTCCAGGCGGTCGTCGAACAGCTTCTGCTGCAGGGTGAAGGTGGTCAGGCGCGTGCCCTGGCCGCCATAGATTTCCTGCACCGAGGTGCTGTTGCCGATGTCGCTGTTGGCCAGGTTGGTGCCGTGGCGGTTGATCGCGTAGACCTTCAACGTGGCGCCGTTCCAGCCCATCAGCCGCTGCAGGTCGACGTCGGTGCCGAGCATCAGCTGGCCGGCGTAGGCGCTGCCCTGTTCCTTGCCGCCGTCCAGCGAGACCGCGGCTTCGCCGGTGTAGGCGAGCTTGAGCTTGAACGCGTCACTGGCGTCCTGGGCATGGGCCAGCGGGGCGGCGAGGGCGAGGGCCAGGGCGGTGAGCGACAGGCGCCGGGTGAGGGGCAGGGTGAGGGACATGGCAGAGACTCCTGGGGTGGGATGGAGGCCGGCGCGCCGCCGTGGGCGACGGGAGAGGGGCATCGCCCCCGGCGGCGCGCCGGCGCAGGACTTATTCGGCGATGGGCTTCTTCAGCACGCGCAGCGCCACCGCGGTCAGCACGGTGCCGGCGAGCAGGGCAATCAGGTACATGCCCAGATTGGTCACCGCGTTGGGGATCGGCAGCACGAACACGCCGCCGTGCGGCACCTTCAGCTCGGCGCCGGCGGCCATCGAGATCGCGCCGGCCAGCGCCGACCCCAGCATCAGCGCCGGGATGGTGCGCAACGGGTCGCGCGCCGCATACGGGATCGCGCCTTCGGTGACGAAGGCCAGGCCGAGCACGCCGGTGGCGGCGCTGGTGCCGCGCTCCTCGCGGGTGAAGCGGTTGCGGAACACCCAGGTGGCCAGTGCGATGCCCAGCGGCGGGGTCATGCCGGCGACCATCGCCGCGGCCATCGGCGTGTACACCTGGCTGGCGATCAGGCCAGTGGAGAACGCATAGGCGGCCTTGTTGACCGGCCCGCCCATGTCGAAGGCCATCATCGCGCCCAGCAGCAGGCCCAGCAGCACTGCGCTGCTGCCCTGCATGCCGCGCAGCCAGTCGGTGAGCCAGGCCAGCGCTTCGGCGACCGGCTGGCCGACCACGTACAGCATGGTCAGGCCGACCAGCAAGGTGCCCAGCACCGGCAGGATCAGCACCGGCTTGAGCCCTTCCAGGGTGCGCGGCAGCTTGATCGCGCGGTTCAGCGCGGCCACGCCGTAGCCGGCGATGAAGCCGGCGAAGATGCCGCCGATGAAGCCGGCGCCGAGGTTGGCCGCGACCATGCCGCCGATCATGCCGGGGGCGATGCCGGGGCGGTCGGCGATGGAGTAGGCGATGTAGCCGGCCAGGGCCGGCACCATCAGAGTGAAGCCGGCCTTGGCGCCGATCTGGAACAGCGACCAGGCCAGGGTACCCTTGTGCGCGTCGTCGAAGGCGTAGATGCCGCCCAGCGCGAACGCCAGCGCGATCAGCAGGCCGCCAGCGGTGACGAACGGCAGCATGAACGACACGCCGGTCATCAGGTGCTTGTACGGGCCGGCCGAGGTGCCGCGTTCGCTGCTCGCCGGCGTGGCGCCGTTGCCGCTGGCCGCGTGCACCCCGGCTTCGGCCAGCGCCTTGCGGATCAGCGCGGGGCCGTCGTTGATCGCCGGTTTGGTGCCGCTCTTGAACAGACGCTTGCCACCGAAGCGCGACAGGTCCACTTCGCGGTCAGCGGCGATCAGCACCAGGTCGGCGTCGGCGATTTCGGCAGCGCTGAGCGTGTCCTGCGCGCCGACCGAGCCTTGGGTTTCGACCCGGATCTGGTAGCCCAGGGTCTTGGCCGCCTGCTGCAGGCCTTCGGCGGCCATGAAGGTGTGGGCGATGCCGGTGGGGCAGGAGGTCACGGCAACGATGCGCTTGGGAGCATCCGTCTGCGTGGCAGCGCTGGCGGTGGTGGTCGGCGCGGCATCGGCCGCGGCCAGCAGCGGCGCGAGCGCGCCGGCGGCGTCGTCGAGCACCGCATCC
>NZ_CAPJ01000019.1 GCF_000331775.1 Xanthomonas translucens pv. translucens DSM 18974
CATCGGTGTTCAAGGCGCGCGCGGTTTCCAGCGAGGCCAGCACGTTGACGCCGCCCAGCGCACGCAGGCCGCGGCCGACCCCGATCACCCGCACCCGGTGGCCGTTGATGCGCGCGCTGCGGCCGATGCCGACGCCGAGCTTGTCCAGTTCGGCACGGTCCACCACCACCGTGTCCGGTTCGCGCAGCGCCGCGCGCAGGGCGGGGCTCAGCAGCCGCGCGAACATCAGCCCGTCGCTGCGGGTGTCGATGCCTGAAATGTAGATCGACACCGCGCCGGTGTCGTCGGGGCCGCGCCAGTCGCCGTCGAACCACAGGAACGGTTCGACCTGCAGCACCCGCGGGTCCAGGTACAGCGCGGTGGCGGCATCCGGGTCGATCGGACGGCCCTGGTCCACGCTCTGTGTGCCCGGATAGCCCAGCCACAGGTCGGCGTCGGAGCCGGACACGTAGACGCTGGCGCTGCCGAAGATGCCGAGCACCAGCGCGGTCTGCAGCAGCAGCAACAGGCTGGCGAAGCCGACCGAGACCACCACCGGCAGGAAACGGCGCCATTCGTGGCGCAGGGTTTGGCGGGCTAGCGCGACCATCAGGGGGCCGCGCCTGCCGCGCCCGCATCGGTGCCGGTGGTCTGTGTGTCCGCGCTGCCCAGCGCGGTCTGCAGCGCGATGTAGTCGAGGTCGCGCTGGCGCTGCGTCTCCAGCAGTTCCAACGCCGCCTGGTCGCGCGCGGCCTGCTGGGTGGCGACCTCCAGATCGCTGCCCAGGCCCAGCGTGCGCCGCGCCTGTGCCGCGTCGGCGGCCTGTTGCAGCGCCTGCAGTGCCTGCTGCTGCGCCAGTGCGCGCTGGCGTTGCTGTTCCAGCGCGGTCAGCGCGTTCTGCACTTCGGCCACCGCCTCCAACACGCATTGGCGGTAGGCCAGCGCCGCCGCCTGCAGCAGGTCGCCGCGCGCCTGCGCCTGGGCCTGGCGCAGGCCCCAGTCGAACAGCGGGATATCGATCAGCGGCCCTAGCGAGGCGATCTCGTGCGGGGTGGCGGTGCGGCGGTGCGAGAGCAGGTTGGTGGACCAGTGGATGGCGCCGCCCAGGCCGACGCTGGGGTAGCGGTCGGCGCGGGCGATGCCCAGTTCGCCGGCTGCACTGAGCACTTCGGCCTCGCGTGCGGCGATGTCCGGACGGCGCCGCAGCAGGTCGCCGGGTACCGCGTCGAGTGCGCCGATCTGCA
>NZ_CAPJ01000018.1 GCF_000331775.1 Xanthomonas translucens pv. translucens DSM 18974
CAGAGGAGCGGCGAGGAACGCTTTCATGGTGCGGACATCCGGGACGAAGAGGAGGGCGAGGGCGGCGGCGCCAGGCGGCGGTCGTCGAGAATGCGGCCGTCTTCCATCGACAGCACGCGGTCGGCATGGCGGATCAGCCGCGGGTCGTGGCTGACGCACAGCACCATGGTGTTGTGGCTGCGGGCGATGCGGTGCAGCAGGTCGATCACGGTCTGGCCGTTGCCGGCGTCCAGCGCGCTGGTCGGCTCGTCGGCGAACAGCAGCGCCGGGTGCTTGGCCAGCGCGCGCGCGATCGCCACGCGCTGTTTCTCGCCGCCGGACAGCTCGGCCGGGCGCAGTTGCTGACGATGGGCGATGCCGACCTCGGCCAGCGCCGCTTCGGCGCGTGCGCGCACCTCGGCGGCGGCCAGGCCCATGTACTGCAGCGGCAGCCGCACCTGGTCCAGCGCGCTCAGCGCCGGGAACAGGTTGAAGCCCTGGAAGATGAAGCCGGTATGGCGCAGGCGGAAGCGCTCCAGCGCGCTCGCGTCGAGCGCGCCCAGGTCTTCGCCCAAGGCCTGCACGCGGCCGCGGTCGGCGCGCTGCAGGCCGCTGAGGATCGACAGCAGCGTGCTCTTGCCGCAGCCCGAGGGGCCGGAGATCAGGGTCAGTTCGCCGGGCCACACCTGCAGCGTGACCTCGCGCAGCACGTCGGTGCGCAGCTTGCCGGAGAGGAAGCTCTTGCACAGGCCGCTGCCATGCACGGTGGCGGCGTCGGGCAACAGCGCGGCGGGGAGGGCGGCCCGGTTCATCGCAGCAGCAACGCCGGATCGGCGCGGCGCAAGCCGCGCAGTGCTGCCAGCGCCGACAGCAGGGTCAGCAGCATCACCGCGACCAC
>NZ_CAPJ01000017.1 GCF_000331775.1 Xanthomonas translucens pv. translucens DSM 18974
GCAAGGCGCGGCGCAGCGGCGCGCCGTAGGCCCAGCGCAATGCGCGCGGCCGGTACAGCGCAGCGTAGCCGAGCAATTGCAGGCTGCGCTGCAGTTCCCAGCGCCAGTCGCGCTGGCCCAGGCGCGCTGCCATCGCGGCCAGGCTGCGTTGCAATGGTGCGTGCGGCGACATCAGCAGGCCGCCTTCGTACAGGGTCGGGCCTTTGCCCACCGCCAGGCTGCAGACGCCGATGTCGCCGCCCAGGCCGGCCGGGCGGCCATCGGCGTGCACGCCGCCCAGCGCCTGCGCGGCGTCTTCGATCAACACCGCGCCGCAGGCCGCGGCGGCATGGCGCAACGGCGCCAGATCGGTCAGGCGTCCGCCCAGATGAGTGGCGACGATCGCCAGGGTGTCGTTGCCGCAACGCTGTGCCAGCTGCGCCGGGTCGGGTTCGATCGCATCCGGCAGCAGATCGCACAGCACCAGTTGCAGGCCGCAATGGGCCACCGCCAGCGCCACCAGCGGGCAGGTGTAGGCGGCCACCAGCACCTGCCGGCGGCGGCTGGCGGCGGCCAGGGTGCGCAGCGCGATGACCAGCGCGGCGGTGCCCGAGCAGGTCAGCAGTGCGTCGGGCAAGCCGAGCTGCGCGGCCAGCCGCTGCGGCGTGCGCACCGGCCACAGGTCGCGCCAGTGCAGCGGCAGGCCGGCGGTGGGCGGAACCTCAGTGCGCATCGGCCGGCGCGGCGCGCTCGCCGAGCGCGAGGCAGACGATGCCGGCCACGATCAGCGCCGCGCCGATCGCCTGCAATGCGCCGATCGGTTCGCCGAACCACCACGCCGACAACAACAGCACGCTGACGATCTCCAGATGCGAGGCGGCGAAGGCCGGCCCGATCGGCGCGTGTTCGAGCAGTTTCATCCAGGTGAAGAACGCGCCGACATAGCCCAGCAGCGCGGCGTATAGCCAGGGGCTGGCGAGCAGGCGCAACACCCAGGCCCAGTCGGCCTGCGGCGGGAACGCGTGCGCGCCGCCGAGCTTGAAGCCGAACTGGGCCAGGGTGTCGAAGCCCAGCAGCAGGGCGAAGCCGACCGCATAGCGTTGCAGCGATGGGCGGGTCATGTGCCGAGTCCGACCACGGCCACGCCGGCGCTGACCAGGCAGATTCCGGCCACCTGCATGCGTCCCAGCCGCTCGCCGAACAGCCAGCGCCCGGCAAGCATGATCGCCACGATGTTGATCGAGCCGAGCAGCACGCCGCGGCCCAGCGGCACCAGCGACAGGAACGCGGTCCAGGCCAGGAATTCGAACGCGTAGCAGGCCATGCCCAGCCACAGCCACGGTTGCCGCGCCATGCGCTGCCAACGCGCCGCGCCGCTCGCCAGCGGGTCGCTGGCGACGTGCTTGAAGGCCAGCTGGCCGACCGTGTCCAGCGCCACCGTCGCCAGCCACACGCCGACCACGGGCGCCTGCAGCGCCATCAGGCGGCCTGGCGCGGCGTGCCGGCCTGCGCGGCGAAGAACTGTGCCATGTGTGCGCCGAGCACGCGGCGTTCGCGGTCCAGGGTGATCATGTGGTAGCTGTCGTGCAGCAGCAGCAGTTCCACCGGTCCGGACACGTTGGCCACCACGAGCTGCGCGTTGCGCAGATGCGCGATGTCGTCCTCGGCCGCATGCGCGACCAGGCACGGCGCGGTCACCTTGCCCAGGTTGCGGCGCACCCGGCGCGACAGCAGGTGCATCTCGGCCAGCGCGTGCCAGGGATTGCCGGGCAGGCCTGCGGCGCTGCTGTCGCCGCCGAGCATCGCGCCGCTGACCTGCGCGCGGATGCGCTCGTCGCGCAGGCCGTACGGCGGTTCTTCCAGGAACATGCGGCGGCGGCCGATGCCCAGGCGCTTGAACCACGGCAGCAGGAACGCCAGCCGCGCGCGGCGCGGGATGTTCCAGCCGTCGTAGCGGAAGGTGGCGCCGAGCACGCCGACGCCATCGACCCATTCCGGCCGCTCCTGGGCCAATTGCAGCGCCAGCAGCGCGCCCATCGACAGCCCGGCCACGAACAGCTTGTCCACCTGCGGGCGCATCTGCGCCGCGGCCTGCTCGACGCTGGCGCTCCAGTCGCGCCAGCCAGTGGCGAGCAGGTCGTCCTCGTTGCCGCAATGCCCGGCCAGCTGCACGCCGTGCACGCTGAAACCCTGGCGATGCAGGCTCTTGCCGAGCAGGCGCATCTCGCTGGGGGTGCCGGTCAGGCCGTGGATCAGCAGCACGCCGTGGCGGCCGCCCTGGAAGTGGAATTCGGCGGATTGGATCATGGCGGCACGGGGTTGGCGGCGAAGGAACGCGCGCAGCGTGGCGGACAGGCGTTTCAGCAGCCTTTCGTCAGTGTTGCGCCGCGGTGGGGTTGCGGAAGCGCACCAGGACGCGCTGGCCCAGGCGCAGCGCCGACGGTTGCCGGAACGCCAGCACGCAGGCCACGCTGCGGTCGTTGCCGGCGCTGGCGCCATCGGCGGCGTCGTGCAGCTGCGCCGGGCCGAACGCCGGCGCCAGCCAGCGCACCACGGCGGTGCCCAACGCGGTTTGGCGGCCGTCGT
>NZ_CAPJ01000016.1 GCF_000331775.1 Xanthomonas translucens pv. translucens DSM 18974
CTGCCGGCGGCTGGGCTTGCGGCATGTCGCTGGCGCCGCTGCCGGCGGGCAGAGGCTCGGGCAACGGCTTGACCTCCGCTGCATCCTGCTGCACCTGCGCCGGCTGCGGCTTGTAGAAGTCGTTGTCCTTGCGCCCGACTAGCCACACAGCCAGGAACAGCAGCAGCCCGGCGCAGAAGGCGATGCCGACGATCACGAGGAGGCGGCGCGGCAGGCGCAGCACGATGCCGCTGTTGGACGACGGAGGCGACGTGGACATGGGACTCACCGTAGGGAACCGCTGGATTCTGGCATAGCCGCGGTTAATCGGGTGCGCAGCGGGGCGTAGCTTCCCTGTTTCGGCAAAAGCGCGGCCGACAGGCGATAATGCGCGGCTCCGATCCATCCACGTGCCGCGCCCATGCTCGATCCCGTCCTGCTCCGCCAACAGCCCGCCGACCTCGCCGAGCGCCTGCGCACCAGCCGCGGCTATGCGCTGGACGTGGCCGCCCTGGAAGCTCTGGAGGCGGACCGCAAGCGCATCCAGGTGCGGACCCAGGAATTGCAGAGCCTGCGCAACAGCCGTTCCAAGGCGATCGGCCAGGCCAAGGCCAAAGGCGAGGACGTGACCGCACTGATGGCCGAAGTGGCTGGATTCGGCGACGAACTGAAGGCCTCCGAACAGCGCCTGGACGAGATCCGCGCGCAGCTGGAGACGCTGGCGCTGGAGATTCCCAACCTGCCGCAGGCCGACGTGCCGGCCGGCAAGGACGAGGCCGACAACGTCGAAGTGCAGCGCTGGGGCACGCCGCGCGCGTTCGAGTTCGAGGTCAAGGATCATGTGGAACTGGGTGCGCGCCACGCATGGCTGGACGGCGAGACCGCGGCCAAGCTGTCGGGCGCGCGCTTCACCGTGCTGCGCGGGCCGATCGCGCGCCTGCACCGCGCGCTGGCGCAGTTCATGCTCGACTTGCATACCGGTCCGCACGCCTACCAGGAAACCAACGTGCCGGTGATCGTCAACGCCGACAGCCTGTACGGCACCGGCCAGTTGCCCAAGTTCGAAGAGGACATGTTCGCCACCCAGTTGGGCGAGCAGAAGCGCTACCTGATCTCCACCTCGGAAATCTCGCTGACCAACCTAGTCCGCGACGAGATCGTCGAGGCCGAGCGCCTGCCGCTGCGCATGACCGCGCACTCGCTGTGCTTCCGCTCCGAGGCCGGCAGCGGCGGCCGCGACACCCGCGGCATGATCCGCCAGCACCAGTTCGAGAAGGTGGAACTGGTCAGCATCTGCCGTCCCGAGGACAGCGCCGCCGAGCACGAACGCATGACCCGCTGCGCCGAGGTGGTGCTGGAAACGCTGGGGCTGCCGTATCGCAAGGTGCTGCTGTGCACCGGCGACATGGGTTTCTCGGCGACCAAGACCTACGACCTGGAAGTCTGGCTGCCGTCGCAACAGACCTACCGCGAGATCTCCTCGTGCTCCAACTGCGGCGACTTCCAGGCGCGGCGCATGCAGGCGCGGTGGCGCAATCCCGCCACCGGCAAGCCGGAACTGCTGCACACGCTCAACGGTTCCGGCACCGCGGTCGGCCGCGCGATGATCGCGGTGATGGAGAACTACCAGAACGCCGACGGCTCGATCGACGTGCCTGACGCGCTGCGTCCGTACATGGGTGGTATCGACCGCATCGGTTGAGCCGCAGGCCCCGCGCACGGCGGTGCGACCGCCGGTCTTGCGGCAGTATCCGGCGGTCATTGTGGGAGCGACTTCAGTCGCGACGGGCATTACCGGGAAAGCCTGTCGCGACCGAAGTCGCTCCCACGGTCGTTGCCAATTGACGAAAACCGCTCCGGTTTCGCGTCCTGCGCCTGGCCGCTGTGCGGATGCGTGGCTGCGTATTCGCCCACCCTCTGGCAAAGATTTCCATCCGACCTGCCATCCCCGGCACTTCGCTCGCCTGCGTTCGGAGCCAGACGCGTTTGATCGGCAACCAAGACGCTGGTATTGCTGCATGCTTGAATCGCTGCGAACGACCCAGCAGCCACTGGCCGATGCAAAGCACAGGGCCAGGGCAGGGCGTTCACGCGATCGCGCTGTCGCAAAACGGGAGCTGCTGCGTCGTTGCTGCCGGAAGGGGCCGCCGCCGCTGCGTTCGCGATGCGCCATGTCAGCCATGCCCGATTGCACAGCCTTGATCGTTGTGGGAGTAGAATGAACCCAACGCGATTTCATTCATCGTTCTAAATATCGAAAGAACATGCACGATCTCAACGACCTGTACTACTTCGCGATGGTGGTCGATCACGGCGGTTTCGCCGCCGCCGAGCGCGCCCTGGGCATTCCCAAGTCGCGCCTGAGCCGCCGCATCAGCCAGCTGGAAACCGATCTGGGCGTGCGCCTGCTGCAGCGCTCCACGCGCCGCTTCGCGGTCACCGACCTGGGCATGAGCGTGCACCGCCACGCGCAGATGATGCTGGCCGAGGCGCAGGCCGCGCGCGAGGTGGTGGACCGGCTCAGCGCCGAGCCGCGCGGACTGGTGCGGGTCAGCGTGCCGGTATCGCTGGCGCAGATGCAGCTGCCCAAGCTGCTGCCGATGTTTCTGGACCAGTACCCGAAAGTGCGCTTGCAGTTGAACATCAGCAACCGCCGCGTGGACATCATCAACGAAGGCTACGACGTCGCGCTGCGCGTGCGCTCGCGCCTGGACGACGACGGCAGCCTGGTGATGCGCAGCTTCGGCCAGGTGCAGGAACTGCTGGTGGCCAGCCCCAAGTACCTCGACCGCGCTGGCCGTCCCAAGGATCCGGAAGAACTGTCCGCGCACGTGACCTTGAGCATCAGCGAAGACGAGGCGCGGCAGCGCTGGGAACTGCACGGACCGGCCGGCGAAGTGCGCCGCGTCGACCTGCAGCCGCGCGTGGCCGGCTTCGACTTCCCGCTGCTGCAGTCCATGGTCAAGGACGGCTTCGGCATCACCCTGCTGCCGGAAACGGTCTGCGCCGACGCGGTGCGCAACGGCGAACTGGAAGTGGTGCTGCCGGAATGGTCGCTGCCGCAGGGCATCTGCCACGCCGTGTTCGCCTCGCGCCGCGGCCTGCTGCCGGCGGTACGCGTGTTCATCGACTTCCTCGCCGAGCACCTGCCGCGCCAGATCGAGGACTCGCGCCTGGACTGCGGCAGTTCCCCGGAGCGGGCCAAGGCCAAGCATTCGACCCTGGGCGCGATGGCGGTCGAGGCCGGCTGAGCAAAATCCGAGCCGGCTGAGCAAAACCGGCGCGGCCGTGCGAAAATACGCGGCGGCACGCTGGCGCAGCATCGCGGTGTCTTTGGCGATGCGGCCGTCAACGTGGCGCGATGACGTTGCGGCTGAAAGCGCAGGGTACCGGCACTATCCTGCAGGCATGCAGGCATGCATTCGTCCGGCGTGACGCGGCCTGATTGCAATCGGAGAGATGGCCGAGCGGTTTAAGGCACCGGTCTTGAAAACCGGCGAAGGGTCAAACCTTCCGTGGGTTCGAATCCCACTCTCTCCGCCAACCTCCGCTAAGTCATTGATTTTAAATTAAAATCAGTGGTGTTGGCGGATTGGAAAGCAGGAAGCATGCAGAGGAAACACTCGCATGCGCATTCCTCATCATCTGAGCCGGTCTGCCACCGGCCGCTGGTCGTTCGTCCAACGTGTACCCATCGATCTGCAAACCATGATGGGCTGCCGGCTTATCAAACGCACCCTGCGAACGAAGGATCTGCCGCAGGCGCACGTGCGTGCGGTCGTGCTTGGGGCGGGCTATGCTCGACTCTTCGCACAGTTGAAGGATCAACGCGTTGCCAAGCTCAGCAAGTCGGACGCGGATCTGCTCATTGCTCGCCTGACGAGCGCCGAGAACCTCCAAGAGCTGACGCTCAACCGCAGCCGCCAGCCCGATGGGACGGTGACGGAGCAGTGGCAGATCGACAGCCCTAAGGATCTGAAGCTGTATCGGCAGTTGATGGAGTTGGAAGCGATGGCGGGAGCGGCCCCCCAGCCCCGGGTGCTCCCGGTTGCCGTGCCGACCATGTTTGGCTCCGCACTGCATGCCAGCCCGACGAGGCAGGCCTCGGCGCCGGCCATCGAAACGATGACGCTGGGCAAGGCCCGGGATGCGTTCCTGGCGACGCTCAAGGGCTCGACGTTGCCCAAGACCTACACAATCAAGAAGACGGCCATCGAGGCGTTGGTGGCGTTCCTGGGGCCGGCAATGAAGGTCCATGCCATCACCCGGTCAGACTTGGCGCGTTGGTATCAGGACATGCGGGAGAAGGGGGCATCCACGCCCACGCTCACGAACAAGCAGAGCTATATCGGGGGCAAGGGCGGCTTCTTCGAGTGGGCGATGGCGTCAGGCCATTACCCGAAGGGCGACAACCCGGCCTCCGGCCATGTGAGCTACTCCCAGCGCGAGAAACGGGCCCGGAAGAAGCTTGGATTCATTCATGATGGCAGCATTATTTACAATACCGTCGCGACATTCCGCATAGCTTCCGGAGAAAACATCAATGTCGGCGACCTCAATCCGCAGATCGTTTCTGCCAACGTGCTGATTAAATAAAATTAAATCATCTCAAAAAAGACTTGTTGCCGAGCCAGAAGATGAAAGCTGAATTCCTACCTATAGTGCATTTAAGGTGGCTCTTGGCCAAATGTCTTTGGTTGTTACGGGTAGAATTTGCTCGAGTCCGACAAACACTCCGAAAACTGTCCTTGCTCATACTTGGGCAGCTCAACCGGCGGCCGATACTTCGCCAGAATCTTGATTTGCTTGGCCCGAGTCCAGACAATCGCCAGCCCGGCGGCGGCTGTTGCATCAGCTCCCGCTTTCTGTACACACCCGCCGCAGCACCGCGACGATCGCCTCGAAACCCTCCTCGTCCAGCCACGGGCTGTTGCTGATGCTCAGGCAGCGTGCGGCGAAGTCGCGGGCCTGGGGCATCGGTGCGGGATCGACGATGTCGCGCAGATACGCGTAGTCCGGCAGGGCGTGCACGAACACCAGGCCGACGCCGAGTCCGCGCGGCCACAGTTGCTCAAGTGCGCGTTTGCGCGCGGCTGCATCCGGCAGCAGTACCAGCAGTGCTGGCCAGCTTCCCTGTGCGCCGGCACTGTCGGCGACGACGCGCAGACCGGCAATCGCGGCCAGGCATGCGGCGCGACGCTGGCCCTGCGCGCGTGCCTGGGCAAGGAACGCCGGCCAGCGTGCGCTGGCGCGTACGCCGACGGCTTCGCGCCAGGCGCCGACCGCGTGTTGCGGGATCGCCGCATCGAAATG
>NZ_CAPJ01000015.1 GCF_000331775.1 Xanthomonas translucens pv. translucens DSM 18974
AAAAACCTGCTGCTTTGCAACAAAACCTTATTCAGCGGGCGTCTGCGCAGCGGTGCGCTTGCGGCTGGCGCGTTTCGGCGCGGGCGTGGCGCTGGCCACGACCGGACCGGCACGGCGTCGCGCCGGCGCTGCCTGCCTGGTCGGGCGGGATTTGGGTGTGGCGGTCTTTGCCGCCTTCCTGGCTGCCGGCCCCTTGGCCGGCGCCTGGCGTGCACGACGGCCGCTGCCCAGGTTGCGCAGTTCGGCATTCAAAGCGTCTACGCGATCGACCAGCGTGCCGAGGTCTTCGCGGCTTGGCACTTCCAGCCTGCGCAATGCGCGTTGCACCCGGTCCTCGAACACTTTTTCCAGCCGATCCCAGGTATCGGCGGCGCGTTCGCGCGCCTGGCCGACCCGGTTCTCCACCACGTCGCGCACCGCATCGACGCCGCCGCCGGCCAGCTTGCGCGTGCTTTGCTCCAGGGTCAGGCCTTCCTTGACCAGGGTTTCGAACAGCTTGCCGCCTTCGGCCTGGGCGCGGCCGAACGCGCCGACCCCGGCCAACCACACCTGTTGCGCCGATTCGCCCAGGCGCCTGGACAGCTTTTCCGCCTGCGCCTGCAGGCCCTCGTCGCTGGCGGCGGCGGTCTTCTTCTTGCGTGCGGATTTCTTCAGAGTGGCCATGACGATGCGGTTCCTTCGGCGGTTGGGGGGCTGGATGCGAGACTCACGGCGTTGGTTAGAGCAATCACACCAGCGCCGGCGCCTCAGTCGGTGGAAAGCGGCGGCGCGCGCCGGGTGCGGCGGCTTGCGCGGCGCCGGGCGATGACCTGATCGACGTCGTCGAGCGCGCGGCGCAGGCGGGCGGTGGCTTCGGTGGTGCGCCCTTGCTGCACGTCCACCCCGTCGGTGAAGGTGCGCTGGCGATCGTTGAGGATCTCGTGGCGCAGGGCGATGCCGTGCGCGGCCAGCATCGGTTCCAGCACCTCGGCGTTGCGGCGCAGGTCGGCCAGGGTGTTGCGATAGGCCAATTGGCAGACGCGGTGGCGCGCGGCATAGCTGAACAGATTGGTGAAGAACAGTTCGCTGTTGTCGGCATTGGGCTCGAATACCAGCTGGTCCACCCGCGGGTATTGCTGTGCGTACTTCTCCAGCCCGACCTGCATGCGCGATTGCAGCAGGGTGCGGAAGGTCTGCGACAGCACCGCCGGCAGGCCGCCGCTGAGCAGCCGCGCGCGGTCGATCTGGCCGTTGCGGCGTGGCGCGTGGGTGGCGTCGTAGGGCACCAGCGGGTTGATCCCGATCATCAGGTCGATGCCGCGCTCCAGCAGGGTGGAGGCGTGCATCGTGCGCCGCAGCGCGCCGTCGACGTAGTGGCGGCCGTCGATCTCCACCGGCGGATACAGCCCCGGCAGCGCGGCGCTGGCCTGCACCGCCAGCGAGATCGGCACCTGGTCCATGCCGGGTTCGCCGAAACGCACGGTGCGGCCGCTGTCCAGGTCCACCGCGACCACGAACAGATCGGTGTCCAGCGCGCGGAAATCGTTGCTGCGGCCGCGCCGGCTGAACACGTCCCGCATGAAGCGCTCGACCCCGGCGTTGTCGAACAACCCGCTGGGCACCAGCCCGCCGAAGCGGGTGATCAGGTCCGACCAGCGGGTCTTGCGCGGCTCGGTCAGCAGGTCGTACCACCAGCCGTAGGCGAGCTTGGGCAGGGTCGCGGCGCGGCGCAGGTATTCGTAGACGTTGGGGCGCAGGAAATCCTCGGGCCGGAAACGCGCATCGTCGCTGTTGCCGGTGAAGAAGATCCTGCAGATCTCGGCGCTGCTGATGCGATTGGCCAGGCCGGCGGTCAGGAACGCACCGGAACTGACCCCGACGTAACAGTCCAGCCGGGTCAGGTCGAGTCCGTCCAGGGCCTCGTCCAGCGCGCGCAGCGCGCCGAGTCCGTACATGCCGCCGATCGGGCCGCCGCCGGCGATGGCCAGGCCGATGCGGCCGTGGGAACGGGGGCGTGGCGAGGCGCTGTGGAGGGAAAGCATGCGCGGTCCGCGAAGGGCGTTGGTCGGAGTGTAGCCGAGCGGCATGATGCTTGCGGTCACGTCCGGCGACCAGCATCATCGGCGCCCATGGCGCGCAGCAATCCCGTCCTGGAACGACTTGGCCGCCGTTTGGCGTGGCATCAGGCCGTGCACGATCCGGCGCGCGAGCCGCGCAACGCGCTGCGCTGGCTGCAGGAGCTGCGGCGCTGGCAGACGCAGCGGCTGGAGCGTAGCTTCGAGCACTTCCTGGAAGACCCGCAGCGGCGCCCGGCGGCGATGTTCTTCCTGACCGACGTCTATGGCGACCGCGACTTCAGCCGGCGCGATGCCGACATCGTCAAGGTGTTGCCGATGATGCAGCGGCTGATGCCGGCCACGCTGCTGGACACGGTCGCCGACGGCATCGAACTGGGCGTGCTGACCCACGCGCTGGATCTGCGCATGTCCCAAGCGTTGCAAGCGCTGGCGCCACGCCGCAAGCGCCTGGACGAGGCGTTGTACGCCGAGGCTTACCGGCACACCGGCCTGCGCCGCCTGCGCCTGCACCAGATCGACCTGATCGCCAGCGTCGGCCTGGGCCTGGCCACTGCGGTGCACACCCCGGGCGTGCGCATGCTGCTGCGCTTCGCGCGCGGCCCGGCAAAGGCGGCGGGGCTGTCGGAGCTGCAGGGGTTCCTGGAACGCGGTTTCGAGGCGTTCTCCAAGCTCGGCGACGCCGAAGGCTTCATCGGCGATATCGAGACCACGGAGCGCGAAGTGTCGCGGCGCCTGTTCGCCGCACACCCGGAGCCGTTCGCCTTCGACTGAGCGGCGCGCCTTACCCTCACCCCAACCCCTCTCCCGGCGGGATAAGGGCTGTTACTGCTCAGCCCAGCTTTTCGGCCAGCACGCGGCGGATCTCGCTTTCCACCGTGCCTTTCAGCGCCGACAACAGAAAGCCCAGCTCGGCGGTGACGTGCACCTGCTTGGGCAGCAGTTCGATACGCCCGTCCACGCCGGAGCGCGAGAACAGCAGCGCATCGCCGTCCCAGCGCGATTCCAGGTCGAAACGTTCGGATAGCTTCTTGGCGGCGTCCTCGATCGCCTTGCGTGCCTGTGCGGGGGTCTTGCCGTGGTCGTGGCGGATGTCGATGCTGGACATGCTGGCTCCTGTGCGGGCATGCGGCCCGTGGAAAAGATCAGGCATTGTGCGTATGCGCGCAGTGTTGTCCAGGCGCCGCACGCTTCTTCAAGCGCGGGCAACCTGCTAGGCTCCCCGCCGTGCCCGACCTGCAAGTCCATTTCAGCAACCGCCAGCAACCCGACCGACCCTTGCGCGCGGGCGTGCACCGCATTGTGCGGCAGGCGTCCGGGCATGTGCGCGTGGTCGACGACATCCAGGGCGCGTTGCTGCTGGCGCAGTTCTGCCTGGACCGGCGCGGACTATGGCTGCAGGTGGCCAACGGCGTGCGCGGCATCCACGTGAACGGGCGTCCCGTGCGACGCATGGCGTTGTTGCGCGCCGGCGACGCGGTCTATGCCGATGGCATGGAAATGGTGGTGCAGGGCGCGTGCGAGCCGCTGCAGCGCCTGCCCGATGCGGCCGAAGGCGAGGGCGACGATCCGCGGCTGGTGCTGCGTGGGGTCGGCGGCCAGCACCATGGCCGCAGCTATACCCTGGACCGGGTGCGCAGCATCGGCCGCCTGCGCGACTGCGACATCTGCATCGACGATCCGGCCTTCGCCGAACGCCATGCGCGCCTGGAGCGGCATGGCGAGCGCGTGCTGCTGCGCGGGCTCGGCGATGCGCAGACCCAGGTCAACGGCCATGCGCTACGCGATTGCTGGCTGCAGCCGGGCGACCAACTGGTTTTCGACACGCAGCACCGCTTCGTGCTGGAGGTGCCGCAGGTGGTCGCCGGCGAGCCGCTGAAGTACGATCCGGCCAGCGTCGCGCCTGCCGCCGCGGCGGAACCCGCACCGCGCCCGGCCACCGCCTTGCGCTGGCCGTGGCTGCTGCTCAGCGCCTTGCTGCTGGCCGCCGCGCTCAGCGGGCTGCTGTGGTTCGGCGCGCGCTGAGCGCCCGCCAGCCGCGCCAGCCCAGCAGCAGCGCCAGGATCGCCGCGTACAGCAGCGGTTCGCGGATGTCCGATTTCACCAGCCACCAGAAGTGCAGCACCGCCAGCACGCCGATCGCGTAGATCGCCTTGTGCAGCTTGCCCCAGTTGCGCTTGAGCCGGCGCATCCAGCCCTGGGTGGAAGTGATCGCCAGCGGGATCAGCAGCAGCCAGGCGATGAAGCCGACGGTGATGTAGGGACGCTTGACGATGTCCTCGAAAATCTGCGCCCAGTAGCCGCGCAGGTCCAGACCCAGATACACGCCCAGGTGCACGCAGGCGTAGAAGAACGCGTACAGCCCGAGCATGCGCCGGAACCGCAGCAGCACCGATTGCCCGCTCAGCTGCCGCAGCGGCGTGATCGCCAGGGTCAGCAACAGCAGCCGCAACGCCCACAGCCCGGTACGGTGCTCGATCTCGGCCACCGGATCGGCGCCGAGCGCATCGCTGCCGCTCTGCCACACCTGCCAGAACTGCCAGCCCAGGTAAGCCAACGGCGCCAGCGCCAGCACATGGACCATGCCCTTGGCCGCGATCAAACCAGAGGGCCCGGACTTCACCGCCATGTCGCGACTGCCCCGACCAAGCAACGCGCCCGCCCAACGCCGAAACCGCCGGCTTTTTCCGGGCCCCGAGTCCCGAGTCCCGAGTCCCAATCGTTCAATACCATTTATTCAGATCCATCCCCGCATACATCCCCGCCACCTGCTCGGCATAGCCGTTGAACGGTCGGGTCGGGATGCGTTCGGCGAACAGCTTGCTGGCCTTGCCGGCGATGCGGCGCTCGGTCTTCTGGCTCCAGCGCGGATGGTCCACCGCCGGATTGACGTTGGAGAAAAAGCCGTACTCCGACGCCTGCAATTCGTGCCAGGCGGTTTCCGGCATGCGCTCGACGAAGCGGATCTCGACGATCGACTTGATGCTCTTGAAGCCGTATTTCCACGGCACCACCAGTCGCAGCGGCGCGCCGTTCTGCTGCGGCAGCGGCTTGCCGTACAGGCCGGTGGCGAGCAGGGTCAGCGGGTTCATCGCCTCGTCGATGCGCAGGCCTTCCTTGTACGGCCAGTCGATCGAGCGGTAGCGGATGCCGGGCATCTGTTGCGGATCGGCCAACGTGGTGAAGGCCACGTACTTGGCCTTGGAGGTCGGGCCGAAGCGCTTGAGCACCGCGGCCAGCGGCACCCCCAGCCACGGGATCACCATCGACCAGCCCTCCACGCAGCGCAGCCGGTAGATGCGCTCCTCCGCGCTGCTGCCCTTGAGCAGGTCGTCCAGCGCCAGCGTGCCGGGCTTTTCGCATTCGCCGGACACCTTCACCGACCACGGCGCGGTGCGCAGGGTCTTGGCCGCCTTCGACGGGTCGGTCTTGTCGGTGCCGAATTCGTAGAAGTTGTTGTAGCTGGTGACGTCCTCGTAGCGTGTCAGTTCCTCGCTGGTGCGAAAGCCGCTGCGCGCCTGTTCCGGGGTCACCACGGTCTTCGGCGGGGCCGGCGGCTCGGCGTCGGCGCAGCCGACCAGGCCGACCGCAGGCGCCAGCGCCAGGGCCTGCAGCAGCCGCCGCCGATCGCGGTAGAGCGCCTCGTCGGTGATCTGGCGGCTGGGGATGTTGAGCACATCGCGCAATGACATGGCTGACTCCTGGAGGGGCGGACGAGCGCCGACGACTTCAGCACAGACTACGCGTGGGCGGAGTCAATGGATGCAAATGCAACCTAAATTGTCCGGGCCGCAAGCTGCTGCGCTGCGGCATACTAGGCGTCTTGTCCGATAGGTGCCCCATGACACGCGCGTTCAATTTCAGTGCCGGCCCTGCTGCATTGCCGGAATCGGTCCTGCGCCAGGCGCAGGCGGAGATGTTGGAGTGGAACGGCGTGGGCGCCTCGATCGTGGAGCTGAGCCACCGCGGCGCCGAGTTCATGGCGGTGGCGGCCGAGGCCGAGGCCGATCTGCGGCGCCTGATCGGCATCTCCGACGACTACGCGGTGCTGTTCCTGTCCGGCGGCGCCACCACCCAGCAGGCGCTGCTGGCGCTGAATTTCGCCGCGCCCGGGCAGACCGTGGACTACGTAGTGACCGGGCATTGGGGCAAGACTGCGATCAAGCAGGTCACTCCCTACGCCAACGTGCATGTCGCCGCCAGCAGCGAGGCCGGCGGCTTCCACGCCATCCCGCCGCGCGCCAGCTGGCAGCTCAGCGCCGATGCCGCCTACGTGCACATCACCGCCAACGAGACCATCCACGGCGTGGAGTTCCGCGACGCGCCGGACGTGGGCGCGGTGCCGCTGTTCGCCGATTTCAGCTCCAGCATCGCCGCCGAGCCGATCGACGTGTCCAGGTACGCGGTGATCTACGCCGGCGCGCAGAAGAATCTGGGGCCGGTCGGAGTGGCCGTGGTCATCATCCGCAAGGACCTGTTGCAGCGCAGCGGCCAGCCGCGTGCCGACATCTTCGACTACCGCTCGCACGCCGCGCGCGATTCCATGCTCAACACGCCGCCGACCTGGAACTGGTACCTGGCCGGGCTGGTGTTCAAGTGGATGCTGGCCGAGGGCGGGGTGGAAGAGTTCGCGCGCCGCAACCAGGCCAAGTCGGCGCTGGTGTACGCGGCGATCGACTGCTCCGGCGGCTTCTACCGCAACGACGTGGTGGCCGACGCGCGCTCGCGGATGAACATCCCGTTCTTCCTGCCGGACGACACCCTCACCGCGCGCTTCGTCGCCGAGTCCAAGGCGGCCGGATTGCTGGCGCTGAAGGGCCACAAGGCGGTCGGCGGCATCCGCGCCTCGCTGTACAACGCGATGCCGGTGGCCGGCGCGCAGGCGCTGGTCGCCTTCATGCGCGACTTCCAGCAGCGCAACGGCTGAGTCATCCCCCTGTAGGAGCGGCTTCAGCCGCGACCGGATGCCTCACAGGCGCTCCGGAACATCGAGGAACCACGATCCATGGCCGCAAAGCCGAACAAATCCCGAACCGCAGACGCCGAATCGAGCAAGCCGGCCAAGCCGGGCAAGCCGAAATCGACCGCCATCGCCACGCCCGCCGCCGCGGCGCCGGCGCTGGCCGATGTGCGCGCCAAGATCGACGAGATCGACCGCACCATCCAGGCGCTGATCGCCGAGCGCGCGCAGTTCGCGCACCAGGTCGGCAAGGCCAAGGGCAAGCTCGCCGCGGCGGTGGACTATTACCGTCCCGAGCGCGAGGCGCAGGTGCTGCGCATGGTGGTGGACCGCAACCAGGGCCCGCTCAGCGATGAAGTGCTGGTGCATGTGTTCCGCGAGATCATGTCCGCGTGCTTGGCGCAGCAGGAGCCGCTGAAGATCGGCTATCTCGGCCCGGAAGGCACCTTCAGCCAGCAGGCGGTGCTCAAACATTTCGGCCGCTCGGCAGTGGGCCTGCCGATGGCGACGATTGAGGAAGTGTTCCAGGAAGTGGAGAGCGGCAACGCCGATTTCGGCGTGGTGCCGGTGGAGAATTCCGGGCAGGGCACGATCCAGGTCACGCTGGACATGTTCCTGACCTCGAACCTGAAGATCTGCGGTGAGACCGAGCTGCGCGTGCACCAGTACCTGCTGTCGCGCAATGGCCGGCTGGATGCGATCGAGCGTATCTATGCGCATCCGCAGTCGTTCGCGCAAACCGCCGGTTGGCTGCGCGCGCATTTGCCGAAGGTGGAGAAGATCCCGGTGTCGAGCAATGCCGAGGGCGCGCGGCGCGCGCGCAATGCCGAGGATGCGGCGGCGATCGGCGGGGAGAGTGCGGCGCATGTGTATGCGCTGAAGAAGGTGATCATGAAGTCGATCGAGGACGACGACGACAACACGACGCGCTTTCTGGTGATCGGCCGGCAGATCTTTCCGCCATCCGGGCACGATCGGACGTCGGTACTGGTGTTCATTCACGACAAGCCGGGGGCGCTGTTCGATGTGCTGAGTCCGTTCGCGCGACATGGGATCAGCATGAACCGGATCGAGTCGCGGCCTTCGCATCAGGCGAAGTGGGAGTATGGGTTCTTCATCGATCTGGCCGGGCATGTGGAGGACGCGTCGATGAAGCAGGCGCTGGCGGAGTTGAAGGCGCATTCGGCGCAGATCAAGGTGTTGGGCTCTTATCCGGTGGCGGTGCCTTGATCTGCTCTTTGCGACTGCTGTAAGTGGTTTGGCGGTAGAGCAAAAGCAACAGAAAGAGCAAAGGCTTTCGCGCTTTGCGCGACTTACTTGTTCTTTGTACGGCCAAAGAAAAGTAAGCAAAAGAAAGGCCGCCCCAGTCGGGTCGCCCCGCGCTGCGCGCGGGGTCCGCGAGCAACCTGGGATTTTTCGCTGGCACATCCATGTGCCAGCGAAAAACGACGCGCATCCTGCGCGCCGCCCCTGCGGGGTTCTTCCCAGGCCGCTCGCCGACCCTCAATGGGCACCCCTAAAAGCGAACGGCAACGGCGGCAGCAACAACGCAAGCAACGGCAAGATCAATAGCGGCGGCAAGATCAACAGCAACAGCGGGTCCGCGGGACGGGTCGCTGGCAATCTCAGGAATAGTGATGAGCAACGAGCAGTACTGGATCGCGACGAAGGGCTCTGCTTTGCAGGGGACGTTGAATATGCCGGGCGACAAGTCGGTCTCGCATCGGGCGGTGATGTTCGCGGCGCTGGCTGATGGCGTGTCGCACATCGATGGGTTCCTCGAAGGCGAGGACACGCGGTCGACCGCGGCGATCTTCGCCCAGCTCGGTGTCAGGATCGAGACGCCGTCGCCGTCGCAGCGGATCGTGCACGGGGTCGGCGTCGATGGCTTGCAGGCGCCGCAGGGCGAGCTGGACTGCGGCAATGCCGGGACCGGGATGCGGCTGCTGGCCGGGTTGCTGGCGGCGCAGCCGTTCGATAGCGTGCTGGTCGGCGATGCGTCGCTGTCCAAGCGGCCGATGCGCCGCGTCACCGAGCCGCTGGCGCTGATGGGCGCGCGGATCGACACCGATGCCAACGGCGTGCCGCCGCTGCGCATCCATGGCGGGCAACCGCTGCATGGTATCGACTTCGCCTCGCCGGTGGCCAGTGCCCAGGTCAAGTCGGCGGTGTTGTTGGCCGGGCTGTATGCCGATGGCGTCACCTCGGTGCAGGAAGCGCATCCGACCCGCGACTACACCGAGCGCATGTTGTCCGCGTTCGGCGTGGAGATCGCGTTCGAACCCGGCCGGGCGCGCCTGCGCGGCGGCCAGCGACTGCGCGCCACCGATATCGCGGTGCCGGCCGATTTCTCCTCGGCCGCGTTCTTCATCGTCGCCGCCAGCATCGTTCCCGGCTCGGACATCACCCTCAAGGCGGTCGGCCTCAATCCACGCCGCACCGGCCTGCTCGCCGCGCTGCGGCTGATGGGTGCGGACATCGTCGAGCACAATCACAGCGAACATGGCGGCGAGCCGGTGGCCGACTTGCGCGTGCGCTACGCGCCGCTGCGCGGGGCGCAGATTCCCGAAACGGTGGTGCCGGACATGATCGACGAGTTTCCGGCGCTGTTCGTCGCTGCCGCTGCGGCGCAGGGCCAGACCGTGGTCACCGGCGCCGCCGAGCTGCGGGTCAAGGAATCCGACCGCCTGGCCGCGATGGCCACCGGTCTGCGTAGCCTGGGTATCGTGGTCGACGAGACGCCCGACGGCGCCACGATCCATGGTGGCCTGCTGGGCGGCGGCGTCATCGAAAGCCACGGCGACCACCGCATCGCGATGGCGTTCTCGATTGCCGGCCAGCTGGCCGATGGCGAGGTGCGGATCAACGATGTGGCCAACGTGGCGACCTCGTTCCCGGGCTTCGACACGCTGGCGCGCACTGCCGGATTCGGCCTGGTCGCCAGTGTCTGAGGCGAGTCGCGGTCGGTAGCACACGGCCGCCTCAACGCTCGATCACCACCGCAGGGCGGTGAATGCAGGGTAGGGAAGCGGGGTTTACGGAGCGCGCGGTGGATCGCTGGCCGGCGTCGCCGGAGCCGGCGCACTGGAAGGGGTCTGGTCTGCGCGATCGCGGCCCAGCCACCAACCGCTGGCGACCAGCACCAGCGCGATCACGACGATCCATGCCCACGGCGACCCATGGTGGACGTGCGGACGCCCTGCGTTATCGTGCTTGCGCGGATACAGCTCCTGCGCATCGTGCGGTCTGGACATGGGCGTGCTCCTGCGGCGTGGGACGCGGGCAGTCTTGTCCCGATACGGTTAGCGGTGTGTCAGCCGCCCGTGAACGACGGACGCGCGCCGCAAGCGCGGTTCAGCTTACTGAGCCGGCTTGAAATCGAACGGAATTTCGAGGCTGCCGGCCACCGCCTGGCCCTTCTGCTGCGCCGGACGGAAGCGCCAGCGGCGCACCGCTTCCATCGCCGCGCGGTCCAGTTCGCGCGAACCGCTGCGCCTGACCAGGGCCACGCCGCCCGGGGTGCCGCTGGCGTCCACCTCGACCCGCACCACCACCGTGCCGCTGTCGCCGCGGCGCAAGGCCGCCGGCGGATAGCGCGGCGGCGGTTGCCCTTCCAGCGGCACCGGACGATCGCCCGGTGCCAGTGCGGTGGCGTTCGTCCCCGC
>NZ_CAPJ01000014.1 GCF_000331775.1 Xanthomonas translucens pv. translucens DSM 18974
TGCGGCCATCGCGACAGGCGACCACGCCGTCGCGGACCAGCCCCAGGCCGCCGTCCTCGGCGTCCAGGGTCATCAGGTGGGCGTTGTGCCAGAGCGTGTCGCAGGGCATGGTCACGGGCGGGCTCGTCGGTTATTTTGTATATACAAAATTGTGGTCGACGGAGGGTGTCCAGTGCAGACCCTGGCGCAGCAACAGGTGGGCGGGAATGAGGCAACCAGCACTTTCTGGTGCGCGCAGGCGCTGCTGCCGGAGGGCTGGGCGCGCGATGTGCGGGTCGAGGTCCGCGGCGGGCGCATCGCCGCGGTGCAGTCCGGCGTGGCCGCGGTATCCGGCGACCACACGTTGGCGATTGCCGTGCCCGGGCTGGGCAACCTGCACAGCCACGCCTTCCAGCGCGGCATGGCCGGGCTGACCGAGGTCGGCGGCCGCAGCGGCGACAGTTTCTGGAGCTGGCGCGAGCTGATGTACCGCTTCCTGCAGCGGCTGGACCCGGACAGCATGCAGGCCATCGCCGAACAGGCCTACGTGGAAATGCTCGAGGCCGGCTTCACCCGGGTCGGCGAATTCCATTACCTGCACCACGCCGCCGACGGCCGGCCGTATGCCGACCGCGCGGAGATGGCGCAGCGGCTGGCCGCCGCCGCGCACACCAGCGGCATCGGTCTGACTCTGCTGCCGGTGTTCTACGCGCATGCCGATTTCGGCGGTGCCGCGCCGAACCCGGCACAGCGGCGCCTGATCCACGACCTGGACGGCTATGCCGCACTGCTCGACGGCAGCCGCCGCGCGCTGCGCGGCCTCGACGATGCGGTGCTCGGTATCGCCCCGCATAGCCTGCGCGCGGTGACCCCGGACGAACTGACCGCGCTGCTGCCGCTGTGCGATGGCCCGTTGCACATCCACATCGCCGAGCAGACCCGCGAGGTCGAGGCCTGCCTGGCCTGGAGCGGGCAGCGGCCGGTGCAATGGCTGCTGGCGCATGCGCCGGTGGATGCGCGCTGGTGCCTGGTCCACGCCACCCATGTCGATGCCGCCGAAGTGCAGGCCATCGCCGCCAGCGGCGCGGTGGTCGGCCTGTGCCCGATCACCGAGGCCAATCTCGGCGACGGGCTGTTCCCGATGCGCGCATTCGTCGCTGCCGGCGGGCGTTTCGGCGTCGGCTCCGATTCCAACGTGCTGATCGATGCGGCCGAGGAGTTGCGCCTGCTCGAATACGGCCAGCGCCTGCAACTGCGCGGACGCAACGTGCTTGCCGGCGACGCCGCGCAGTCCAGTGGCCGGTTCCTGTTCCAGTCCACGGCGCAAGGCGCAGCGCAGGCGCTGGGCGTGGAGCAGGGGCTGTGCGCGGGCGCGCCGGCCGATCTGGTCGAACTGGATCCGGCGCATCCGGCGCTGTGCGCGCGCAACGGCGATGCCTGGCTCGACAGCTGGATCTTCGCCGCGCGGCGCGGTGCGGTACGCTCGGTCTGGCGCAACGGTCGCGCATTGGTGCGCGACGGGCGCCATCCTCGCCGCGAGGCGATTGCCGCGGCCTATGCGCGCGCGCTGACCGCGCTGCTGGACGCATGATCCGTCTGCGCCATGCCGTCGCGCGGGAGCGCCGATGAAGGCCCGGCCCGCGGCGACGCTCAACCACCGCATCCGCAGCGACATCGAAGGGCATATCCGCAGCGGCGAGTGGCCGCCGGGCCATCGCATTCCCTCCGAGCACGCGCTGATGGCGCAGTACGCCTGCTCGCGGATGACGGTCAACAAGGTGCTGGCGATGCTGGCCGACGCCGGCATGATCGAGCGCCGCCGCCGCGCCGGCTCGTTCGTGGCGCGGCCGCATCCGCACATGGAGCAGGTGGCGCTGGAGATCCCCGACATTCCGGTCGAGGTCGCCGCGCGCGGCCATGCCTACCGTTTCGAATTGATCGAACGGCGCCAGCGCATGCCGCGCGTCGCTTTGCCGCAGGAAGCAGAGGTCGCCGCCGACGGCACGCTGCTGTCGCTGCACTGCCTGCATTTCGCCGACGGGCGCCCGTTCGCGCTGGAGGAGCGGGTGATCAATCCGGTGGCCGTGCCGGAAGCGCTGCAGATGGATTTCGCGGTCGTCGTGCCCGGCAGCTGGCTGCTGCAGCACGTGCCGTGGACCCGCGCCGAGCATCGCATCAGTGCGGTCGGCGCCAACCCCGCGCAGGCGGCGCGGTTGCAGGTGGCGGCCGGCACCGCCTGCCTGCTGATCGACCGGCAGACCTGGCGCGGCGAGCAGGCCGTGACCTTCGTGCGCCAGGTGTTCCTCGGCGACACCTACGACCTGGTGGCGCGATTCTCGCCGGGCGCACGCTGAGCATCGCGCGCCGCGTCGATCGCCGCGCTCGGCGCTGTCCGATGCTGCGCCGCCGCACGGCCCGCGCCGCGCGCCATACCGCAACGTGGGTTTGTCCTGCCTGCCGCACTCTGGCAAGTTAACGCCCAGGACGAGGCGCGGGGCCGCGGCCGCAGCACGAGGAATGGTTCGGCATGACGTATTTCGTTACGGGCGCCACCGGTTTCATCGGCCGTTATCTGATGGCCAATCTGATGCGGCGCAAAGGCCTCGTCCACGTCCTGGTGCGCAAGGAGTCGCAACGCAAGTTCGATGCGCTGGTGCGCGAGCAGGGTTGGGACGCCAAGCGCCTGGTGGTGCTGCACGGCGATGTCGGCGCCGACTGCTGCGGCCTGGACGCCGCGCAACGCAAGGCGCTGCACGGCAAGGTCAAGCACGTCTTCCATCTGGCCGCGCTGTACGACCTCACCGCCAAGGCCGAGCCGCAGCGCGTGGCCAATCTCGACGGTACCCGCAACGCGCTGGAGCTGGCGGCGCAGATCGGTGCCGGCATCTTCCACCACACCAGTTCGATCGCGGTGGCCGGGATGTATCCGGGCATCTTTCGCGAGGACATGTTCGAAGAGGCCGAAGGCCTGGACGATCCCTACCTGCGCACCAAGCACGATGCCGAGGCGCTGGTGCGCGCGGAGACCCGGATCAAGTGGCGCATCTACCGCCCCGGCATGGTGGTCGGCAATTCGCGCACGGGTGCGATCGACAAAATCGACGGGCCGTACTACTTCTTCCCGCTGATCAAGAAGCTGCGCCAGCTGCTGCCGCCTTGGGCGCCGGTGCTGGGCATCGAAGGCGGGCGCATCAACCTGGTGCCGGTGGATTTCGTCGCCGATGCGATGGACCACATCGCGCACAAGCCCAAGCTCGACGGCCACACTTTCCACCTCACCGATCCGGAGCCGCTGCGCGTGGGCGAGGTGCTCAACGTGTTCTGCCGCGCCGGCCACGCGCTGGAGATGACCTTGCGGGTGGACGCGCGGATGTTCGCGTTCGTGCCGGCGGGGATCCGCGCCGCGGTCGGCGGGCTGCCGCCGATCCGCCGCTTCATCGGCATGCTGCTGCGCGATTTCCGCATCCCGCGCGAGGTGCTGAAGTTCATCACCTATCCCACCCGCTTCGACAGCCGCGAGACCGAGCGCGCGCTGAAGGGCAGCGGCATCGCCGTGCCGCGGCTGGAAGACTACGCCTGGCGCCTGTGGGACCACTGGGAACGGCACCTGGATCCGGACCTGTTCGTGGACCGCACGCTGAAGGGCAAGGTGCGCGGAAAGGTGGTGCTGATCACCGGCGGTTCCTCGGGCATCGGCCTGGCCACCGCGCAGCGCGTGGCCGAAGCCGGCGCCACCACCGTCATCGTCGCCCGCGGCGAGCAGGAGCTGTTCGCCGCACGCGATGCGATGAACGCCAGGGGCGGCAAGGTGTTCGCCTACACCGCCGACCTGTCCGACCTGGCCGGCTGCGATGCGCTGCTCAAGACCGTGCTCGAGGCGCACGGCCATGTCGATGTGCTGATCAACAACGCCGGCCGCTCGATCCGCCGCTCGATCGAACTCAGCTACGACCGCTTCCACGATTTCGAGCGCACCATGCAGCTGAACTACTTCGGCAGCCTGCGCCTGATCATGGGCGTGCTGCCGGGCATGACCGGGCGGCGCAAGGGCCATATCATCAACGTCAGCTCGATCGGCGTGCTGGCCAATTCGCCGCGGTTCTCCGCCTACGTGGCGTCGAAGGCGGCGCTGGACGCATGGAGCCGCTGCGCGCAGGGCGAACTGTCTGGCAAGGGCATCAGCTTCACCACGGTCAACATGCCGCTGGTGAAGACGCCAATGATCGCGCCGACCAAGATGTACGACAGCGTGCCGACACTGAGCGTGGAAGAAGCCGCCGACCTGATGGTCAAGGCGATCATCGAGCGCCCGAGTCGGGTGGCGACGCGGCTGGGCATCTTCGCCGCACTGGTCAACGCGGTAGCGCCGAAGGCCTACGAGGTGGTGATGAACACCGCCTTCGAACTGTTCCCGGACTCGGCCGCGGCCAAGGGCGACCGCAAGGCGCTACGCGAGGCCAAGCCCAGCCAGGAGCAGATCGCGTTCGCGGCGTTGATGCGGGGGGTGCACTGGTGAGGCCGGGACGCGGGACTCGGGACTCGTAAAAGCGACAGCGGCTCGACTTGCCGGCCGGGTATCGGCACTCGACGGACAATCCGCTTTTACGAGTCCCGAGTCCCGACTCAAAACGTCCTACATTGCCGCCAACGCACCGGCTCGTCGCGGTCGGGGCGCGGATTGAGCTGGATGCGCGCGGTGCGCAGCGAGGGATAGCGTTCCACTTCCTTGCAGATCCGCGGCCAGACCTGCGCGTCGTCGCCGCGGCGGTCGATCACCAGCGTCATCTGGGTCTGCCAGATGCCGCGGATCACGCCGGGCGTCTTGGCCAGGGCCTTGGACACCGACTGCCGATAGTCGGCTTCGATGGCGGGGTCGGGTGCGGCGTTGGCAGCCGGTTCGGCCTCGGCCACGGCGGCGGCTGACGGCGCTGTCGCAGCGGCGGACGAGGTGCTTGGCGCTGGCGGCCCTGCTGCCGGCTTGGGTTGGGCGGGGGCAGGGAGCGCCGCGACGGATGCCGCGTC
>NZ_CAPJ01000013.1 GCF_000331775.1 Xanthomonas translucens pv. translucens DSM 18974
GAAGCCGCTCCTACAGGGGTCATGATCCGGACGTTGCATCGGGCAGGGACATATCGACCGCCGCCGCCAGCGCGCCAGCACGCACCAGTGCCGTGGCGGCGAGCATGTCCGGATGGAAATAGCGGTCGTCCTGCAGCGCCGGCACCTGCGCGCGCAGCAGCGCGCGTGCCGCTTCCAATGCGGTGCTGGAGGTCAGCGGCGCGTGGAAGTCGCAGCCCTGCGCGGCGGCCAGCAGTTCGATGCCGACCACGTTGGCCGCGTTCTCGGCCATCGCCAGCAGGCGGCGTGCGCCGTGCGCGGCCATCGACACGTGGTCTTCCTGGTTGGCCGAGGTCGGGATCGAATCGACGCTGGCCGGGTAGGCGCGCTGCTTGTTCTCCGACACCAGCGCCGCGGCGGTGACCTGCGGGATCATGAAGCCGGAATTGAGCCCTGGCTTCGGGGTCAGGAACGCTGGCAGCCCGGACAGCGCCGGATCCACCAGCATGGCCACGCGGCGCTCGCTGATCGAACCGATCTCGCAGATCGCCAGCGCCAGCATGTCGGCGGCGAAGGCCACCGGCTCGGCGTGGAAGTTGCCGCCGGACAGCGCCTCGCCGGTGTCGCTGAACACCAGCGGATTGTCGGACACGCCGTTGGCCTCGATCGCCAGCGTGGTCGCGGCCTGGCGCATCACGTCCAGCGCCGCGCCCATCACCTGCGGCTGGCAGCGCAGGCAGTACGGATCTTGCACGCGCACATCGTTGTCGCGGTGCGAATCGCGGATCGCCGAGCCGTGCATCAGTTCGCGCAACGCAGCGGCGGTGGCGATCTGCCCGTGCTGGCCGCGCAAGGCGTGGATGCGCGGATCGAACGGGGTGTCCGAGCCCTTGGCCGCTTCGGTGGACAGCGCGCCGGCGACCAGCGCGGCATGGAACACGCGCTCGATCTCGAACAGCCCGGCCAACGCGTAGGCGGTGGAAAACTGGGTGCCGTTGAGCAGCGCCAGGCCTTCCTTGGCGCCCAGCGCCAGCGGTTGCAGGCCGGCCTGCGCCAGCGCCTGCGCGGCCGGCAGGCGCTGGCCGCCGACGAAGGCTTCGCCGACGCCGATCATCACCGTGGCCAGATGCGCCAGCGGCGCCAGATCGCCGGACGCGCCGACCGAGCCCTGGCACGGCACCACCGGCACCACGTCGTGCTGCAGCAGCGCTTCCAGCAGCGCGAGCGTAGCCGGACGCACGCCGGAGGCCCCCTGTGCCAGGCTGGCCAGCTTCAGCGCCAGCATCAGCCGCACCACCGGCACCGGCATCGGCTCGCCGACCCCGGCCGCATGCGACAGCACGATATTGCGCTGCAAGGTGTCCAGGTCCTCGCGCTCGATACGCACGCTGGCCAGCTTGCCGAAGCCGGTGTTGATGCCGTACACCGGCGCGCCCTTGGCGACGATCGCCTCCACCGTCTGCGCGCTGCGCAGCACCGCTTCGGCGCAGGCAGGATCCAGGCGCACGCCGGCGCCGCGGTACACGGCGCGCCACTGTGCCAGGCTCACTGCGCCCGGGCGCAGCACGATCTCGTTGCTCATTGTCCCCTCCAGATGCGCGCATGCAGCGGGTTGAAGCCCATGCGGTAGACCAGTTCGGCCGGTTGTTCGATGTCCCAGATCGCCAGGTCGCAGTGCAACCCGGCGCGCAGCCGGCCGATCTGTTCGTAGCGTCCGAGCGCGCGTGCCGCCTCGCGGGTGAAGCCGGCGATGCATTCGGCCACGCTCATGCGGAACAGCGTCGCCGCCAGGTTCATCGCCAGCAGCGGGCTGGTCAGCGGCGAGGTGCCGGGATTGCAGTCGGTGGCCAGCGCGCGCGGCACGCCGGCGGCGCGCAGCGCGGCGATCGGCGGCAGCTGGGTGTCGCGGGTGAAGTAAAACGCGCCCGGCAGCAGCACCGCGACGGTGCCGGCGGCGGCCATCGCGGCGACGCCGGCAGCGTCCAGGTATTCGACATGATCGGCCGAGCGCGCGCCGTAGCGTGCCGCCAGCGCCGCGCCGCCCTGGTTGGACAACTGCTCGGCGTGGATCTTCAGCGCCAGGCCATGCCGCTGCGCGGCCTGGAATACCTGCTCGGTCTGCGCCGGGGTGAAGGCGAGGTGCTCGCAGAACACGTCCACCGCCTCGGCCAGGCCTTGCGCGGCGACGGCGGGAATCATCCGTTCGCAGACTTCATCGATGTAGGCCTGCGCCTCGGCGCCCGGCGGCACCGCGTGCGCGCCGAGGAAGGTGGGCGACACCGCGACCGGGCGCAGTTCGCTCAGGCGCCGCGCCACGCGCAGCATGCGCAGTTCGTCGTCCAGGGTCAGCCCGTAGCCCGACTTGATCTCCACCGTGGTCACGCCTTCGGCCAGCAGCGCATCCAGC
>NZ_CAPJ01000012.1 GCF_000331775.1 Xanthomonas translucens pv. translucens DSM 18974
CGCGTGCGCAGGCTCGCCGGCCTGCGTCTGCGCCTGCCCGGCCAGCGAGGCCTTGGCCGCGATCGAGCGGATGGCGTCGGTCACATCGGCGAGCGGGACGTGGCTGCTCAAGCGCTGGAACGTGTCGCGGCTGTTGTAGCCGGAGCCGTCCTTCAGGTACTGCTCGTACATCGACAGCAGTTCGGTGCAGGCGGCGGTCAAGGTATCCACGTTGCCCCTGGCCAAGGCGTGGCCGATCTGGTCCAGGCTGTGCAGGCAGTCGGACAGCCAGTGCAGGTCGTAGCGCGCGCTGCTCGACTCCGGTGCGTTGTGGCCGCGGCTGTAGGCGCTGTAGCGGCGGATGCTCCTGGCCACCCGCGCCACGTGCGCGAGCAGCGTGCCGATCTCTGCGGAAATGTCCAGGCGCTCCATCACCAGGATCGGCACCTGGGGCCGCTCCATGGCTTCCTGCGCTGCGTGCGGTTCCTGCGTCTCTTCCAGTGTCTGCGCTTCCAATGTCTGCGCTTCCAGTGTCTGCCGCAGGCTGGCATAGGCCTGCTGCAGCGTCTCCAATTCGCGCGCGCTGGCCGCCGCCCGCGCCTTCAGCTGCGACAGCGCGGCCTGATAGCGCTCAATGGTGTCCTGCGCGCTGGCCTGTTCCTGTTGCTCGCGGCGCAGACGGTCGAAAAACACCCATGCTAAAACCGAGGCGGTGAGCGCCCAGAGTCCGATGGCAGGAACCAAGTAGATCAGGACGCCCATGAAGGTTCCTTGAAACGTTGCCTTTGGTTTCGGCGCTGCGCCGGCGAACTTGAGCGCGACGCTGGCGATGCGTGACGGCGGTCGTATTGCGTGTGCGTCGGCCTGCGCGCCGCCGCGTTGGCGCTGGCTCGGATGCAGTCGATTCGCCCGCGCGGCATCGGCGCAGATCGGGTCCGCGACGGACGCTGTGCCGGCCGCCCGTCACGATTGGCTGCTTGCGCCAGGCAGCGGCCTCAGCCCAGGAGGCCCGGCAGATCCAGTCCCTTTTCCCTGGCGCAGTCGATCGCGATGGGGTAGCCGGCATCGGCATGCCGCATCACGCCGCTGGCCGGGTCGTTCCACAGCACGCGCGCGATGCGCTTGGCCGCGGCCTCGCTGCCGTCGCAGACGATGACCATGCCGGCGTGTTGGGAGAAGCCCATGCCGACGCCGCCGCCGTGGTGCAGCGACACCCAGGTGGCGCCGCTGGCGGTGTTGAGCAGGGCGTTGAGCAGCGGCCAGTCGGACACGGCGTCGGAGCCGTCGGCCATCGCTTCGGTCTCGCGGTTGGGCGAGGCGACGCTGCCCGAATCCAGATGGTCGCGGCCGATCACCACCGGCGCCTTCAGCTCGCCGCTGGCGACCATCGCGTTGAACGCCAGACCGAGCCGGTCGCGATCGCCCAGGCCGACCCAGCAGATGCGCGCCGGCAGGCCCTGGAACTTGATCTTCTCGGCGGCCATGTCCAGCCAGCGGTGCAGGTGCGGGTTGTCCGGGATCAGCTCCTTGACCTTGGCATCGGTCCTGGCGATGTCTTCCGGATCGCCGCTCAGCGCCGCCCAGCGGAACGGGCCGATGCCGCGGCAGAACAGCGGGCGGATGTAGGCGGGCACGAAGCCGGGGAAGTCGAAGGCATTCTCGACGCCTTCTTCCAGCGCCATCTGTCGCAGGTTGTTGCCGTAGTCCACGGTCGGCACGCCCAGCGCATGGAAGGCGAGCATGGCGCGGATATGGTTGGCCATCGAATCGCGCGCGGCGGCTTCCACCTCCTTCGGCGCGCTCGCGCGCTTTGCGTCCCACTGCTCGACGCTCCAGCCCTGCGGCAGGTAGCCGTTGACCGGGTCGTGCGCAGAGGTCTGGTCGGTCAGCAGGTCCGGCTTGACCCCACGCACCAGCAGTTCGTCCAGCACGTCGGCGACGTTGCCGAGCAGGCCGACCGACAGCGGCTTCTTCGCCGTGCACGATTCCTCGATCAGGCGCAGCGCCTCGTCCAGGTCGTCGGTCCAGGTGTCCAGATAGCCGGTGCGCAGGCGCATCTCGATGCTGCTCTTGCGGCATTCCACCGCCAGGCACGAGGCGCCGGCCATCACCGCGGCCAGCGGCTGCGCGCCGCCCATGCCGCCGAGGCCGCCGGTGAACAGCCACTTGCCGGCCAGGCTGCCGTTGTAGTGCTGGCGGCCCATTTCCACGAAGGTCTCGTAGGTGCCTTGCACGATGCCTTGCGCGCCGATGTAGATCCAGCTGCCGGCGGTCATCTGCCCGTACATGGCCAGGCCCTTCTTATCCAGTTCGTTGAAGTGGTCCCAGGTGGCCCAGCGCGGCACCAGGTTGGAATTGGCGATCAGCACGCGCGGCGCATCGGCGTGGGTGCGGAACACGCCGACCGGCTTGCCGGACTGCACCAGCAGGGTCTGGTCGTCGTCCAGGCGCCTGAGCGCGGCCACGATCGCGTCGAAGGATTCCCAGTCGCGCGCGGCGCGGCCGATGCCGCCGTACACCACCAGTTCCTGCGGGCGCTCGGCCACGTCCGGATCCAGGTTGTTCATCAGCATGCGCAGCGGCGCTTCGGTCAGCCAGCTCTTGCAGCTGAGGGTGCTGCCGGTGGGCGCGTGGATGCGGCGGGTGGGGTCGAGACGGGTCATGCGGCACTCCGGGAGTGGGCGAATTCAAGGCAGGACGCGAGCACCTGCTGCAGCGTGCGGCGCAGCGGTGCGGCGTGGTCGGGGTCCAGCGGCGTGGGCCAGCTGCGCTCGTCCACGCACGCGGGTTCGTGCATGTAGCCGCGGCAGGCCAGCTCCATCTGCAGCGTGTGCACGCCGCCGGGGATGTCGCTGTAATGGCGGGTGATGTAGCCGCCCTTGAAGCGGCCATTGCGCACATGGCGCATGCCGCTCGCCGCGCACACGGTCTCGACCGCGTCGGTGAGCGCGTTGTCGCAGCTGCTGTCGGGCGCACCAGATGCGCCGGCGCTGCCGATGTTGAACTGCGGCAGCTCGCCCGCGAACAGGTGCGGGATGTGCGAGCGGATCGAGTGCGCGTCGTACACCACCACGGTGCCGTGGAGCGCGCGCAGGCGGGCGATCTGCGCTGCCAGTGCGGCGTGGTAGGGCGCGAACCAGGTGTCGCGGCGGCGGGCGATCTCCGCCGCGTCCGGGCCATGCCCGTCGCGGTACAGCGGCTGGTTGTCGAAGGTGGTCAGCGGGCACAGGCCGGTGGTGTTCTGGCCCGGGTACAGCGAGGCGCCGCTCGGATCGCGGTTGAGATCGATCACCGAGCGCGACACCGCCGAACGCAGCGTGGTGGCGCCCATGTCGCGGGCGAACGCGTACAGCTCATGCACCCACCAGTCCGCATCGCGGCGTGCCAGCCACGGCGAGACGAAGCGCTCGGCTAGTGCGTCCGGCAGCTCGGTGCCGGTATGCGGGAAGCTGACGATCAGTGGCGCATCGCCACGGTGCAGGGTGAGCCAGTCGGGGAGGGTGGGCATCGAAGGTCGCTCGCTTTT
>NZ_CAPJ01000011.1 GCF_000331775.1 Xanthomonas translucens pv. translucens DSM 18974
CTAGCTAGAGCAGCTGCGCCTGAGCTGCAAAAAAGCCGCTTTTTTTAAAAAAATCGGCCCTTTTTGCATCAAATCGCTTGACATCGAGATGCCCCGGGACATCATCCCGAGTCCCGAGTCCCGAGTCCCGAGTCCCGAGTCCCGAGTCCCGAGTCCCGAGTCCCGAGTCCCGAGTCCAGCTACTTGCGCGCTTTCAAGAACGCCTCACGAAACCGCAGCATCTCCGCCTCGCTGCCGACGGTGACGCGTACCAGCTTCGGCCAGACCGGCCAGCTGCGGCCGATCATCACGCCCTGCTTGGTCATCGCCGCGGCGAATGCCTTGCCGTCGCGCTTGACGTCGACCATGAAGCAGTTGGCCTGCGACGGCAGGCACGTGTAGCCCTTGCTCTGCAGCCAGGCGATGGTCTCGTTGCGGATCCGCGCGTTCTCCGCGCGCCGCACCGGCACCAGTTGCACGTCGCGCAGGCTGGCGATGCCGGCGGCGACCGCGGTCACTGCCACCGGGTTCTGGCCGAACGCCGCCAGCTTGGTCAGCAACCCCGGCGAGGCCACCGCCAGGCCCAGGCGCAGCCCGGCCATGCCGTACAGCTTGGAGAAGGTGCGCAGCACCAGCAGGTCCTGGCGCTGGCCGATCAGGTCGATCACCGAGGGCTGATCGCTGTAGTGGATATAAGCTTCGTCGACCAGCAGCACGCTGGAAGCTGGCTTGTTGGCCAGCAGCCATTCGATGTCGGCGCGCGCGGTGACCGAGCCGGTGGGGTTGTTCGGGTTGCACAGATAGATCAGCCCGGCGTTCGGATCGGCGCTCGCCATCGCCTTGACGTCGTGCGCGCCATCGGCGCGCAGCGGCACCCGCCGCACCGGCGCGCCGTGCGCGGCGGCGACATCAGCCACCGCCTCGAAGGTCGGATCGGCCACCAACACGCCGGCGCGGGCCGAGGTGAACGCGCGTGCGGCGCGGTTGAGCGGGTCGCTGGAGCCGGGATACACCGCGACGTGGTCGCTGGGCAGTTGCTGCGCGCCGGCGAACAGGGCGATCAGGTCGTGCTGCAGCTCGAACAGGTAGCGTCCGGCGCGCGGCAGGATCGCCTGCGCCGCATCCAGCGCGGCCGGCGCCGGACCCAGCGGGCATTCGTTGAAATTCAGGTACACCGGACCGGCGGCCGGCGCCACCCCGGGCGCTGCGACGGCCGCCGCCTTGCGCTTTGCCGCCTCCGCGCCGGGCGCCAGGCCCAGTGCGCCGACCGCCAAGCCCGAGGTGGCGAGGGAAAGGAAGGAACGGCGCGAAACAGGTAGCGACACGGCACTCTCCAGGTAAAACGTTGTAGCGGGGAAAGGTAAAGCTAACGTTCTCTTAACGTTCGGGCAAGCTGGGACAGGGGGTCCGGGACCGGGAACCCGAAGAACGGAAGTCGGTAGAGCTTCCGATCGCGACGTTGCGCTTTTCCGGGTCCCCGGTCCCCGGTCCCCTGTCCCGAAGCCGGACACCCCACATTTCCCCTTGCCAGGCACCCAGTTACTATCGCCCCTTTCCGTCACCGGACTCTGGCTGCCGCGCATGACCGCTTCATCCGATCTCCAGCAGCGTGTCGCCGCGTTGCGCCAGCGCATCGAAGACGCAAACGACCGCTACTACGTGCACGACGATCCCACGATCACCGATGCCGAGTACGACGCACTGATGCGCGAACTGGAAGCACTGGAAGCCGAACACCCGCAGCTGGCGCGCGCCGACTCGCCGACCCGCACCGTCGGCGCGCGGCCCGACGGCGGCTTCCCGGAAGTGCGCCACGCGATCCCGATGCTGTCGCTGGCCAATGCGTTCGAGACGCCGGGTGTGGCCGATGCTGCCGACGACCGCGAACGCTTCGCCGAAGTCGCCGATTTCGAGCGGCGCATCGAGCGCGCGCTGGACCTGGCCGCGCCGGTGTTCTCGGTCGAGCCGAAACTGGACGGCCTGGCGATCAGCTTGCGCTACGAGGAGGGCGTGTTCGTGCAGGGCGCCACCCGCGGCGACGGCAGCACCGGCGAGGACGTCACCGCCAACCTGCGCCAGGTGCGCTCGGTGCCGTTGAAGCTGCGCGACCTGGGCACGCCGTTTCCGGCGGTACTCGAGGTGCGCGGCGAGATCTACATGCCGCGCGCGGCCTTCGCGGCCTGGAACGCCAAGGCGCTGGAACGCAACGAGAAGCTGCTCGCCAACCCGCGCAACGGCGCTGCCGGTTCGCTGCGCCAGCTCGATCCGGCGGTCACCCGGCGGCGGCCGCTGGCGTTCTTCGCCTATTCGGTCGGCGAGGTGCGTGGCCTGGAACTGCCCGAGACCCATTCGCAGACCCTGGCGCTGTTGCGCCGCTATGGCTTCCCGGTGGCGACCGAGGCCGCCACGGCAACCGGCTTCGACGGCCTGATCGCGTATTTTCGCAAGATCGGCGCCAGGCGCGACACGCTGCCGTACGACATCGACGGCGTGGTCTACAAGCTCGATGATTACGACCAGCAGGCGGCCATGGGCTTCGTCTCGCGTGCGCCGCGCTGGGCGCTGGCGCACAAGTTCCCGGCGCAGGAGCAGTCCACCGTGCTGCGTGCGATCGAAGTGCAGATCGGCCGCACCGGTGCGGTCACCCCGGTGGCGCGGCTGGAGCCGGTGCAGGTCGCCGGCGTCACCGTCACCAACGCAACCTTGCACAACGCCGACCAGATCGCGCGGCTGGACGTGCGCGAAGGCGACACCGTGATCGTGCGCCGCGCCGGCGATGTGATTCCCGAGGTGGTGCGGGTCATCGAAGAGCGAAGGCCTGCCGGCACGGTGCCGTGGACGATGCCGACCGCGTGTCCGGTGTGCGGTTCGCACATCGTGCGCGAAGAGGACGCGGTGGCCTGGCGCTGCAGCGGCGGGCTGGCCTGCGCCGCGCAGCGCAAGGAGGCCGTGCGCCACTTCGCCTCGCGCCGGGCCATGGACATCGAAGGCCTGGGCGACCGCCAGGCCGATGCCCTGGTCGAATTCGGTTTCGTGGATTCGCTGGCCGATCTGTACGCGCTGAGCGTCGAAGACCTGGTGCGGATGAAGGCGGCGCTGGACGCGGCGACCGCCGCCGATCTGGTGCAGGCCGTCAACGACAGCAAGGGCGCGATGACGCTCGATGCGCAAGGGCAGGCGCTGTTGGCGCAGGAATCCCCGGACTGGACGCGCGCCGACTTCCTGCGCGCGCATCTGGCCGTGGATCTGAGCGGCAAGCTGGCGACGAAATGGGCCGAGAACCTGGTCGCCGGCATCGCCGCCAGCTGCGCCACCACATTGCCGCGGTTCCTGTTCGCGCTGGGCATCCCGCACCTGGGCGAGACCACCGCCAAGGCGCTCGCGCACTGGCTGGGATCGCTGCACTTCGTGCGCACCACCCCGGCGGTGCTGCTGCAAGCGCTGCCCGATATCGGCGGCGAGGTCGCGCGCTCGATCGCCACGTTCTTCGAACAACCCGGCAACGCGGCCGTGGTCGATGCGCTGGTCAAGGCCGGCATCCGCTTCGCCGACGAAGGCGCACCGCCAGCGGAACTGCGCGAACGCCTCGGCCTGGCGCACCTGCTGACCACGCTGCCGGTGGACAAGCTCGGCGGCAAGAGCGCGCAACGGCTGGCTGCGACCTACGGCACGCTCGATGCGCTGCTGCGCGCCAACGAAAGCGGCTGGACCGGCGCCGGGCTGTCGGCGGCGGGCGCGGCCAACCTGGCCGCCTATCTGGCCGATGACGCGAACGTGCAGGCCTTGCGCCAGGCCGATGCGGCGATGCGGCGCCTGCTCGATGCGGCGCCGGCGCAGGCCACGCGCCGTGCCGCGCCGCTGGATGGGCAGACCGTGGTGCTGACCGGGACCTTGCAGCAGCTCAGCCGCGACGCGGCCAAGGCGCGGCTGGAAGCGCTGGGCGCGAAGGTCGCCGGCAGCGTGTCGAAGAAGACCAGCGTCGTCGTCGCCGGCGCCGATGCCGGCTCCAAGCTGGACAAGGCGCAGGAGCTGGGCGTTGCGGTGTGGGGCGAGGCGCAGTTGCTGGCCTTGCTCGGCGAGCACGAGGGGCAGGGATGAACCGCCTGCCTGCATCGTGCTGGTCCGGCGGATCGCCGCGATGAGCCACGCCGTGGATATCGCCGCGCTGCGCCTGCGCGCCGCACTCAACGCGCGGATCCGCGCCTTCTTCGCCGCGCGCGACGTGCTCGAGGTGGAGACGCCGATGCTGTCGGCGGCCGGCAACACCGAACCCAACATCGCCAGTTTCCAGACCCGCTTCAGCGGCCACGTCGATGCCGGCCCGGCGCTGCGCTGGCTGCGCACCTCGCCCGAATATCCGTTGAAGCGGCTGCTGGCCGCCGGCGTCGGCGACTGCTACGAACTGGGCCGGGTGTTCCGCAACGGCGAGGCCGGCGGCCGCCACAATCCCGAGTTCACCATGCTCGAGTGGTACCGGGTCGGCTGGAATCATCTGCAACTGGTGGACGAGACCGTGGCGCTGGTGCGCGAGGCGCTGGCGCTGGTCGCGCGCACCGCCACGTTGCACGTGGTCACCTACCGGCAACTGTTCCTGGATACCCTGCGCCTGGATCCGTTGCTGGCGCCGCTGCACGCGCTGCAACAGCCGTTGCGCGACGTGCGTATCGACGCGGCGGGGCTGAGCCGCGACGACTGGCTCGACCTGCTGATGACCCATCGCCTGCAACCGGCGTTCCCGGCCGACCGCATCACCGTGGTCCACGACTGGCCGGCCACGCAGTGCGCGCTGGCGCGCATCCGCGACGAGCACCCGCCCATGGCCGAGCGCTTCGAGCTGTACCTGGGCGGCTACGAACTGGCCAACGGTTACCACGAACTCAACGATGCCGCCGAACAGCGCCGCCGCTTCCTGCACGATCACGCGCTGCGCCGCGAGCGCGGCGCGCTGCTGCCGCCGCTGGACGAGCATTTGCTGCAGGCCTTGCCGGCGCTGCCTGATTGCGCCGGCGTCGCCGTCGGCGTGGATCGTCTGCTGATGGCGATGCGCGGCACCGCGTCGATCGGCGATGTGCTCGCCTACGATTTCGCGCGAGCCTGAACCGCGCGGCGTTCATGTAGCATTTTGTTGCTTTGTCGACATCGATGATGGTTTGATCCAGCCCAGCATGCGCTCGGTGCGACATGGCGATGGTGTGGTCTAGTGGTCTTCGTTGTTCAGGTTCTACGCACAGGGGCAGAGCCAAGCATGAAGTGGTCGTACGGGCTCGGTGGCTGGTGTTGGTTGGGATTGGCGCTTTCCACGTGTCCGGCGAAGGCGTTTGCGCAGGCGCCGGACGCTTACGACGCCGCGGTGGTGCGTTGCGAATCGCGCGACATGAGCTGGGTGCATTGCCCGATGCCGACCGAGCAGGGCGTGGAACTGGTCCGGCAACTGTCCGACAACGACTGCATCCGCGGCAGCGAATGGGGGTCGGACAGCACCGGGGTGTGGGTGACGCTGGGCTGCCGCGCCGAATTCCGTTCCAACCCGCCCGAGCCCACGCGCAGCGCGATGCGCCGCGTGCTGCGTTGCGAATCCGACGGCCGCCTCGAAAGCTGCGCGGTGATGCTGCGCGGCGCGCCGGTGCGGCTGATGCGCCAGCTGTCCTCGGTGCCGTGCCGCGAAGAACGCAGCTGGGGCGTGCGCCGCAACGAGATCTGGGTGTCGCGCGGCTGCCGCGGCGAGTTCGAGATCGGCGCCAGCGACGGGTCCGGCTTTCCGGTCGGCGTGCGCCCGGTGCTGTGCGAGTCCAAGGGCCGTTCGCTGCGGCGTTGCGGGGTCAGCATCCACAGTGGCGTGCAGCTGCGCCGGCAGCTGTCCGGCACCGCCTGCATACAGGACGACAGCTGGGGCTGGGACCGCGACGGCATCTGGGTGGACAAGGGCTGTCGCGCGGAATTCAGCGTCAACTGAGCGCGGCCTGCAGGTCCGGCCGTTCCATGGCGCCGCTGCCGTCGCATTTGCGAATCCGCGCTTTCCCATCGCCGGATGGCTGGTCATCCTCAAGAATCCCGCGCCGTTTACAATAGACCGATGAACGCCGCCCTCGATATCGATTACGCCCGCTACGACCACATCCGCCCGATCCTGTGGACCGGCGAGGCGCTGGAACTGCTGGACCAGCGCAAGCTGCCGTTTGTGGTCGAGCACCTGCAATGCACCGACAGCGACCAGGTCGCCGACGCGATCCACACCCTGGCGGTGCGCGGCGCACCGGCGATCGGCATCGCCGCCGGCTGGGGCGTGGTGCTGGCCGCGCGCGCGGTGCAGGCCGACGACGGCGCACAGGCGCTGGCCAGGCTGGAACCGGCGCTGCAGCGGCTCAATGCGGCGCGACCGACCGCGGTCAACCTGGCCTGGGCGCTGATGCGCATGCGCAACACGCTGGCGGCGGCCGGCGCCGACTGGCGCGAGGCGATCGCGCGGCAGGCGCAGGCGATCGCGGAGGAAGACCTGGCCGCCAATCGCCACATGGGCGCGCTCGGCGCGGCCCTGATCGCGCCCGGCAGCGGCGTGCTGACCCATTGCAATACCGGCTCGCTGGCCACCGCCGGCTTCGGCACCGCGCTGGGCGTGATCCGCGCCGGCATGGCCCAGGGCCGCATCGCCAAGGTGTTCGCCGGCGAGACCCGGCCGTGGCTGCAGGGTGCGCGGCTGACCGTGTGGGAACTGCAGCAGGACGGCATCGACGCGACCCTGATCGCCGATTCGGCGGCCGCGCACCTGATGAAGACCGGGGCGGTGCAGTGGGTGATCGTCGGCGCCGATCGCATCTGCGCCAATGGCGACACCGCCAACAAGATCGGCACCTACCAGCTGGCGATCGCCGCGCGCCACCACGGGGTCAGGTTCATGGTGGTGGCGCCGTGGTCCACGGTGGACATGGAGACCGCCGACGGCGCGCAGATCGAGATCGAGCAGCGCGACCCGGGCGAGTTGTTCGGGGTGGGCGGGATGCGCACCGTGGCCGAGGGCATCGCCGCCTGGAACCCGGTGTTCGACGTGACCCCGGCCGCGCTGATCGATGCCATCGTCACCGAGCGCGGGGTGATCGAGCGGCCGGATCCCGAGCGCATGCACGCCGCGTTCGGCGGCTGAGCCGCGGCAACCGTGCCGAACGCCCAGCACGGCCCCGCAAATCCACGCAAGTGCTTGTTCGGGCCGGCAAAAACCGGGCATTCGCACGCCTGTCATGATAGAATCCGGCGGTTCGATCGACCGCTGCGCGCCGTAGATTTTCGGTGCCGGCAGGCCCGCTTGCCGCGGGTCGGCGTCCTGGTCGATTAGCCACCAGACTTACGGAACCCGAATGGCAGAATCCGCCAAGGAAATCATCCAGGTCAACCTGGAAGACGAGATGCGCAAGAGCTACCTCGATTACGCGATGAGCGTGATCGTGGGGCGTGCCCTCCCGGATGCGCGCGACGGCCTCAAGCCAGTGCATCGCCGCGTGTTGTTCGCGATGAACGAGTTGGGCGCGCACAGCAACAAGCCCTATTACAAGTCGGCGCGTATCGTCGGCGACGTCATCGGCAAGTACCACCCGCACGGCGACCAGTCGGTGTACGACACCCTGGTGCGCATGGCGCAGCCGTTCTCGCTGCGCTATCTGCTGGTGGACGGGCAGGGCAACTTCGGCTCGGTCGACGGCGACTCCGCGGCGGCGATGCGCTACACCGAGGCGCGCATGTCGCGGCTCACCCACGAGCTGATGGCCGACATCGACAAGGAAACCGTCGATTTCCAGCCCAACTACGACGAGAAGGAACTGGAGCCGACGGTCATGCCGACCCGGTTCCCGAACCTGCTGGTCAACGGTTCGGCCGGCATCGCGGTGGGCATGGCCACCAACATCCCGCCGCACAACCTGACCGAGACGATCAACGCCTGCATCGCGCTGATCGACAATCCGCAGATCGATGTGGACGGGCTGATGGAATACATCCCCGGCCCGGATTTTCCCACCGCCGGCATCGTCAACGGCACCAGCGGCATCGTCGCCGGCTACCGCACCGGCCGCGGCCGCGTGCGTATGCGCGCCAAGGCCGAGATCGAGATCCAGGACAACGGCCGCGAAGCGATCGTGGTCAACGAGATCCCGTACCAGGTCAACAAGGCGCGGCTGATCGAGAAGATCGCCGAGCTGGTCAAGGAAAAGAAGCTCGAAGGCATCAGCGAACTGCGCGACGAGTCCGACAAGGACGGCATGCGCATCTACATCGAGATCAAGCGCGGCGAAGCCGCCGATGTGGTGCTGAACAATCTGTACCAGCAGACCCAGATGGAGTCGGTGTTCGGCATCAACATGGTGGCGCTGGTCGATGGCCGCCCGCAGCTGATGAACCTCAAACAGATGCTGGAGGCGTTCGTCCGCCACCGCCGCGAAGTGGTCACCCGCCGCACCATCTTCGAGCTGCGCAAGGCGCGCGCGCGCGCGCACATCCTCGAAGGCCTGACCGTCGCGCTCGCCAACATCGACGAGATGATCGAGCTGATCAAGACCTCGGCCAACCCGACCGAAGCGCGCGAGCGCATGCTGGCCAAGCGCTGGGATGCGGGCCTGGTCGGCGCGCTGCTCGGCGCCGCCGGCGCCGATGCCTCGCAGCCGGAAGACCTGCCGGCCGGCGTCGGCCTGCTCGCCGACGGCTACCAGCTGACCGAAGTGCAGGCCACGCAGATCCTGGAAATGCGCCTGCACCGCCTGACCGGGCTGGAGCAGGAGCGCCTGACCGAGGAATACAAGCAACTGCTGGACGCGATCGCCGGCCTGATCCGGATCCTGGAAAACCCCGACGTGCTGCTGCAGCTGATCCGCGAAGAACTCATCAGCATCCGCGAGGAATACGGCGATGCGCGCCGCACCGAAATCCGCCACAGCGAGGAAGACCTCGACATCCTCGACCTGATCGCGCCGGAAGACGTGGTGGTGACGCTGTCGCACGCCGGCTACGCCAAGCGCCAGCCGGTCAGCGCCTACCGTGCGCAGCGCCGCGGCGGCCGTGGCCGCAGTGCGGCGGCGACCAAGGAAGAGGATTTCATCGACCAGCTGTGGCTGGTCAACACCCACGACACGCTGCTGACCTTCACCAGCAGCGGCAAGGTGTTCGCGCTGCCGGTGTATCAGTTGCCGGAGGCCGGCCCGAACGCGCGCGGCCGCCCGATCATCAACTGGATCCCGCTGGAGAACGGCGAGCGCGTGCAGGCGGTGCTGCCGGTGCGCGACTATGCCGGCGGCCGCTATGTGTTCTTCGCCACTCGCAACGGCATGGTCAAGAAGACCCCGCTCAGCGACTTCGCGTTCCAGCGCAAGGCCGGCAAGATCGCGATCAACCTCGACGAGGGCGACGCCCTGGTCGGCGTGGCGCTGACCGATGGCGAGCGCGACGTGCTGCTGTTCGCGTCCAACGGCAAGACCGTGCGTTTCTCGGAACGACCCAAGGACGATGAAGCCGAGGACGGCGCCATCGAAGAAGGGGCGGGCGACGACGACGTCGTGCTGGCCGAGGCGGTGGAAGACGGCGACGACGCGCGCAGCCCGCGCCGCAAGAGCCGTGGCGGGGTCAAGCCGACCGGCCGCAGCAGCCGCGGCGTACGCGGCATCCGCCTGGCCAGGAGCGAATACGTGGTCAGCCTGATCGTGGCCGAGCCGGCCGAGGGCCAGGACGAGGATGCCGAGGACGTGGAGCCGGCACTGGAGGTGGACGCCGATGCCGAGGTCGTGGTGCGCAACGGCGACGAGCCCGATGCCTACATCCTCACCGCCACCGAGAACGGCTACGGCAAGCGCACCCCGCTGGCCGAGTACCCGCGCAAGGGCCGCGGTACGCAGGGCGTGATCGGCATCCAGACCAGCGAGCGCAACGGCAAGCTGGTCGGCGCGGTGCTGCTGAGCACCAGGGACGAAGTGCTGCTGATCTCCGATGGTGGCACCCTGGTACGCACCCGCGCCTCGGAAATCTCCCGCGTCGGCCGCAATACCCAGGGCGTGACCCTGATCCGCCTGTCTAAGGGCGAGAAGTTGCAGGCGGTGGAGCGCCTGGACGGGTCGCTGGTCGAGGAAGAGCCGGCCGAGCCGATCGTGGGCGAAGACGGCAGCGTCGAAGCCGTCAGCGAATTGCCGCCGGAAAACTGATCGCGCAAGCGAGAGCGGTAGACGACGCCGGCGCAATGCCGGCGTCGTCGTTTCCAGCGCGGGGTGAGAGTACTGCGCAAAGCGTCTCGCGGAGTTTGGGTGCACGAGGCTGCGCCCATACCCTCATCCGGCCCTGGGCACCGCCTTCCCCCGAAAAGGGGGCCATGGTCCCGATGGGAGAAGGAAACAGCCGCACATGCATGGCCCTGCGGCTGCGGCTACTCCAATTGCGCGCGCGCGAACGCCGCGTCCAGGGCTTCCATCGCGTCGCGCGGCTTGAGCTTGGCCGCTTTCTCGAATGCGCCGGCGGCGTCGTCCTCGCGCTTGTCGCCGTGCAGCAGCAACAGCACGTTGGCGTATTCGACATGCGCGATCGGCGCATCCGGGGTCAGCTTCAGCGCCTGCTGGATGTGCTGCTCGGCGGTCGCGGCCTTGGCGCCGTAGGTCAGCCCGCCGATCATCGCGCCGACCTTGCCGATGATCTCGGCGTGGTACAGCGCCAGCGCCATGTGCGCCTCGGCGTGCTTGGGTTCCAGCTCCAGCGCGGTCTCCAGCGATTGCCGCACCTTGCCGGCGATGCCTTGCTTGAGCGCCTTGACGATGCTCAGGCCCTGGCTGTAACGGCCCAGCGCGAAGGCGTGACGGTAATGGCTGTTGGCCTCGTCCGGCAGCGCGGCGATCGCCGCCTCGGCCAGCGTCGCGGCCTGCTGCAGACGCTGCAGTTTTTGCTTGTCGTCCTCGACCAGATAGCTGGCGTGGATGCCCAGCGCCTTGACCGCGACCGACGCGCCGAACACGCCCAGCGCCTGTCCGGCGCCGTAGGCCTGCTGGAACTGGCCCTGGTGGAAGGCGCGCCAGGCCTCGATCAATGCGGCCGACAGCGTGTCCGCAGCGTGGCCCTTTGCAGCCTTGCCCGCTGCGGCGAGCATGGCCTGCGTGCGCGCCAGGTCGGGGTAAGGCTCGCGGTCGCCGGCGTGCAGCTTGGGCCAGGCCTTCTTCAATGCCTCGCCCGGATAGGCGTAGGCCTTGGCGTCGTACGGAAACGGCGCCCATGCGGTCGGTGTCGCTGCCATGCCTGGCCTCCCTGGAGTTCGCAGCGAGCATGGCGCCGCCATGGCCGCCTGGCAAGCGTCGCTGCGGATAGTGTGTTTGCTCAAGCCGCTGCCGCCAGCATGCGTCGCATCGGTGCCGGTGTCGGCATCCAAGGAGACCTGCGATGGCGACCAAGAAGCGTTCCACTTCCGCACCCCGGCCCGAAACCCTGGCGCCGCGGCACCTGTGGCTGGCCGGCCTGGGCCTGCTGTCGCTGACCCGCAAGCGCGCGCAGGCGGCCGCGGCCGATGCCGCCAGCGGCGCGAACACGCTGAAGGCGTTGGTGGCGCAGCTGGCCGACGACGCCGAAAGCAGCGTGCGCGAAGGCGCCGCGGCGCTGCGCGGCCAGGTGCAACCGCTCAGCGCCGAGGTCGAGGCGCGGCTGCAGCCGGTGTTGGTCAAGCTCGGCCTGCAGCCCACGCCGCGCGCCACGCCGCGCAAGCGTCCGGCGGCGACCAAACCCGCCAAGCGCGCGACCAAGAAGACCGCTGCGCCGCGCCGCGTGGCGAAGCGCAGCGCACGTTCGCAGTGACAGCGAACGGCATTGTCGCCGGATGTGGGAGCGCTTCGGGTGCCGGCACCGCGATCCGAGTGTCGTGTGCTGGATTCTGTCGCGGCTGAAGCCGCTCCTACAGTGCACCCAGCAGGCGATCCGCAGGCCGTGTAGGGGCGGCTTCAGCCGCGACAACGTCCGAAGCCGGAAGGCCCGCCGCTGCGCTCGTCGCGACCATTGGCGTCGCCACTGTAGATCCCCGGGATCGTGTCCAGCCAGGGGCGCAGCCGTTCGATGTCCAGGGTCGGGTCAGCGCGTGCAGCCGCGCCGGCTCAGTCCAGATAGGCCTGCATCAGCGTGGTCAGATGCGCGCGCTCGGCCTCGCGCAGGAACGGGCTGATCAGCCGCATCACCTGCACGATGCCGTGGCGGATCGCCAGTTGCTCGTCCTTCTCGCCGCGCGCGGCGGCGTAGTTGAGCCAGAACGTGGCCACCACCAGCACATTGGTGGCGATGCCGCCCAGTTCCTGCGCGGTGGCGCGCATCGCGCCGGCCTGCGCCAGGCCCTGGAACACCGCCTGGGTGCTGTCGTCCGCGCGGCGCAGGATGCGCGCGAAGCGCAGGCGCAGGCGCCGGCTGCGGCTGAGGATCTCGATCAGGTCGCGGTACAGGAAGCGGTAGTCCCAGATGCACTCGAACACCAGGTGCAGTTGCAGCCAGATGTCCTCCAGCCCGGGCAGGCGCGCGCTCGGCAACTCCAGCGCCGCGTCCATGCGCTCCTCGTAGCGCGCGAACAGGTGCTCGATGATGTCGTCCTTGTTGCGGAAGTGGTAGTACAAATTGCCGGGGCTGATCTCCAGCTCGTCGGCGATATGGTTGGTGGTGACGTGCGGCTCGCCCTGCGCGTTGAACATCGCCAGCGCGGTGTCGAGGATGCGCCGGCGGGTATCGCGCGCCATCAGGCCAGCAGCTTCTTCACCAGGTCCACGTATTTCTTCTGCGCCTCGGCCTGCGGCATGCCCTTGAGCTTGGCCCAGGCCTCGTACTTGGCGGTGCCGACGAAATCGAAGAAGCCGGGCTTGGCGCCGGCGACATCGCCTTCCTCGCCCTGTTTGTACAGCGCATACAGGCGCAGCAAGGTGTCGTTGTCGGGACGGTCCTCGCGCTGCCTGATGTCCTTGGCCGCTTTCTCGAAGGCCGCCTTGATGTCCGCCATGCTGCTGCTCCCGCCCTGACCGGGACGCATCACAGCACGCGCGACCGGCCCGGTCAAC
>NZ_CAPJ01000010.1 GCF_000331775.1 Xanthomonas translucens pv. translucens DSM 18974
CTAGCTAGCTGGGCCTGTCCGCCGCCGAAGCGGCCACCGCCGAACTCGGCAAGCGGCCGAGCCAGGACTTCGACAAGATCGTGTCGCTGTACGTTGCCGCGCGCGCCGGGCAGGTGCTGCGCGGCGAGGACATCGTTGTTGCCGCCGAGAAGACCGGCCTGGTGTTCGGCCACATGAACGTGTTCCACCGCCTGATCGAAGGCCATCCGGAGCGCGGCCCGATCTTCAGCATGGCCAGCATCATGAAGCCGGGCAGCTTCGACATGGCCCACATCCGCGAGATGGAGACCCCGGCGATCGCGTTCTTCCTGACCTTGCCGGCGCCGCTGACCGCGCTCGACGCCTGGGAGAAGATGCTGCCGACCGTGCAGCGCATGGGCGAACTGCTCGACGGCGTGGTCCTGGACGACAGCCGCAACGCCCTCGGCCGCCAGCGCATCGCCCACATCCGCGACGAACTGCGCGCCTACGACCGCCAGCACCAGGCGCCGCCGTTGACGAAGGCGCCGCGTTGGTAGGTTCGGGGCTCGGGACTCGGGACTCGGGACTCGGGATTTTCGCAAGTTCGCCGCATTTCTGCTTTTCTGTAGGAGGGGCTTCAGCCCCGACGCCTTACCGGTAACGCGTCGGGGCTGAAGCCCCTCCTACAGAAAAAGCAGCTGCGCCTGAGCTGCAAAAAAAGCCGCTTTTTTTTAAAAAAATCGGCCCTTTTTGCATCAAATCGCTTGACATCGAGATGCCCCGGGACATCATCCCGAGTCCCG
>NZ_CAPJ01000009.1 GCF_000331775.1 Xanthomonas translucens pv. translucens DSM 18974
GGCGCAGCGTCTGCCGTGGGAGGCGCCCCCTGCCTGGGCATAAAGCCCACCAACTTGCGGCCCGGCGCCCGCGCTGCCATACTTCCCGGCTTCCTGCGCCCGTCGTGGCGGGATCCCTTGCCCCACCGCACCCGTCCCGGGCCTCGCGGGGGGCTGTCCGGCCCTCGGGCCACATCCGAAAGGTATAACCACATGAGTCGTCATTACGAAATCGTGTTCCTGGTCCATCCGGACCAGAGCGAGCAGGTCCCGGCCATGATCGAGCGCTACAAGTCGCTGGTCGAGAACGGCAGCGGCACCATCCACCGCCTGGAAGACTGGGGCCGCCGCCAGCTGGCGTACCCGATCCAGAACCTGGTGAAGGCGCACTACGTCATGCTCAACATCGAAGTGGACCAGGCCATCCTCGCCGAACTGGTCGAGAGCTTCCGCTTCAACGACGCCGTGCTGCGCCACCTGGTGATCAAGCGCGACGGCCCGGACACCGAGCAGTCGCTGATCATGAAGAGCAAGGACGAGAAGGGCGACAAGCCCGAGCGTAGCGAGCGCCGTCGCCGCGACGACGAGGAGGGCGATGCGCCTGCCGCCGCCACCGAAACCGACGGCGACGCCGCCGAAGCCGCCTAAGGAGCACTGCCATGTCCAAGTTCTTCCGTCGCCGCAAGTTCTGCAAGTTCACCGCCGAGGGCGTCAAAGAGATCGACTACAAGGATCTCAACACCCTGCGCCAGTACCTCACCGAGAACGGCAAGATCGTGCCGAGCCGCGTGACCGGCACCAAGTCCAAGTACCAGCGTCAGCTGGCCACGGCAGTCAAGCGCTCGCGTTTCCTGGCGCTGATCCCGTACACGGACAACCACGATATTTAATTTGATCGGCGGGATTTTTCCATTCCCGATTCCCGGCAATCCCATCCCCGTCCTATTCGGACAGCGTGCGTTGCGTCGGCCGCGAGCCGGCGCTAACGAATAACGGAGCAACACCATGCAACTGATTCTTCTGCAGAAAGTGACCAACCTGGGCGGCCTCGGCGACAAGGTCGACGTCAAGCCGGGCTATGGCCGCAACTTCCTGGTGCCGCAGGGCAAGGCCGTGCCGGCCACCGCCGCCAACATCGCCGAGTTCGAGGCCAAGCGCGCCGACTACGAAGCCAAGGCGCAGTCGATCCACGCCGACGCCGAGGCCCGTGCGGCCAAGCTGGAAGGCGCCAGCGTGACGGTCAAGGCCAACGCGTCCACCGAAGGCAAGCTGTACGGCTCGGTCGGCCCGCGCGACATCGCCGAGGCGTTCACCGCCGCCGGCCTGCCGCTGGAAAAGGGCGAAGTGGTGCTGAGCGAAGGCGCGTTCCGCAACATCGGCGAGTACGAGGTGCTGGTGCGCCTGCACGCCGACGTCGAGACCACGGTCAAGGTCGTGGTGGAAGCCGAAGCCTGATCCACGGTTTCCTGCTGTATCGAAACGGGCACCGCAAGGTGCCCGTTTCGTTTGCGGCCTCCGGCCCCGGCCTCTGCTGGGTGCCGTTATACTCATCGGTTCGTGCCTGTTTCCTGTCCGGCGATCGTAGTCGTATCAAGGGCTTGGGAGCGGGACTTCACCTGGATATTCATTAGCGGCAGCGCGTGCCGGCATGCCGGCCGCGCCTGCCATGGATTGCCTGCCCCATGCGCCTGTCGACCATCAAGCTGTCCGGCTTCAAGTCCTTCGTCGATCCGACCACGCTGCACCTGCCGACCAACATGACCGGCATCGTCGGTCCGAACGGCTGCGGCAAGTCGAACATCATCGACGCGGTGCGCTGGGTGATGGGCGAAAGCTCGGCCAGCCGCCTGCGCGGCGATTCGCTGACCGACGTGATCTTCTCCGGCTCCTCGGCGCGCAAGCCGGTGTCGCAGGCCACCGTGGAGCTGATCTTCGACAACTCCGACCACACCATTTCCGGCGAGTACGCCTCGTTCAACGAGATCTCGGTCAAGCGCCAGGTCAGCCGCGATGGCAGCAGCAGCTACTCCCTCAACGGCACCAAGTGCCGGCGCCGCGACATCACCGACCTGTTCCTGGGTACCGGCCTGGGCCCGCGCAGCTACTCGATCATCGAGCAGGGCATGATCAGCCAGATCATCGAGGCGCGCCCGGAAGACCTGCGCGTGTACCTGGAAGAGGCCGCCGGCATCTCCAAGTACAAGGAGCGACGCAAGGAGACCGAGACCCGCATCCGCCATACCCGCGAGAACCTGGAGCGGCTGGGCGACCTGCGCGAGGAGATCGGCAAGCAGCTCGAGCACCTCAAGCGCCAGGCGCGTCAGGCCGAGCAGTACCAGGCGCTGCAGGAAGAGCGCCGGGTCAAGGATGCGCAGTGGAAGGCGCTGGAATACCGCGGCCTGGACGGCCGCCTGCAAGGCCTGCGCGAGGCGCTGGGCCAGGAAGAGACGCGCCTGCAGCAGTTCATCGCCGAACAGCGCGACGCTGAAGCGCGGATCGAGACCGGCCGCGTGCGCCGCGAGGAAGCCGCCGACGCCTTGAGCAAGGCCCAGGCCGAGGTCTACCAGGTCGGCAGTACGCTGGCGCGCATCGAACAGCAGATCCAGCACCAGCGCGACCTGTCGCAGCGCCTGCACAAGGCGCGCGACGAAGCGCAGCTGGCGCTGGCCGAACTCGGCCAGCACATCAGCGGCGACGAGGCCAAGCTGTCGCTGTTGCGCGAGTCGGTGGACATCGCCGGGCCGCAGCTGGAGCAGTTGCAGGAAGACAACGACTACAAGCAGGAAGCGCTGCGCGACGCCGAAGCCAAACTGGCCGACTGGCAGCAGCGTTGGGAAACCCACCAGCGCTACACCGCCGAGGCCTCGCGCGCCGGCGAAGTGGAGCGCACCCGCGTCGATTACCTGGACCGGCAATCGCTGGAAGCCGAGCGCCGCCGCGAAGCGCTGGCCGCCGAGCGCGCCGGGCTGGACCTGGACGCGCTGGCCGCGGCCTTCGAACAGGTGGAGCTGCAGCACGAGACCCAGCGCGCCGCGCTGGACGGGCTCAACGAACAGGTCGAAACCCGCAAGCAGGCGCTGACCGCGCTGCAGGAACAGCAGCGCGGCGCGCAGGCCGAGCTGGCCGAGGTGCGCAAGCAGGCGCAGGCCGCGCGCGGCCGGCTGTCGTCGCTGGAAACCCTGCAGCAGGCCGCGCTCGGCCAGGAGCAGGGCGCCGCGGTGGCCTGGTTGAAGGCGCGCGGGCTGGATTCGGCGGCGCGCGTGGGCGAGCGCATCAGCGTCGAAAACGGCTGGGAAAACGCGGTCGAAGGCGCGTTGGGGCAATTGATCGAAGGCGTGCTGGTCGATGCGCCGGAGACCCTCGTCGATGCGCTGGGCGAACTCGGCGAAGGCCGCATCGCGCTGGTCAGTAGCGACGAAGAGGCCGGCCACTTCGCGCCGACCTCGCTGGCCGCCAAGGTGCAGGGGCCGATCACGATCCGCCGGCTGCTGTCGCGGCTGCACGCGGCCGAAGACCTCGCCGCCGCACGCGCCTTGCTGCCGCAGCTGGGCGAGGGCGACTCGGTCATCACCCGCGACGGCGCGCGCCTGGGCGAGGGCTGGCTGCGCGTGTCGCGCTCCGGCGCGGCCAAGCAGGGCGCCTTGCTGCGCGAACGCGAGATCCAGGCGCTGCGCGGCCAGATCGACGCGCTGCAGGACCGCGAAGCGGAACTGGATCAGCGCCTGGCGAGCCTGCGCGAGCAGTCGCTGGCGGCCGAGCAGCAGCGCGAGGAAGCGCAGCGCCAGCTGTACCAGGCGCACCGCAGCGTGTCCGAACTGGCCGGGCAGTTGCAGAGCCAGCAGGGCAAGGTGGACGCCGCGCGTATCCGCATCGCGCGCATCGAGACGGAAATCGCGCAACTGCTGGAAACCCTGGACGGCAGCCGCGAGCAGGCGCGCGAGGCGCGTTCCAAGCTGGAAGACGCGGTCACCAGCATGGGCGACCTGGAAAGCACCCGGCACATGCTGGAGAGCGAGCGCCGCCAGCTCACCGAAGCGCGCGACCTGGCCCGCGATGCCGCGCGCCGGGTGCGCGAGGCCTCGCATGCGCTGGCGCTGACCCTGGAATCGCAACGCACCCAGATCGCCTCGCTGAGCCAGGCGCTGGAGCGCATGGGCAACCAGCGCGGGCAGCTGGATTCGCGCCTGGGCGAACTCAGCGCGCAGCTGAGCGAAGGCGATTCGCCGGTGCATGCGCTGGAAGCCGAGCACCAGGCCGCCTTGAGCGAACGCGTGCGCACCGACCGCGTGCTGGGCGAGGCGCGCGCGCTGCTGGACGGCATCGACAACGAATTGCGCGGCCTGGAACAGACCCGCCAGCAGCGCGACGAACAGGCATTGGCGCAGCGCGAGCGCATCGCCCAGCGCCGCCTCGACCAGCAGGCGCTGGTACTCAGCGCCGAGCAGCTGTCGGCGGCGGTGGTCAAGGCCGGTTTCGTGCTCGAGGACGTGATCAACGGCCTGCCCGACCAGGCCGATCCGGCCGAGTGGGAGCAGACGGTGCAGCAGATCGACGGACGCATGCGTCGCCTGGAGCCGGTCAACCTGGCCGCGATCAGCGAATACGGCGAGGCCGCGCAGCGCGCCGAATACCTGGAAGCACAGGACATCGACCTGAACACCGCGCTGGAAACCCTGGAGGACGCGATCCGCAAGATCGACCGCGAGACTCGCGGCCGCTTCAAGGACACCTTCGACCGGGTCAATGCCGGCGTGCAGGCGCTGTATCCGCGCCTGTTCGGCGGCGGCCACGCCTATCTGGAACTGACCGGCGAAGACCTGCTCGACACCGGCGTGGCGATCATGGCGCGCCCGCCCGGCAAGCGCGTGTCCAGCATCTCGCTGCTGTCCGGCGGCGAGAAGGCGATGACCGCGGTCGCGCTGGTGTTCGCGATCTTCCAGCTCAACCCGGCGCCGTTCTGCCTGCTCGACGAGGTCGACGCGCCGCTGGACGAAGCCAACGTCGGCCGCCTGGCGGCGATGGTCAAGGAAATGAGCGAGAAAGTGCAGTTCCTGTTCGTCAGCCACAACAAGGCCACGATGGAGGCGGCGCACCAGCTCAGCGGCGTCACCATGCGCGAGCCGGGCGTCAGCCGCCTGGTCAGCGTGGACCTCGAGGAAGCCGCGCGTTTGGCGGGCGCGGCCTGACGTGACATGCTAAATACCTTGTCTTCCCCCTACGCACCCCTGCCGGAGTAACCCCCGTAATGTCCGACATGGCACTGCTGCGCATCGGCATCCTCGCCGCCGGTCTGTTGCTGATCGCGGCGATCTTCCTGTTCGGCCGCCCGAAGAAACCGACCCAGGGCCGGCGCGTGGAGCCGGCCGACCCGGCCGCGCCGCGGCGCGAGCCCTCGCTCGGCGATGCCGCGGTTGCCGCCGAC
>NZ_CAPJ01000008.1 GCF_000331775.1 Xanthomonas translucens pv. translucens DSM 18974
GCATGCGCGCCGGCGGCGCTGCAGGCACGACGTTTTCTCCGCTGCCAAGCACACATTGCGCGCCGTTTTGATAGCGCCTGTCTACGCAGCGAGACGAATGCGCGAATCCCTGCAAGTTCAGGTATGGCCGCCACCCATATCAGCCTGAGGCCGATGGCTGCGATTGCGCGGCGTGACAAGCTGATTGTGCCGCGCAAGTGAGGTAACGCTGTCGCATCGGCTCAAAAGGGGCGTGTCGCGCCGCAGGGAACGCGTGTTTTCGCGCGGCGGCGAGCGTAGGGAGATCCATGGCGAGGACAACAGGTAGAGAATGAACACACGTATCGTGATTGCCGCCGACCGCAGCATCGTGCTGGAGGGCATGGTCGCCCTGTTGAACAACACGCCCGACATCGACGTGGTCGGCCATGCCGCCGACGGACTGGAATGCGTGCAACTGGTGACCAGGAGACAGCCCGACATCGTGCTGATGGACGTGATGTTACCGGGCCTGAACGGGATCGAAGCCACGCGCAGGCTGCTGCAGCGCAGCCCGCAGAGCAAGGCGATCTGCATCGCCGCCTCCGATGCCGCCGCCAACGTGCGCGCGGTCATCGATGCCGGCGCCAAGGGCTACCTGGCCCGCAACAGCACCTTTCACGAACTGCTGCGGGCGATCCAGCAGGTCAGCAACGATCAGTTGTACATCAGCCCGGGCCTGTCGCAATCGCTGGTCAGCGAGTACCGCTGCCCGCAGGGCGACGCCGTTTCCGCCTATACGCTGCTGACCTCGCGCGAACGCGAAATCGTGCAGTTGCTGTCCGAAGGCCTGTCCACCAAGGAAATCGCCGCGCGGCTGCACATCAGCGTCAAGACCATCGGCACCCACCGCGAGCACATCATGCTCAAGCTCGGCATGCACGGCATCGCGCAATTGACCCGCTATGCGATCCGCGAAGGGCTGTCGCCGCTGGACGGCGGAATGGCGACCACCGGACGGGCGGACAGCGACCGGCAGCGGCTGCTCAGCAACTGCGGCTGAGCGCCGCGTGCAAAAGCCCCTCTCCCCTCGCGAGAGGGGTTGGGGTGAGGGTCCGGCGCGAAGCGGCTCGTAGCGTTGGGTGCACGGGGCTGAGCCCGTACCCCCATCCGCCCCTTCGGGGCACCTTCCCCCGAAAAGGGGGCAATGGTCCCGAGGGGAGACGGAACCGGCGCCGCTCAGCCGTGCGGCAGGCGCTCGCGCATCAGCGCGGCGACCGCCTGCGCGCCGGCATCGGCCTGCGCCTGCAGCGCCTGGCGCACCGCGTCCACGTTGGCGGATGGATGGTTCTGGCTGAGCTTGAATTTCAGTTCCACCCGTTCCGGCTCGAAGCGGAAGCCGATGATGCCGCGCAACTGGCGCCGTTGCGCGTTGTCGTGCGGCTCGAAGCGCCAGTCGCTGCCGAGCGCGCGCTCGTGGCGTTCGCTGAGCCGCGCCACCAGGTCGGCCAGCAGCGTTGCGTCGTCGCTGACCTGCAACCGGCCATGCAGCTGCGCGGTGGCGTAGTTCCAGGTCGGCACCCGCGCCATCGCCTCCTTGTCCGGATACCAGCCCGGCGACACGTAGGCATACGGGCCATGCACGATCAGCAGCGCCGGGCCGCGGTGCCGCGCCTGCGGATTGGCACGCGCCCAATGGCCCTCGATCACGATGCGCGCGCCGTCGCGGCGGTACAGCACCGGCAGCGGGGTGGCGCAGGGCAGGCCGTCGTCGCCGACGGTGACCAGGGTCGCGAACGGATCGCGCGCGATCAGCGCGTCGAGCGCGCCCAGGTCGGTCTCGGCGAACGCTGGCGGGATATGCATCGGCGGCTCAGGCGCGCGTGCCGAGGGTCTGGGTCATGCGTCCGCGCAGCGCCGCATCGTCGTCGGCCTGCGGCGGCGCCACTTCATGCAGCGAGAAGCCGCGCGCCAGCGCATCGTCTTCGTCCAGGCCGTCGTAGGCGACGAACTCGGCGTCGAACAGCGCCGCTTGCGCGGTGTCCTCGCTGTCGTAGCTGAGCGTGTTGCCGTCGCTGTCCAGCACCTCGGCGGTGCCGGCCGCGCGCACGCGCAGGCGGGCCCATACCAGGATGCGGCCGAGGCTGGCCAGATACCACCGGTCGGCGGCGGATGCGTCTGACGTCATGGAATCACCAGGGAAAGCAGCCAGAGCAGGGCGGCCATGCCCAGCCCGAAGAAGATGGTCAGCAGCGACAGCCAGGCCGGCGTCGCCAGCCCGGACAGCGAGCGGTCGCCGAGCGGGCGGTAGCGCCGCGCCAGCAACCAGCCCAGCGCCACCGGCTTGAGGAAGGCGCCGGGGCCGAACGCGGCCACCAGCGGCGGATGCCGGTCGCGGATATGCACCAGGGTCAGCGGCCAGAAGATCAGGAACGCGCTGAACCCGGCGATGGCCACGCCGACGAAGCACAGCGCGAAGAACAGGATCATGGTGCGTCCTCTGGATGCCTCAGAACTCGGCGCTGCCCGGTGCGCGCGGGTAGGGGATCGCATCGCGGATGTTGCTCAGCCCGCAGATGTAGACCACCAGGCGCTCGAAGCCCAGGCCGAAGCCGGCGTGCGGCACCGTGCCGTAGCGGCGGAAATCGCGGTACCAGCCGTAGTGCTGCGGATCCAGGCCGAACTGCACCATGCGTGTGTCCAGCACGTCCAGGCGCTCCTCGCGCTGGGCGCCGCCGATGATCTCGCCGATGCCCGGGGCCAGCACGTCCATCGCCGCGACGGTCTTGCCGTCGTCGTTCAGGCGCATGTAGAAGGCCTTGATGTGCTCTGGGTAGTTGGTCACCACCACCGGGCGGCCGACGTGCTGCTCGGTCAGCCAGCGCTCGTGCTCGGTCTGCAGGTCCAGGCCCCATTCCACCGGGAACTCGAAGGTGTGCCCGGACTTCTGCAGCAGCGCGATTGCGTCGCCGTATTCGATGCGCTCGAACGGCGAGTTGATGAACGTCTCCAGCTTGCTGATCGCGGTCTTGTCCACGCGCTCGGCGATGAACGCCAGGTCGTCGCCGCGCTCCTCGAGCACCGCGCGGAACAGGTACTTGAGGAAGTCCTCGGCGACCCGCGCGTTCTCGGCCAGGTCGGCGAAGGCGATCTCCGGTTCGATCATCCAGAACTCGGCCAGGTGGCGGGTGGTGTGGCTGTTCTCGGCGCGGAAGGTCGGGCCGAAGGTGTAGACCTTGCTCAGCGCCAGGCAGTAGGCCTCCACGTTGAGCTGGCCGGACACGGTCAGGAAGGTTTCCTTGCCGAAGAAGTCGCGGCCGAAATCGACCTGGCCCTTGCCGTCGCGCGGCAGGTTGGCCAGGTCCAGGGTCGACACGCGGAACATCTGCCCGGCGCCTTCGGCGTCGGAGGTGGTGATGATCGGGGTGCTGATCCAGTTGTAGCCGTTGTGGTGGAAATAGCGGTGCACCGCCTGCGCCAGGCAGTTGCGGATGCGGGTGACCGCGCCGAACAGGTTGGTGCGCGGGCGCAGGTGCGCGACCTCGCGCAGGAATTCCAGCGAATGCGCCTTGGGCTGGATCGGGTAGGTCTCCGGGTCCTCGACCCAGCCCACCACCTCGATCGCCTCGGCCTGGATCTCGAAGCTCTGGCCCTGGCCCTGCGAGGCGACCAGGCGCCCGCGCGCGATCACCGCGCAGCCGGCGGTCAGCCGCTTCACGTCCGACTCGTAGTTGGGCAGCTCGGCCGGCGCCACCACCTGGATCGGCGCGAAGCAGGAGCCGTCGCTGACGTTGACGAAGGACAGACCCGCCTTGGAATCGCGCCGGGTGCGGACCCAGCCGCGTACCGTCACTTCGCCGCCCGCCGGGATCTTCCCGGCCAGCGCATGCTCAACGCTCACCACCGTCATGACTTGAATCCTCGCCGCAGCGACTCGATATGGAACGGGCAAGTGTACTGGCTGAACCGCAGCGCTTGCGAGGCGTGGCGCGCATCCGCCGCCGCGCTTCCTCCCTATAATGACCGTTCGCTGTTCCCGGAGTCGTTCGCCATGGCCATTCACCTCACTCCCGTCGCCTTCGAGCGCGTGCAACGCTTCGTCGCCCAGACCCCCGGCGCGCTCGGCCTGCGCTTCGGGGTCGAACGCACCGGTTGCTCGGGCTGGGGCCATGTCACCGACCTGGCGCGCGAAGCGCACCCGGACGATGCGGTGTTCGAGCAGGACGGCGTGCGCATCTACGTCGATGCCGCCAGCCTGCCGCTTGTCGATGGCACCGAGATCGATTTCGCCAAGCAGGGCCTGGGCGAGACCTTCATCTTCCGCAATCCCAACGCCACCGCCGAATGCGGCTGCGGCGAGAGCTTCACCACCGCCGCCGAGCATGCGGCCGCCGCCGCGTCCTGAGCGCCGGCGCCGCGTTCACCACGCGTAGTGGGTCAGTACCAGCTGCGGATCCAGGTCCAGGCGCGCGAAACCGATCTCGCAGCGCTGGCCCTCGACGAACTGCGCGCATAGCGTCTCGGTGAGCCGCAGGCGCAGGCGCTGCTGCCCCAGGTCGACCGCACACACCCGGGCCGCGGCGAAGTCGAAATAACGCCCGACCGCGCCGAACGCCGCCTTGAACAGGCTTTCCTTGGCTGAGAACAGCGCGGTCAGCAGCGCATCGTGCGGCCATTGCGCATCGGCCGCGGCGGCCAGCAGGCTTGTTTCCGTCGTATCGATCGCCACGCCCAGCACCGCCTCGCGCGCGGTGGGCGCGAGCAGCCGTTCCAGGTCGATGCCGATGCCGCGGCCCTGGCTGGCCGGCAGCGCCACCGCCGCGGCGCAGCCGCCGCTATGGGAAATGCTGCCCAGGCTGCCGGTTGGCCAGCGTGGCGCGCGTGTCGCGTCGATCGTGATCTCGGCCTGCGCCTGCGCCGGGCCCAGCGCTTCGCCCAGCGCCAGCCGCGCGGCCAGGCGCCCGAACAGGAATTCCGCCTGGCGCTTGCGCACGCTGCGCGCGACGCTGTCCGGACAGGCGATCGCCGCAGCGGCGAAGGCCTGCGGCTGGAAGCGCTCGGCATCGAAGGCCAGCGCGTACAGCGGCGTGCCATCGTCCAGCAGGTAGCGGCGTGCGCTACGCAGGGCCGTGGCGACTGCCGGCGGCAGGTCCAGCTGCAGCGGCTGGCCGACGCGCAGGGCAGGGGTGGGGTGCGGGCGGGCGTTCAACGCGCTTGCCTGGACGACGTGCCGCAGGGCCAGGCGCGCGCAGCGCG
>NZ_CAPJ01000007.1 GCF_000331775.1 Xanthomonas translucens pv. translucens DSM 18974
CAGGCTCAGTGTCTGCGCGCCGCCGTATCGGGTTTTTGCCGATCCCGACGCCTGCGCCCGCTCGCCACACTTCCTCCAAGCCCGCTGACGGGCGCACTCCCGGAGGATCGCAATGGCCGACTTCAACGCGTTTTTTCCCACCTTGCTCAAGCACGAGGGCGGCTTCGTCAACGATCCGGTGGATCCGGGCGGCGCCACCAACAAGGGCATCACCCTGGGCACCTTCCGCCTCTACGCCAAGTCGCTACTGCAACTGGAACCCAGCCTGGATAACCTGCGCGCGCTCAGCGACGCCCAGGCCGCGGTGATCTACAAGGCCTGCTACTGGAATGCGGTGCACGGCGACGAGATCGCGCTGCAGCCGCTGGCCGAGATCCTGTTCGACTTCCAGGTCAATGCCGGCAGCAACGCGACCAGGCTGCTGCAGCGCGTGCTCAACGACCAGAAGCCGACGCTGCAGTTGCCCGCGGACGGCAAGTTCGGCGCGGCCACCCTGGCGGCGCTGCAAGCGGCCGACCAGCGCGACCTGTATACGCGCTACAAGCAGGGCCGCCGCGACTACTACCGGCGCCTGGTCGATGCCAAGCCCGCGCTCGGCAAGTTCCTCAGGGGCTGGCTGGCCAGGGTCGACGCGTTTCCCGATCTGAACTGAGCGTGCGCCGCCGCGCCGCTGCGCACGCATCCCGCTGCCGGCGCGGCGGGTGCGCCAGCGTGCTGCGCGACACCGATCCGCTGCCGTCGCCGACGGCAGCCCCCTTTCTCCAGGAGCGAACATGGCTGGGCAGACCGCATTGAATGACCTGATCGAAGCGTTGGCCGGTGCGGTGATCGAGGCGCAGGACCGCATCGAACAGCACCAGATGGCCAACCTCGGCGACTACTTCGACGAGTTCCACCGGCCCAAGAGCGTGATCATCCGCCTGCCGTCGCAGCATCCGCAGGCCGGCGAGGACGACGAGGACTACTACCGCGCGCCGCTGCTGCCGCTGGTCTCGACCAATGTGCTGCGGATCAAGGACGTGGAGATCAGCTTCGACGCGCAGCTCGGCGACATGGGCGGGCTGCAGTCCAGCGAAGCCTTCTACGCGCCGCCGCCGCCGTCGGCAACCGACCCCGCCGCGGTGCAAGGCGCCTGGCGCTCCAAGCGCAGCGCGGCCAAGTCCAGCGTGCGCGTGGACACCAGCGCCAGCGCGAAGAGCCAGCGCCACAGTGCCGTCCACGTGGTGTTGCGCGTGGAAGGGACCGAACCAACTGACGGAGCGGCCAGGCTGATGAATCACCTGGCGCAGACGCAGGGCGTGTTCAAGACGGTCATGGCCGACAAGCCGACCGCCGCGGGCACGGACGATGTCACCAATCCACCTACCTAAGGAGTTACTGCAATGCCTGACGAACTCGTAAACATCTCCAGTCAGTTCAAGGGTCTGCCGATGGCCGACCTGATCGGCGGTCCGCTGGATGCGGCCTGCGACGCGCAGGTCAAGCTGGCCCGCGCCACCGCCGATTTCATCCGCGTCATCGGATTCATGCCGCCGGACGCCGGCAGCACCGATCCGCAAGCCCTCGGCGCCACCCGCACCGCCAGCTTCCGCTTCAAGCGGCCGGTCGACGACCCGACCACCGCCGGCGGCATCGCCGAAGAAGAAGTGGAGCTGGAAGTGCCGTTGCTGGCGATCGTCAATGTGCCCAGCCTGAGCATCCGCACCGTGGACGTCACCTTCGACATGGAAGTGAAGTCGTCCTTTTCCGAGAAGTCCTCCACCGACGCCTCGGCCTCGCTGTCGGCCGACATGGAATTCGGCTGGGGCATGTTCAAGGCCAAGGTGCATATCCAGGGCTCGGTGGCCACGCACAAGGAGAACACCCGAAGCTCCGACAACGCGGCCAAGTACCACGTCTCGGTGCACGCCGAGGACCGGGGCATGCCGGAAGGCCTGGCAAGGGTGATGGACATCCTGCAAAGCTCGGTGGCCCCGCGCAAGGTCGGCGCGCCGGTACCGGTTGCCGCGTAAGGCACTAGTTGGACCATCTCGTCGGGGGACTCGTCAACGATGTTCGACCTCACTGAAGTCAAGTTCGTCAAGCGGGTCGTGGTCGGCAGCGACAACCCGACGCAGATGCAAACGCCCGAGCAGATCGAAGCGGCCCGGGCCTTGCTCAACCGCTGCCTGAGCGATACGCCGAAGGGCGCGATCATCGGCACCGAAAAGAATTTCGCCGTGCTCCAGGTCGGCGAGCACCAGGTGGTGATGCAGTGGCTGTGCTACCACGTGGGATTCCCGCGCAGGCCCGCCTGGCTGAAGGACGAATGATGCGCGCGCTGCGCTGCGAGTTCGATCTGTTGCTGCAGGGCCTGTCGGCGGCGTTGCTGGATGCGCAACAGCGCTGCCGTGCCCGCCACCAACAGGTGTTGCGGGCCTGCTTCGGCGGCGAGGCCACGCTGCCGCTGGCAGCGGCCACGGACGACGCGCCGTCGCTGCAGATCCCGTTGTGGGAACTGCGCGCCTGGCAAACCCCGCAGATCGGGCAACTGACGCTGGCCTTCGAGGTCGAGCTGGATGTGCTGGACATGCCCGACGAAGCGCCGCGCTTGCTGTTGCAGGTGCTGCCGCACAAGCCGCGGCGACCTGGCCATCGCCTGCAGATCGTGTTCGAGGGCACGCACGCGCCGCTGGGCGAAGTGCTGTTCGACGGACAGCGGCTGAAACTCTGGAACCTGCAGCGCCCGCCTGGCGCGCAGCAAGCGCCCACGGAGCCAGACCATGCGTAGACACGGTTTTGTCCTGTCGCGGCGCGACACCGACCAATGGTGCCGGGAGCTGCGGATCGACTTGCTGTCGCTGGCCCGTGCGCAGCGCCAGCGGCGGCGGCGGCGCCTGGCTTCGGCGCTGTTCGCGGTGCTGTCGGCATGCGCCGCGTTGCTGGCCATCGCCTATTTCTTCGCGCTGCCATGGTGAGTGGCGGCCGCTGTCCCATCCATTCCCAACAGGAGAGTCGCATGCCCATCCAAACGCGTCGTTTGCCGCCTCCACGCCGCTGGCCGGCGCTGTGCCTGGCGCTGGCGTTGCCGCTGAGCGCCAGCGCCGCACCGTTGCCGCCATCGGCACCTGCAGCACCTGCAGCACCCGCGGCACTGCCGGCCGGCGACTGGCGTGGCAGCCTGGCGCTGGATGCGCGGCGCATGGCCGCGGTGCAGCTGCTGCAAAAAGCCGGCAAGACCAGCCTGCAGTTCGGCGCGCCGCTGAACTGCGGGCTGAGCCTGCTCGCGCAGGACGGCGGCGCCTATCGGCTCGAGTCGATCAACGGCGGCATCTATTGCGACAGGCTGCTGGGCAAGACCCTGACCGCGCAGCGCAGCGGCGACGACCTGCAACTGCGCATCGACGGCACGCCGCTGCCGCTGCTGCTGCACAGCTTGCCGGCGCCGGCGAGTGCACTGCAGGGCAATTGGCGCCTGCTCGCAGGCACCAGCGGCGCCAGCCGCCCCGCGGCGCTGACCCTGAAGATCGCCGCCACGCCGCTGGCGCCCGGCGCCGCCGTGGCCACGCTGCGCTACGGCAGTCCGCGCGATTGCCAGATCGAAGCGCGCTATGCCGGCACGCGCGACACCACCCTGCTGCTGTCGCTGGGCGTGAACGACGCCGGCTATTGCGGGCGTCTGAGCGATGGCCAGGCCGAACTGCAGCCGCAGCAGGACGGGAACGTCAGCCTGCAGATCTTCGACCGCCTCGGCACCCGCGCCGACAGCGGAACCTTGCAGCGCATGCCTTAGCCCGGGCGACCGCCCCCCTCGCCACACGGCGGCGGGGCAGCACGCCACTGTCGCCGCCG
>NZ_CAPJ01000006.1 GCF_000331775.1 Xanthomonas translucens pv. translucens DSM 18974
GCCGCGCCGCCGGCGGCCAGCGCCGCCATCAGCATGCGTTGCATGCGCGCACGGTACGGCCCGGGCTGGTCGGAGAACATGGTGTTCAGTGCGCCGGTGGCCATCGCCAAGCCGAGTTCGGCATGGCCGCCGGCCACGCCCACGGCGAGCGGGGCGACCACCGCGAAGGTGTTGCGCAGGGCCACGCGCAGCGGAACGTCGCGCGGCTTCAGCGCGATCAGGCCATGCAGCAGCGCGGACCCGGCACCGCGGTCGGCGAGGGCGCTCACGGCGCGGTGGCGGGCGCCGGCAGCGGGTGCACCTGTCCGCACTGGTCGCAGGTGCGCAACGCCTCGGAGGCGTAGAAGCGCGCGAATACCGGCGGGAAATCGGTCTCGATGTTGCGCAGCGGGAAGTAGTCTGCGTACAGCAGGTGATTGCAGCGTTCGCAATACCACTGCAGGCCGTCGTTCTCGTGCGGCAGGCGCCGGCGTTCGATCACCAGGCCCACCGAATCGGGCCCCCGCTGCGGCGAATGCGGCACCTTCGGCGGCAGCAGGAAGGTCTCGCCGGCGCGGATCGGGATCTCGCGCACCGCGCCGTCTTCCTGGATCTTCAGCAGCATCTCGCCCTCGAGCTGATAGAACCACTCAGGGCCTTCGTCGTAGTGGAAGTCCGTGCGTGCGTTCGGCCCGCCGACCACCATCACGATGAAGTCGCCGGCATAGATGCACTTGTTGCCCACCGGTGGTTTCAGCAGGTGCCGGTGGTCTTCGATCCAGGCGTGCAGGTTAAGCGGGGCGGGCAGCATGCGGGGTCCTTGGGTGGTCGCGGCGGCGCGGACGCCGCCGGATCAGCGATCCTCGCGGTCCTGGCAGATCCGCGCCAGTGCCGCATCGTAGCGCGGCGCCAGGTCCTCGATGCGCTCCAGTTCCATGCCCAGGTCGTGCACGCGGCCATCGCGCAGGCTGTAGACCCAGCCGTGCACGGTCAGTTCCTGGCCGGCGGCCCAGGCGTCGCGCACGATCGAGGTACGGCTGACGTTGACCACCTGCTCGAGCACGTTGAGTTCGCACAGCCGCGCGTGCTGCAGGGTCAGATCGCCGGCCTGCTGCAGGCAGCCGTCGTGCTTTTCGGCCACGTCGGTGACATGGCGGATCCAGTTGTCGACCAGGCCCAGGCGCGCGCGGGTCAGTCCGGCATGCACGCCGCCGCAGCCGTAGTGGCCGACCACCAGGATGTGCCGGACCTTCAGCACTTCGACCGCGAACTGGATCACCGACAGGCAGTTGAGGTCGGTATGCACGACCACGTTGGCGATGTTGCGGTGGACGAACACCTCGCCCGGCGCCATGTCGATGATCTGGTTGGCCGGTACTCGCGAATCGGAGCAGCCGATCCACAGATATTCCGGGGTCTGCTGCTTGGACAGGCGGCCGAAGAAATCCGGATCCTCGCGATTGATTCGCTCGGACCAGGCGCGGTTGTTGTGCAGTAGCTGATCGATTTTGCTCATAGCCGCGCATTATTCCAGAAGCCGGTGTGCGGATGCAGCTGCCATGGCAGCGCCGGGCGTGCCGGTTCATCGGCCAGCGCGCCGGGCGCCGGCACACACGCCTGCGTATGGCGGCGCAGCGCGCAGCCG
>NZ_CAPJ01000005.1 GCF_000331775.1 Xanthomonas translucens pv. translucens DSM 18974
CGCAAGGTCGCCTGCGCCGGCGCGGTGCCGCTGCGCAGGCTGTCGGCCAACTGCGTCAGCGCCGCATGCGCCTGCTGCCGGAACTGCTCCAGCTCCGGCAGCTGCTGCAGCGACGGGCTGTCGCGCAGCACCGCCTCCAGCGCCAGCGAAGCGCGGAGCAGGCGGTTGCCGTTGGCCAGGACCGATTCGGCCAGGGTCAGTTCGCGCAGGTTGCGTTTGCGCCGCGGCTCGCCGCGCAGGCGCTCGATCGAGGCCTGCACGTTGGTGCGCGCGGTGCGGGAGGCGGCGCGGGTCTCTGGCAGCGCCTGCAGGCGGCCTTCGAACAGCGCGGCCAGATGGTCGCGATAGGCCAGCAGCAGCTGCGCCAGGGTGGCGCGGATATGCCGGCGCTCCCAGGTCGGCCACAGTGCGTAGGCGACCAACGCCAGCGCGCTGCCGAGCACGGTGGCCTGGATGCGTTCGCCGATCGCCTCGCCCGGGGCCATGCCCTCGAACGACAGCAGCAACACCAGCATGCCGGTCAGCGAGGCCACGCCGAGGCCGTAGTTGACCTGGGTCAGCAGGCGGAAGCCCAGGCAGAACACGGTCAGCAACAACAGCCGCAGCACCGCGCCGTCCATGCTGAAGTGGGCCAGCACGGTGGCCAGCAGCAGCCCGGCGAAAGTACCGGCCACGCGCAACGCGCCGAAGCTGAGGGTGCCGCCGAAATCCGGCTTGAGCACGATCGCGGTGGTCATCGGGATCCAGTAGCCGTGCGGGATCGCCTGCCAGCGTGCGAACAGCACCGCCAGGCTCAGGCACACGCCGCAGCGCAAGGCATGCCGGAACGCGACCGAGCAGAAGCCGAGGTTGGCGCGCAGGGTCTGCAGCGGCGCCAGGGGACGCAGCGCCGCCGGCAACCTGGCCTCGGCCAGCTCGGCCTGGATCTCGCCGCGGCTGCTGGCCCAGTGGCCGTTGCGCACCAGCGCGCGCAGTTGCCCGCCCAGGCCCTGCACGCGGGCCACGGCGATGCGCAGCAGGCGCCGCTCGCGGGTGTCCGCGGCTTGCGCCTGCGCTTGCGCCAGCGCGTCGGCCAGATCGTCGAAGCCGGTCATCGAGGCCTCCGCCGCGGCCGGGTCCTCGGCGTTGTCCAGCGCGTGGGCGAGCTGGTCCAGCACCACCGCGCTGCGTTCCAGCACGCGCTCGATCGGCAGCCGCGCGGGCGACACCTCGTCCAGGCGCCCGTGCAGGTCGGCCAGGGTCAGCAGTTCCAGCCGCGCGCGTTCGCACAGCTCGGCGATGATCCGGAACGACTGCACCGCCAGCCCGCGCGAGCGATGCTCGCCGTGCAGCATCACCATCGCCTCGAGCACCGCCTCGGTGGCCGGCGGCGCCAGCGTCGCGCTCGGCCGCTGGCGGGCGATGCCGGCCAGCTGGCGCATCATTCGGCCAGCGCGAACCGCTCC
>NZ_CAPJ01000004.1 GCF_000331775.1 Xanthomonas translucens pv. translucens DSM 18974
GCGGCCCGACCGCGCGCAGGCGCACGCGCTGCACCCGGGACGGCCCTACCTGGAACGCGGCTGGCGCTACACCAGCCTGCAGTTCAAGGGCGAGGTGACGCAGAGCCGGATGCTCACCTGGTGGCCGCACCTGCTGGAGGTGGGCTATACCCGCAGCATGCTCGGCACGCTGCTGCTGCGGCCGGATCCGCACTGCATCGGCATCGTCGGCCTGGGCGGCGGCTCGCAGGCCAAGTTCTGTTACCGGCACCTGCCGCAGGCGCGGATCGAGGCGATCGAGGCCGATGCCGACGTGCTGGCGCTGCGCGATGCGTTCCACATCCCGGCCGACGATGCGCGCTTCCAGGCGCTGCACGGCGACGGCGCGCAGCTGCTGCCGCAGCGCGGTGGCCGCTACGATCTGTTGCTGCTCGATGCCTACGATGCGGACGGCATCCCCGCGGCGCTGCGCACGCGCGGTTTCTACGATGCGTGCCACGCCGCGCTGACGCCCGGCGGCGTGCTGGCGGTGAACCTGTACGCCACCGACACCCGCCAGCACGTGGCGCACTTGCGCAAGATCTTCGGCAGCCGCGTGCTGCGCATGGACGAGCCGGAGGGGGACAACCATGTGGTGTTCGCCTGGACCGGCGATGTGCAGGCGCTGGATGCGCGCGCCGCGCTGGCGCGCCTGCCGTGGCCGGCGCGCTGGCAGTTGCGGCCCACGTTCCAGCGCCTGCAGCGCGCGCTCGATGCGACTGCCTGGCGCCGCTGAGCGGCGTGTCGCCACCTGTAGGAGCGGCTTCATCCGCGACACACCTGTGCAGAAGGGAATGCGGCTTCGGTGGAATCAAGTCGCGGCTGAAGCTCCTACAGGGGCAGCAGGATGTTGCTGAGCTTCCAGCGCAGCCCGTCGCGGGTGAAGACGCACGGCACTGCGGTGCCGTCGGCGGTGTGCAGGGTGGCGACGAAGCGCGAGGTCGATTCGAAGCGGTGTTCGGCCTGCCGCAAGGGTTGCGGCGGACGCGGCGCGGCGTAGGTGTCGCCGCCGACGGTGTCGCCGCTGGCGCGTTTCCATAGCGCATCGCCTTGCAGCAGCGCGCCGATCCCGGCCGGGGTGACCATCGCATCCACGCCGATGCCGCTGACGCTGCCGGCCAGCGACAGCAGCGCGCCGCCGAACAGGCCGGACTGCAGGTCCGGCCCGGCACGGCGCAGCAGCGCATCGTCCACCTGCGCCTTCAGGTTGACCCGCAGGGTGGGGAAGTCGACGTAGCGCTCCAGCGCCGCCGCATCGCGCTGCTGCAGCGCCTGGCTGATGCCGCGGATCGCCAGGTAGGGTCCGGCGACGACGTAGCCGCCGAGCGCGAGCAGGGCGAGGAACAGCAAGGCCAGCCATTTTTTCATCGTGTGCCTCGGTACGGATGCAATCTTTTGTAGGAGCGGCTTCAGCCGCGACAGGCGTTACCGATGATGCCTGTCGCGGCTGAAGCCGCTCCTACAGGGAAAGCGGACTGCCTCAAAATTCCAGATCCAGGGCCGCGCACAGGTAGTCCACGAATGGGGCCAGCGTCTGCAGGTCGGCCGCCACCAGCGCGCGTAGTTTCGGCCCGGTCATGGTGGCGTCGTCGAGCTGGCGCCAGAACACCCAGTTCTTGTGCTTGAGGTCGTCGATGAATTCGAACTCGGCGGGGAAGCCGCGCGGCGGCCGCACCAGCATTTCCGTGGCCTCGAAATCGAAGCGGCGGCGCAGCTTGGGCGCGTGTGCGGCGGCTTTCCAGCTGCCGGGGTTGTCGAAGATGAACTGGCGCACCTTGCGCTGCGTGTCCGCTTCCGGATGCCACAGGCCGGCGCCGACGAAGCTCTCGCCCGGTTGCAGATGGAGGTAGAACGACGGCGCCGGCACCTGCTTGCGCCGCTCGTGGAACAGGCGCGCGCCCTGCCAGGTCTTGTACGGCGATTTGTCGTGGGAGAAGCGCGCGTCGCGATGGATGCGGAACAGCGAGCCGCCGACCCCGCGCGGGTCGGAGCGGAAATGGTCGCTGACCTGGGCCAGGTCCGGCTGCAGGTCGGTGATCAGGCGCAGGAACGGCTGGCGCACGTGTTCTTCGTACTTGTGCCGGTTGTCGTTGAACCAGGCCTTGTCGTTGTGCCGCGCCAGGGCACGCAGGAACTTGAAGCTGGCGTCGCTGAAATAAGAGGTCATAGGGTGCGTTGCAGGTCCTGGCCCCAAGCGGCCAGCTGGTCGAGCAGAGCCTGCTTGGTAGCATCGTCGGGGTGAGCCAAGCGTAAATCGGCGAGCTGCGCGTCGTAACCGTCGAAGCCCAGTTCGGACAGGCCGCTGTCGCCGTGCAGGCGTTGGCGCCGGTAGTCGTCCCAGCGGCCCTGCTCGGCGATCGACAGCGTCTGCGGCCAGTTGCGCGCGCGGTAGCGGAACAGCAGTTCGGGCAGGCGCGGATCGCGGAAGCCGTGCTCGAGCGGCGCCAGCTGCGCCGGCGGGGTGGCGCGGACCTGCGCCATCGCGCGCTTGTCGGTGTCGGCCAGGAAACCGTCGTACAGCGAGGCATCCACGTCGGCCGGGGCCGATGCGCGTTCGTTGCCGAACACGCGGCGCACCTTCTCGGCCAGTTCCGGCCCGGCCTCGCGCAGGCGCGCGGCTTTGGCCAGGATCTGCGCCGGGTCGATCTGCAGGCGCGCGAAATCCGGATCGCGCAGATGCGACCAGGCGACCAGCGCCGGCGCCTTGTTCAGGTGCACTTCCTTCAACGGGATGCGCTGTTCGCCTTCGGGCAGGTCGGCCTGCGGCGTGTACAGGCGGTCGGCGATCTGCTCGGGCGTATAGCGCAACAGCGGTTCGATATCGCCTTCCAGGTCGAACACCAGCACCCGGCTGTCGATGCGCGGATGCCGCGCCAGCGGCAGCACCGGCGCCGCGCACAGGCGTGCGGCCGGATAGCGCATCGACACGTGCAGCACCGGCTGCATCGCCACCACGTCGAGCAGGCCGCCGCAGAAGCGCTTGTCGCGCAGCTTCAGCGCGTAGTCCCACAGCCGCGGCTGGTGTTCGCGGAACAGCCGCGCCATACCGATGGTGGCGTAGACGTCGGACAGCGCCTCGTGCGCGTCGCCGTCGCGCACGCCGTTGGCCAGCGCCAGCTGCTCCAGCTTGAACGAGGTGGCACCGTCCTCGCGTTGCGGCCAGACGATGCCGTCCGGGCGCAGCGCGTGCATCAGCCGCAGCATGTCCAGCAGGTCCCAGCGCGAATTGCCGCCGCGCCATTCGCGCTCGTACGGGTCGTGGAAATTGCGGAACAGGCCGTGGCGCACGAACTCGTCATCAAAGCGCAGCGAGTTGTAGCCCAGCGTGCAGGTCTGCGGCCGCGCCATCTGCTCGGCGATGCGCGCGAACGCGTCGGCCTCGTTGACTCCATCGCGCAGCGCCTGCTGCGGTGTGATGCCGGTGATCAGCGTGGCGATCGGCGAGGGCAGCAGGTCGTCGGCCGGCTGCACGAAGAAACTAATCGGCTCTTCGATCGGGTGCAGCGCCGCATCGGTGCGCAGCGCCGCGAACTGGGCGATGCGCGTGCGCCGCGGATCGGCGCCGAAGGTTTCCAAGTCGTAGAAGAGAAAGCTGTCGGGCATTGTGGAGTCGGCGGTATGTGGTAGTGGATCGTCGGCCTCGGCTGCGTTGCCGCTTGCGTTACGCATAGGCCGGCTTTTGCAGGAGCGGCTTCAGCCGCGACCAACGCTACCGGGAATGCCGGTCGCGGCTGAAGCCGCTCCTACAGGGTAAGGCAAGATTGGCTCAATGCGCGCTTTCCAGTGGCGCCAGGCGCGCGTGCACGCTGCGTTCCAGCCAGGCCCAGTCGATCCGCGACAGATCGCTGTGGCCCTGCGTGGCCTGCACCAGGATCTGGCGCTGGATCTCGCTGCGCTCCAGCGCCAGCGCATACGGCGTGCGCAGGAAGGTGACCATGGTGTAGTGCGGCACGAAGCGGGTCGGATGGCGCGTCTGCAGCGCCTGCTCCAGTTCGCGCTGCAGCAGGAAGCCGGCATCGCCGACGCGGTCGCGCATCTCGATGTAGTTCTCCAGCGCCATCTGCTGGATCGCGCTGGCGTTGGGCTTGCGCTCTGCCTCGAATGCGGCGTAGGCACGGCCCAGGTTCGTCTCGCGCTGCAGGTGCGCGGCCAGGGCCACGCAATCCTCGAATGCGCAGTTCATGCCCTGGCCGTGGAACGGCACCATCGCGTGCGCGGCGTCGCCGAGCAGCACCGCGCGTGCGTCCAGGTGCCAGCGTTCCAGGCGCAGCGTGCCGAGCAGGCCCGGCGGGTGCTGTTCCCAGTGTTCGGCCAGTTGCGGCATCAGCGGCAGCGCATCGGCGAAGTCGCGTTCGAACAACGCCAGGGCTTCCGCGCCGCTGCGGGTGGTGGCGAAACTGGGCTCGCCTTCGTTGGGCAGGAACAGGGTGACGGTGAAGGTGCCTTCGTCGTTGGGCAGGGCGATGCACATGTAGTGCCCGCGCGGCCAGATGTGCAGCGCATTGGCCTCGATGCGGAAGCTGCCGTCGGCGTTGGGCGGGATTTCCAGTTCCTTGTACGAATGGTCCAGGAACTCGGTGTGCTCGGCCATCGGCGACTTGCGCTGCATCGCCGCGCGCAGCGCCGAGCCGGCGCCGTCGGCGCCGATCATGCTGTGGAAGCGAATGTCGTGCGGCTGGTCGTCGCGGTCGTCGATGAAGCGCGCGTAGCCGGCGTCGAAATCCACCGTGTGCAGGCGCCGGTAGAAGTGGATCTGCGCGCCGGCCTGTTCGGCCAGCTGCAGCAGGGTGATGTTGAGGTCGTTGCGGTGCACCGACCAGATCACTTCGCTGTCGTCGCGGCCATAGCGCTGCAACTGTTGGCGGCCGTCGGCGAAGTGCACCATGCGCCCGCGCATCATTACCGCCTTGGCCATCACCGCGGCGTCGGCACCGGCCTGGCGCAGCGCATGCAGGCCGCGTTCGGCCAGCGCCAGGTTGATCGAGCGGCCGCGCTCGTAGTCCTGGATGCGCGGGTCGCCACGGCGTTCGTAGACGGTGACGCGCCAGCCCTGGCGCGAGAGCAGGAGGGCGAGCAGGGAGCCGGCCAGGCCGGCGCCGATCAGGGTGATGCTGCGGGGGGAGGCGCTCAAGGAAACATCCGGCAAGACGCGCGGCCGCGGCCGCGCAGAAGGGGGCGGCTCAGACGCCGGCCCAGGTTTCCACTTCTTCGACGAAGCGGTAGATGTCGCGATAGCGGGTGTACAGCGGCACCGGGCTGATCCGGATCACGTCCGGTTCGCGCCAGTCGCCGAGTACGCCGACCGATTGCAGGTATTCGAACAGCGCGCGGCCGCGCTCGCGCCCGCCGATCACGCGCAGCGACAGCTGGCAGCCGCGCTGCGCCGGGTCGGCCGGAGTGAGGATCTGCAGGGTCTCGGCCAGGCGCGCGTGGATCAGCGTCTCCAGGTAGCCGGTGAGCTGCAGCGACTTGCGCCGCAGCGCCGGCAGCCCGGCGCGTTCGAACAACTCCAGCGAGGCGCGCAGCGGCGCCATGCTCAGGATCGGCGGATTGCCCAGCTGCCAGCCGTCGGCGCCGGGCGCGGCGACGAACTCCGGCCCCATCTGAAAACGCGTGCGCTTGTCGTGGCCCCACCAGCCGGCGAAGCGCGGCGTGTCGCCGTGGCCGTGGCGCTCGTGCACGAAGGCGCCGGCGACCGCGCCGGGACCGGCATTGAGATATTTGTAGTGGCACCACACCGCGAAGTCGGGCGCGGCGTCGTGCAGGGTCAGCGGGATGTTGCCGACTGCATGCGCGAGATCGAAACCGACCGCGGCGCCGGCCGCGCGCGCCAGCCGCGCCACTGCGTCCAGGTCGAAGGCCTGCCCGGTGCGGTATTGCACGCCCGGCCACAGCACCAGCGCCAGGCGCGGGCCGTGTTCGCCGATGGCGCGTTCGATTGCCGCCAGCGACACGATGCCGTTGGCGCCATCGGGTTGCACCTCGATCAGCTCGGTGGCCGGATCGAAGCCGTGGAAGCGGATCTGCGAGGCCAGCGCATGCTGGTCGGACGGGAACGCGCCGGCCTCGATCAGGATCGCCGGGCGCTCGCGGGTGGGGCGGTAGAAGCTGACCATCAGCAAGTGCAGGTTCACCGTCAGCGTGTTCATCGCCACCACTTCGTGCGGCAGTGCGCCGACCAGCTGCGCCAGCGGCGCGGCCAGCAGTTCGTGGTAGGTCATCCACTGCGTGTCGCCGCTGAAGTGGCCTTCCACCGCCAGCGTCGACCATTTGTCCAACACCTCCTGCACCGCGGCGCGGGTGCCGCGCGGCTGCAGGCCGAGCGAATTGCCGACGAAGTAGGCCTGGTCGGCACCTTGGTGCTGCGGGAACAGGAATTCGTCGCGCAGCTCGCGCAGCGGGTCGGCGGCGTCGAGCGCGGTGGCGTGGTCGCGGGTCAGGATCTGGTTCATCGGCAGCGGGCAGCGGGCAGCGGGCAGCGGGGCGAGGGCACAGTCTACCGGTCGCGCTGCGGCGCTTCGTCGGCGGCCGCGGCGGCCACCGGCAGCATGGCGCCGCGCAGCAGGTGGGTGAGGGTGCCGACGCTATCGGCGACGCGGTCGCTGGTATCG
>NZ_CAPJ01000003.1 GCF_000331775.1 Xanthomonas translucens pv. translucens DSM 18974
GGAGCTGCAATGCGTGGCTCAACTGGGCATCGATTCGCCGGAAGAGCGGAAATTTCGCGGTTTAGGGATGCTCTGATCAACGTTTCCTAAAAAGAAGGGGGGCAGCTTTTTGTCGATAAGCGGTTTCTCAGCGCATATTGGGACTCATCCCCAGATGATAGGCGCATGCTTCCCGCAGCAGGCATCAATTGCTTTCGCTCCATCCACAGGTTCACTCTGGCCCTGGCGCGACAGATGCGCGTTCACCCGGTTGAACAGCTGGCGCGCCAGATCGTGCCTCTCCAGCAACCGGCGAAAGTTCAGGATCGTGGTCACCTCCGGCACGTCATCCAGACCGCCGATCTTGGCAAAACGGCGCATCGCGACCGTGCCGTACAGCGCCTCCTCCGCTCCAGGGTCGCTCAGCGCGTATCACTGCTGCAGAACGTGGATCCGCGGCATCGTCTCCAACCGGTAGGGCTGACGCCCAGGCTGGCCCTAAAGCGTGTAATGCGGTTCGATCAGCGTCAGCAGGGCGTTCCACGGCCGGCATGGCGCGGACCGAGTTTGTTCGGCTCGCCGTTGCGACTGTTCGAGTCCAGGCGTGCGGGCGAGGGCGCGCGGGTCACCGGCGCGCCGGGTATGATCGAGGCCATGAATACTTCCGCGCTGCCTTCCGCTCCCCGTATCTGTTTTCTCGCCAGCACTGCGCCGCCTGCGGTGCTGGCGCGCGATAAGTTGATCGCGCGCTATGGCGACTGTGCGCCGGCCGAGGCCGATGTGCTGTGTGCGCTTGGCGGCGACGGCTTCATGCTGCAGACCATGCACCGCCACGGCGGCCTGGGCAAGCCGGTGTTCGGCATGAAGCTGGGATCGGTCGGTTTCCTGATGAACCAGTACCGCGACGACGACCTCGGCGTGCGCCTGGCGCAGGCCGAGCCGGCCAAGCTGCGGCCGCTGGAGATGCTGGCGCAGACCGAGTCCGGCACCACCACCGGTTCGTTGGCCTACAACGAAGTGTCGCTGCTGCGGCAGACCCGCCAGGCCGCGCATGTCAGCATCGACCTCAACGGCCAGACCCGCGTCGATGAACTGATCTGCGACGGGGTGATGGTGGCCACGCCGGCCGGCAGCACCGCCTACAACTCCTCGGCGCACGGCCCGATCCTACCGCTGGGTTCGCACACGTTGGCGCTGACTCCGATCGCGCCATACAGGCCGCGGCGCTGGCGCGGCGCGATCCTCAAGGCCGACATCGAGGTGCGCCTGCGCGTGCTCGACCCGTACAAACGCCCGGTCAGCGTCACTGCCGACTCGCATGAGACCCGCGACGTGGTCGAAGTCACCATCCGCGAATCGCGCGACCGCCTGGTCACCTTGCTGTTCGATCCGGAGCACAATCTGGAAGAGCGGATCTTGAGTGAGCAGTTCATGGTGTGAATGCCGGGGCTCGGGACTCGATAAACGCAACTGCTGCTTGGCGTGCTTCGATCGCATGGCCGGTGCCGGCTAAACTTCCGTTATGGGACGCTTTTCGAGTCCCGAGTCCCGAGTCCCCCAAAAATGTCCGACAACGCCCCCCGCCTGCTCACCGTCGCGATCACCTCGCGTGCCCTGTTCGATCTGGAAGAGGGCCATGCCCTGTTCGAGAAGGAAGGGGTGGAGGCGTACAGCGCCTATCAGCGCGAGCGCGAGGACGATGTGCTGGCGCCGGGCGTGGCGTTTCCGGTGGTGCGCAAGCTGCTGGCGCTGAACCAGGGTACGCCGCCGGAGACGCCGCCGGTGGAGGTGATCCTGCTGTCGCGCAATTCCGCCGACACCGGGCTGCGCATCTTCAATTCGATCCAGCACTACGGGCTGGGTATCGTCCGCGCCACCTTCACCTCCGGCGAGGCCACCTGGCCCTACGTCAAGCCGTTCGGCACCGACCTGTTCCTGTCCGCGAATCCGGAATCGGTGCGGCGTGCGCTGAGCCACGGCATCGCCGCGGCGACGATCCTGCCCAAGGCGCCGGGCGAACATGCGCAGGAGGCGGCCGCGGCGGCCGGGGCGATCGATTCCGAGCGCCTATCCACGCAGCTGCGCATCGCCTTCGATGGCGATGCGGTGATCTTCGGCGACGAAGGCGAGCGTTTCTCGCGCGAGCAGGGCGTGGAGGCGTTCGGCCGCTACGAGCGCGAGAACGCGCGCGAGCCGCTGACCGGCGGGCCGTTCCGCAATTTCCTGTCCGCGCTGCATGCCTTGCAGTCCGCGTTCCCGGCCGGCGAGGCCTCGCCGATCCGCACCGCGCTGGTCACCGCGCGTTCGGCGCCGGCGCACGAGCGGGTGATCCGCACGCTGCGCGAGTGGGGCGTGCGCCTGGACGAGGCGCTGTTCCTCGGCGGCCGCCACAAGGGGCCGTTCCTGCAGGCGTTCGGCGCCGACATCTTCTTCGACGACTCGCAGCACAACATCGACAGCGCCGCACGCGAGCGGGTGGCCGCCGGGCACGTGCCGCACGGCGTGGCCAACGTCATCGCCAAGCCGTGAGCGCGGCCTCCGGCGGCAACCGCGGCGCAGGC
>NZ_CAPJ01000002.1 GCF_000331775.1 Xanthomonas translucens pv. translucens DSM 18974
GCCAGCGCTGCAGTGCCGGCCGCGGCCGCTGGCGGCTTCAGCCTGGAGCCGGTGTATGCGGCGCTGCGCCAGCGCTATCCGAGCGGCCGCCAGGCCGAGGCACAGCTGTTCGCCGAGGAGTTCTACAAGCGCATGGAGGAGGACGAGTTCCCCCACCACAGCGCGCAGGAGTGGGCGGCGCTGGCGGCGTCGATGCTGGAGTTCGCGCGCAAGCGCAAGCCGGGCACGGTCAATGTGCGGGTGTTCAATCCGAGCCTGAAGCAGGACGGCTGGGAGTCCTCGCGCACGGTGCTGCAGATCGTCAACGACGACATGCCGTTCCTGGTCGATTCGGTGAGCATGGCGCTGTCGGAGCTGGGCATCGGCGTACACGTGCTCGGCCACCCGGTGCTGCGCATGAGCCGCGACAAGGCCGGCACGCTGGACACGGTCGGCGAGGGCAAGCCGGAATCGCTGATGTTGCTGGAGATCGACCGGCAGCCGCCGGAGTACATGCCGCGGGTGGATGCGGCGATCCGGCGCATCCTCGGCGAGGTGCGCAACATCGTGCGCGACTGGAGCGGCATGCGCGAGAAGATGCTGACCCTGGCCGACGACCTGACCACGCGGCGCCTGCCGGTGGACGACAAGGGCCGGCGCGAGGCGCAGGAGTTCTTGCGCTGGGCCGCGGCCGACCACTTCACCTTCTTCGGCTACCGCGAGTACCGGGTCGAGAAGCAGGGCGGCGAAGACGTGCTGGCGCCGTTGGAGGACAGCGGCCTGGGCCTGCTGCGCGGCCACGACAAGTCGCCCTCGCGGCCGGTGCGCACGCTGGCCGCGCACGGCCTGAGCGAATCGGGGATCAAGGAAGCGCTGATCCTGACCAAGACCAATGCGCGCTCGCGGGTGCACCGCAGCGGCTACATGGACTACATCGGCGTGCTGGAATTCGACGCCAGGGGCCGCATCGTCGCCGAGCAGCGCTTCCTCGGCCTGTTCACCTCCAGCGCCTACAACCGCCGGCCGTGGGAGATCCCGTTGGTGCGCGAGCGCTACGACTACGTGATGCGCAGCTCCGGGCTGACCCCGAGCAGCCACAGCGGCAAGGCGCTGCGTCACATCCTGGAGACGCTGCCGCGCGAGGAGCTGTTCCAGTCCAACGAGGAAGAACTGTACCGCACCGCGATGGGCATCCTCGGCCTGCAGGAGCGGGTGCGCAGCCGCCTGTTCCTGCGCCGCGACAAGTATGGCCGCTTCATTTCCGCGCTGGTCTACCTCCCGCGCGAGCGCTTCAACACCGACGTGCGCCTGCGCATCGAGGCCTTGCTGAAGGACGCGCTGCACGGCGAATACATCGACTCCAGCGTGGTGCTGGGCGAATCGCTGCTGGCGCAGCTGCACCTGATCGTGCGGCCCAAGCCGGGCGAGGCGCTGGAATTCGACACCACCGAACTGGAAGCGCGCCTGGCGCACCTGCTGCGCAACTGGCAGGACGACCTGCGCGAGGCGCTGGTCGCCAGCCGCGGCGAGCGCGATGGCCTGCGCCTGTCGTCCAGCTATGGCCGCGCGCTGCCGGCCGGCTACATTGAGGAATCGACCGCGCAGATCGCCGCGCGCGACGTGGAGCGCCTGGCCGCGCTGCGCGGTCCCGACGACCTGCACCTGAGCCTGCAGGCGCTGCGCCGCGACGGCGCCGACAGCCTGCGCCTGAAGCTGTACCGCCAGCGCGACGACCTGCCGCTGTCGGATGTGCTGCCGATGATGGAGAACCTGGGCCTGCGGGTGATTTCCGAACGTCCGTACCGGCTCACCGTGGACGGCACGCTGCTGTACATTCAGGACTTCGAAGTGGAGCCGCTGGCCGGCAGCCTCGACGTCGAACGCGCCGATGCGCCGCTGTGCGAGGCGTTCGTGCGCATCTGGCGCGGCGACGCCGAGAACGACGGCTTCAACCGCCTGATCGTCGGTGCCGGGCTGGGCTGGCGCCAGGTGGCGATCCTGCGCGGCTACTGCAAGTACCTGCTGCAGACCGGGGTGCCGTTCTCGCAGGCCTACGTCGAAGAGACCTGCACGCGCTATCCGCTGCTGGCGCGGCTGCTGGTGGAACTGTTCGAGGCGCGCTTCGATCCGGCCACCGGCAGCGAGAGCAAGGTGCAGATCGCCGACGGCCAGGCCGCGCTGGCGGCGCAGCTGACCCTGCTGGCGGGCGGCGACGAAGGCGCGCTGAAAGCGTTGCAACCGGCGATCGACGCACGCCGCGGTGACCGCGATGCGCAATTGGAAGCAATCAACGCTGCGCTGCTGAAGCTGTTCGACCAGGTCGCCAGCCTCGACGAGGACCGTATCCTGCGCAGCTTCAAGGGCGTGATCGAAGCGACCCTGCGCACCAGCTACTACCAGACCGGCAAGGATGGCAGCCTGGGCCACTGCATCAGCTTCAAGCTCGATTCGGCCAAGGTGCCGGAGCTGCCCAAGCCGCGCCCGTACCGCGAGATCTTCGTGTACGGCCCGCGCGTGGAAGGCGTGCACCTGCGCTTCGGCGCGGTGGCGCGCGGTGGCCTGCGCTGGTCGGACCGGCGCGAGGATTTCCGCACCGAGGTGCTGGGCCTGGTCAAGGCGCAGATGGTCAAGAACACGGTGATCGTGCCGGTCGGCGCCAAGGGCGGCTTCTTCTGCAAGCGCTCGCCCGCTGGTGGCGACCGCGACGCGGTGCTGGCCGAAGGCATCGCCTGCTACAAGCTGTTCATCCAGGGCCTGCTCGACATCACCGACAACATCGTCGGCGGCAAGATCGTGGCGCCGCCGCAGGTGGTGCGCCACGACCAGGACGATCCGTACCTGGTGGTCGCCGCCGACAAGGGCACCGCCACGTTCTCCGACATCGCCAACGGGCTGGCGATCGACCACGGCTTCTGGCTCGGCGACGCGTTCGCCTCCGGCGGCTCGGTCGGCTACGACCACAAGGGCATGGGCATTACCGCGCGCGGCGCCTGGGAGTCGGTCAAGCGCCACTTCCGCGCGCTGGGCCGCGATTGCCAGAGCCAGGACTTCAGCGTGGTCGGCATCGGCGACATGTCCGGCGACGTGTTCGGCAACGGCATGCTGCTGTCCAAACATATCCGCCTGCTGGCCGCGTTCGACCACCGCCACATCTTCCTGGATCCCACGCCTGACCCGGCCGTCTCGTTCGCCGAGCGCGAGCGCCTGTTCAAGCTGCCGCGCTCCAGCTGGGCCGACTACGACGCCACGCTGATCAGCGCCGGCGGCGGCCTCTATCCGCGCACGCTGAAGTCGATCGAGATCAGCGCGCCAGTGCGCGAGGCGCTGGGCCTGGAGGCGGGGGTCAAGCAGCTCTCGCCCAACGAGCTGATGAATGCCATCCTCAAGGCGCCGGTGGACCTGTTCTGGAACGGCGGCATCGGCACCTACGTCAAGGCCGCCAGCGAGAGCCATGGCGATGTCGGCGACCGCGCCAACAACGGCCTACGGGTCAACGGCGGCGAGTTGCGCTGCAAGGTGGTGGGCGAGGGCGGCAACCTGGGCCTGACCCAGCTCGGCCGCATCGAGGCCGCGCAGGTCGGAGTGCTGCTCAACACCGACTTCATCGACAACTCGGCCGGCGTGGACACCTCCGACCACGAAGTCAACATCAAGATCCTGCTCAACGACGTGGTGCAGGCCAGGAAGCTGAGCGTGGCGGCGCGCAACACGCTGCTGGCGTCGATGACCGACGAGGTCGCCGAGCTGGTGCTGTGGGACAACATCCGCCAGAACCAGGCGCTGAGCCTGATGGAGCGGATGAGCGTCAAGCGCCTGGGCTCCAAGCAGCACTTCATCCGCACCCTGGAAGCGCAGGGCCTGCTCGACCGGCAGATCGAATACCTGCCCTCGGATGCGGAGATCTCCGCACGCAAGGCGCGCGGCCAGGGCCTGACCCGGCCGGAGCTGGCGGTGTTGCTGTCGTATTCCAAGCTGGTCGCGTTCCAGCAGCTGCTGGAATCGGACATCCCCGAGGATCCGTACCTGTCCAAGGAGCTGCAGCGCTACTTCCCGCAGCCGCTGCAGAAGAAGTACGCCGATGCGATGGAGCGGCACCGGCTGAAGCGCGAGATCATCGCCACCGCGGTCACCAACACCACCATCAACCGCATGGGCGCGACCTTCCTGATGCGCATGCAGGAAGACACCGGGCGCAGCATCGGCGAGGTCGCCAAGGCGTACACGATCAGCCGCGAGACGCTGGACGCGCGCGCGCTGTGGACGCAGATCGACGCGCTGGACGGGCAGGTGCCCGAGTCGGTGCAGATCGATGCGCTGGAAGTGATCTGGAAGCTGCAGCGCGCGTTCGTGCGCTGGCTGCTGTTCCGGCCCGGCCCGATGCCCGGCATCACCGCGGCGGTGGAGCGCTACCACGAGCCGTTCAACGACATCCGCGTCGCCTCCGGCGTGCTGTCGGACTCGCAGCGCCCGCTGTACGAGGCGCTGGTGCAGGAATGGCAGGACAAGGGCCTGCCGCCGGCGCTGGCGCAGCAGCTGTCGGAACTGCGCTTCCTGGAGCCGGCGTTCGACATCATCGAGATGGCGCGCACCCGCAAGCTCAAGCCGGTGGAGGTGTCGAAGGTGCACTTCCGCCTGGGCGAGGCCTTGCAGCTGCCGTGGATCTTCGAGCAGATCGACGCGCTTGAGGTCAACGGCCGCTGGCATGCGGTAGCCCGTGGCGTGTTGCGCGACGAACTGGCCAAGCACCACAGCGCGCTGGCCGGACAGGCGTTGGCGTTGCCGGGCGGCAATGCCGAGGCCAAGGTGCAGCAGTGGTTGCAGCGCGACGACAGCAGCCTGCGCTTCACCTTGAACATGCTGCAGGAACTGTCGGCGCAGAAGGCGCTTGACTACCCGACGGTGTCGGTGGCGGTGCAGCGTCTCGGGCAGCTGGCGGCGCACGGCGTGTGACGTCACACGGAGCTTGACCCAACCGTTTGCGGCGCAAACGGTTGGCGCCGCCGCGGGCCACGCCGCCTGTCCCCCGCGGCTTCGCCGCGCCCCGCTTAAGGACTGGGCGAGCCAGATCACCGACTTCCCCGATGACCGCTCAGAGGCGGCGATTGCGCATGAGATAACGGATAAGGCCAAAGCCGCATACAAGCGCGGCAAGATGCTGGAGAAGTGGCGGAAGATGATGGAAGCGTGGGCAAGCTACTGCGCGTCTTCAACTGCGCAGCCATGGCGCATGGTGTTTTCCCATACGGGCGCCTTACTTGATTGTGGAGTGTCGCACTTGGAAGTTGAGTCTAGGCCCGCCTTTTACAGCGACTACACAATGCGGCCCTTTCCTGCGAGAAGGCCGTCGATTTTTTGAGCGCTGCAGAACATGGATCCGCAGTATTGTCTCAACCGGTACGGCTGATGCCCAGGTTGGCCCCAAAGCGGATAATCCGGTTCGATCAGCGTCAGCAGGGCCTTCCACGGCACCATCTGGTCCATCTCTCCGACAAAAACATTTCCCGGCGCGTCCGCTTGCGCCTGTCGTTGCCCTCCACATCGCCGAAGGTACGCTGCATCGCCGTCGTTCCGCTCGCTCCGGTGTCATCAATGAGGAGCGGCAGGGATTCTGGCAAAAACAGCCAACATTGAGCTACCCCACTGTCAGTAAAGAATTTTTGGCGGATTCCTGTCGACCTTTGATGCCGATCCGGCGGAGCCTCAATGAGGCAATAGCGTCATCAACCATGCGATCTCCTCTTGGTCGAATACCGGGAAATCTTCCGCTGCGCCTGCGAAGGGATCCGCATCTTGCTCCAAGAACGCAGCGCTGGACGCTGCCAGTTCGCCGTCCGTCGGCATGCCAGGATCCGGGAGGCCGCCGATCCTGGTACGCTGGCGTTTTACGCCCCAGCTACTGAGGGGGAGCAAAGGCGGTGCATCGCGCTGTTCGGGAACGAATACCTCGGCAGCCTGCTGTGCAGAGGAGCGGTTGACAGAACTCTCTGATCGGGACCGTTTGCGGTTGCTTGCCCGAGCCCGGTCTGCCTCGTGAATTGGGCTGGGCGCGTCCAGTTCACGCTCCAGGGAATCGGCGAATGCATCCACGGACTCCTGGCTCGGAGTTTGAGCCGAAGCAGAGGACGGCTTCGCCCCTTTCACCCCTAATGCTTGAAGGATGCGGTGCCAACGCTGGGAGGCTGGGGGAAGCGTTCCACTGATGGCTTCGAGTTCTGTGACGCCCACACGGCGAAATAGCTGCAACAATCCTTCCCTGCTCATCTCAAACCGCGTCATGGCTTCATGAAATGCTTGCGCTGGGTGGGAGTGGCACTGGAAAAACCCCAGCACGCGAACCACTTGCGCGTGGTCGGCAACCAGATGGGCCGTGCCTTCGGGAACACGGTTATGGGTTCTTGTGACCAATGCCGGCGCGTGCGGCAATCCCTTTTTCACCGCATCCAGCGCAGGACGTCCGCCGAGGCAGGCCAAGGCGACGAGGCGGTCGTTGGTCAACGCGGCCAAGGCCGGATCAGGGCTGGATAACTGGGCAAAAATACTTTCCAGCGCCTGCTTGCCGCCATCTTGGCTGGCGATGGCTACCACCTGGTCCGGGGTCAGGCCATAGGGGGGCTGGCACAGCACCGGCAACAGCCGCTGCACCGTCTCCAGCGCCTGTTTGCTACCGCCATTGCTGGCGATGGCTATCACCTGGTCCGTGGTCAGGCCATAGGGGGGCTGGCACAGCACCGGCAACAGCCGCTGCACCGTCTCCAGCGACTGCTTGGCACCGATATTGCTGGCGATGGCCACCACCTGGTCCGGGATCAGGCTATAGGGGGGCTGGCACAGCACGGGCAACAGCCGCTGCACCGTCTCCAGCGCCTGCTTGCCGCCATTATTGCTGGCGATGGCCACCACCTGGTCCGGGGTCAGGCCATAGGGGGGCTGGCGCAGCACCGGCAACAGCCGCTGCACCGTCTCCAGCGCCTGCCTGCCGCCATCGTGGCTGGCGATGGCCACCACCTGGTTCGGAGTCAGGCCATAGGGCGGCTGGCACAGCACCGGCAACAGCCGCTGCACCGTCTCCAGCGCCGGCTTGCCGCCGTAGCTGGCGATAGCCACCACCTGTTTCGGGGTCAGGCCATAGGGGTGCTTGCACAGCACCGGCAACAGCCGCCGCACCGTCTCCAGCGCCGGCTTGCCGCCATGATTGCTGACGATGGCCACCACCTGTTTCGGGGTCAGGCCATAGGGGTGCTTGCACAGCACCGGCAACAGCCGCCGCACCGTCTCCAGTGCCGGCTTGCCACCGCCATTGCTGACGATGGCTATCACCTGGTCCGGGGTCAGGCCATAGGGGGGCTTGCACAGCAGGGGCAACAGCCGCTGCACCGTCTCCAGCGCCTGTTTGGCGCCCTTATAGTTGGCGATGGCCACCACCTGCTTCGGGGTCAGGCCATAGGGGGGCTGGCACAGCACCGGCAACAGCCGCTGCACCGTCTCCAGCGCCTGCCTGCCGCCATCGTGGCTGGCGATGGTCACCACCTGGTCCGGGGTCAGGCCATGGAGCGGCTGGCACAGCACGGGCAACAGCCGCTGCACCGTCTCCAGCGCCTGCTTGCCGCCATGATTGCTGGCGATGGCCACCACCTGGTTCGGGGTCAGGCCATAGGGGGGCTGGCACAGCACCGGCAACAGCCGCTGCACCGTCTCCAGCGCCTGCCTGCCGCCATCGTGGCTGGCGATGGTCACCACCTGGTCCGGGGTCAGGCCATAGGGCGGCTGGCACAGCACGGGCAACAGCCGCTGCACCGTCTCCAGCGCCTGCTTGCCGCCATTATTGCTGGCGATGGCCACCACCTGCTCCAGGGTCAGGCCATAGGGGGGCTGGCGCAGCACGGGCAACAGCCGGTGCACCGTCTCCAGCGCCTGCCTGCCGCCATCGTGGCTGGCGATGGCCACCACCTGCTCCGGGGTCAGGCCATAGGGCGGCTGGCACAGTACCGGCAACAGCCGGTGCACCGTCTCCAACGCCTGCTTGCCGCCATTATTGTTGACGATGGCCACCACCTGGTTCCGGGTCAGGCCATAGGGGGGCTTGCACAGCACGGGCAACAGCCGCTGCACCGTCCCCAGCGCCAGCTTGCTGCCATGATTGCTGACGATGGCCACCACCTGGTCCGGGAGCAGGTGCAGGGGGGCGCCAGTCAGCGCATTGCGCGATGCATGCACGGCCTCCACCGCGTTCACGCCGCCACGTTTTGCAATCTTGAGGAGTTGGCCTGTGACCAACTGTAACGGTGGAGCTCTCAACTCTTCCGCCACCGTGAGCAAGGCCTCCAGGGCCCGTGCGCCCGACTTCTGTTTGCCGACGCCGACGATGTCTTCGTGTGTCGCCTCTGGCAACGCCGCAATCATCTCCGAATACCTGGCCGCTATGGTCCCTAGCGCTGGCGGGTGTTTGCTGAGCTCAACGATGTGCGCGTGTGTAAACCCATGGCCGACCAGTGCCTCGTGGTGCTGCGCCACTGTCGAACGCACCTTCGGTTTGATCTTCTCCTGTTGCTGCTGGCTGTAGCCGAACGTGCCTAGATCCACATGCGCGGCAGGCAAAGCGTCGGAGGTCTGGGCAGAACGCCGCCGCGCCGCCGCTTTGGTGCGCGGCGGCGCGGCAGTGATCGCCGCACTTGCTGAGGGCTGCGGGTCATCTACTGCACGCAGAGCCGATTGCACCTCATCCCCCTCTCCTGGAGCAGACTCTGCACGAGCAGCGCCGAAGGAAGGCAATGAATCAAAAGGCGATCCAGCAAAAAGCGACGGATCAATCTGCTGACGTAGCAGGCCGCTCAAGCTGCCCGCTGAAAACGCCGGCGAGCGTGCAGGGGAGGGCGGCGGACTGGTCCGGGATACCATCCGCCGAGCGGGCAAGCCATCCAGGGGACTGCTGGCAGGCGTAGACACCAACCGATCCGCGATGGGCTGGACCGCATCCGGCTGAGATCCGGCCTGAAGCTCGCGAGCAGTACTTGGCGTGCGGGAGCGAATAGGCTCCATCAGTCATTCCTCTTTCAAAGAAGGCGGATAACTTGCAAATGCAACACGTTGGCAGTCCGCGCCAAGCATGAGGGTTGAAACAACGGGGCCAGAGAGAAGTATCCGTTTGAATCAGACATCTCCTCTGGCCCTGAGTTTTCCTTAGAATATCAATGCTAAGCTGCAA
>NZ_CAPJ01000001.1 GCF_000331775.1 Xanthomonas translucens pv. translucens DSM 18974
CAGTAGTGGCTCAACAGACGTGTTCAAGTGGCTTTTGTTAGCCGCTCTAAGGGCTCAAAACAAAAAAGCGGCCGATCCGGCCGCTTTTTGTTGCTTGCAGTTCAACCGCTCTTAGAAATTCAGCGCTCTGACTCGAGTCCCGAGTCCCGACAACAGCCTCACCGATCCGGCTGATTCCGGTTCTGCCCTTCCTGCTGGATCGCCACGTATTCCTTCGACGGTTCGTCCAGCTTGTCGCCGAGCATGCGCCGCACCACCACGAAGAACAGCGGGATGAACAGCACGCCGAGCAGGGTGGCGAACACCATGCCGCCGATCACGCCGGTGCCGATCGAGTGGCGCGCGTTGGCGCCGGCGCCGCTGGAGATCGCCATCGGCAGCACGCCGAGGATGAACGCGAACGAGGTCATCAGGATCGGACGGAAGCGCAGGTGCGCCGCCTCGGTGGCCGCCTCGCGCAGGGTCTTGCCCGCTGCACGTTGTTCCACCGCGAATTCCACGATCAGGATCGCGTTCTTCGCCGCCAGGCCGATCACCGTGATCATGCCGATCTTGAAGTAGATGTCGTTCGGCAGGCCGCGCAGCAGCGAGAAGGTGATCGCGCCGAGCACGCCGATCGGCACCACCAGCAGTACCGACACCGGGATCGACCAGCTCTCGTACAGCGCCGCCAGGCACAGGAACACCACCACGATCGACAGCACCAGCAACAGCGTAGCGCTGTTGCCGGCGATGATCTCCTGGTACGACATACCGCTCCAATCGAAGCCGAAGCCCGGCGGCAGGTCGTTGTTGACGATCTCCTCCATCGCGCTCATCGCCTGGCCGGAACTGCCGCCCGGGGCCGGGTTGCCAACCACGTTGACCGCCGAATAGCCGTTGTAGCGGCTCAGCGACGGCGAGCTGTAGATCCAGTTCGACTTCACCACCGTGCTCAGCGGGATCATCTGCGGCAGGCCGTCGCTGTCGGTGGCGCTGCTGCTGGGCACGTAGAAGTTGCGCAGCGACTCCGGACCGGTGCGGAACGGCGCGTCGGCCTGCATGTTGACGCGCTTGATGCGGCCTTCGTAGAAAAAGTCGTTGACGTACACCGGCGCCAGCATCATCTGGATCGACTGGTAGATGTCGCTGACCGACAGGCCCATCGACTGCGCCTGCACCCGGTCCACGCTCAGCTGCAGCTGCGGCGCGTTCTCCAGGCCGTTGGGGCGTACCCCGGCCAGCGCATCCTGGCGCGCGGCGGCCTTGCCGAGCAGGATGTTGCGCGCCTGCATCAGCGCCTCCTCGCCGGCGCCGGTGCGGTCCTGCAGCCACATGTCGAAGCCGCCGAACTGGCCCAGGCCGTTCACCGTGGGCAGGTTGACCACGAAGATCTGCGCGCCCTTGATGCCGTAGAACATGCCGTTCAACTGCCCGATCAGGTCGGTGGCGGTGACGTCGCGGTCGGCCCATGGCTTGAGCCGGATGAAGCCCATGCCGACGTTCTCGCCGCGCCCCAGGAAGCTGAAGCCGGCCACCTGCAGCATGCCTTCCACGGCCTTCTGCTGCTGCAGCACGCCGCGCATCTGCGCGAACACCTCGTTGGTGCGGCCGACCGTGGCGCCCGGCGGCAACTGCACGATCGCCAGCGCGAAGCCCTGGTCTTCCTCGGGCAGGAAGCTGCCGGGCATGCGCGTGAACAGGAAGCCGCACAGCACCACCAGCAACGCGAACACCGCCATCCAGCGCGGCGCGCGGCCGATGGTGCCGCCGACCGCGCCGACGTAGCGGTGCGCCAGCTTGTCGTAGTACTTGTTGAAGGTGCGGTACACCCAGTTCGGGTTGTCGTTGTGGGTGGGCTTCAAGAACGCCGCGCACAGCGCCGGGGTAAAGCTCAGCGCCAGGAACGCCGAGAACCCCATCGCCATGGCGATGGTGATCGCGAACTGCTTGTAGATCGCGCCGGCTGCGCCGGGCTGCATCGCCGAGGGGATGAACACCGCCGCCAGCACCACGGTGATCGCCACCACCGCGCCGGTGATCTGGGTCATCGCCTTCTGCGTGGCCGCCTTCGGCGCCAGGTGTTCTTCGGACATGATGCGTTCGACGTTCTCGATCACCACGATCGCATCGTCGACCACGATGCCGATCGCCAGCACCATCGCGAACAGGGTCAGCTGGTTGATGGTGAAGCCGATCACCCACATGCCCAGGAAGGTGCCCAGCAGCGCCACCGGGATCACCAGGGTGGGGATGATGGTGGCGCGGAAGTTCTGCAGGAACACCAGCATCACCAGGAACACCAGCACGATCGCCTCGGCCAGGGTCTTGACCACTTCCTCGATCGAAATGCGCACGAAGGTGGTGCTTTCGTACGGGGTGAACCAGCTCACGCCCTGCGGGAAGCTCGGCTGCAGCTCGTCCATCTTGGCCTTGACCGCCTCGGACACGCTCAGCGCATTGGCGCCGGGCAGCAGCTGGATCGCGAACGCGCCGGTCGGCTTGCCGTTGTACTGGGTGTCGAAGCCGAAGCTGGTCGGGCCGAACGCGACCCGCGCCACGTCCTTCAGCCGCACCACGCTGCCGTTGCCGTCCGCGCGCAGGATGATGTTCTCGAACTGCTCGGGCGAGCTGAAGCGGCCTTCGGCGGTGACCGTGGCGGTGAACGACTGCCCGGCCGGGGCCGGATCCGAGCCGATCGAGCCGGCGGCGAATTGCACGTTCTGCGCGCTGATCGCGTTGTACACCTGGCTGGGGGACAGGTGATAGCCCTGCAGCTTTTCCGGGTTCAGCCAGATGTCCATCGCGTATTCGGCGCCGAACTGCTGGGTGCTGCCGACACCGGGCACGCGCGAGATCTGCTCCAGCACGCGCGAGCCGACGATGTCATTGAGCGCGCTGCGGTCGATCGACGGGTTGTCCGAGCGCAGCGCGATCACGCTGAGGAAGCCGGCGTTGGCCTTGGCCACCACCACGCCCTGCGCGGTCACCTCCGACGGCAGGCGCGGCGTCGCCAGCGACACCTTGTTCTGCACTTGCACCTGGGCGATGTCGGCATTGGTGCCGGTCTCGAAGGTCAGGGTGACGGTGGCGGTGCCGCTGGAGGAGGACGAGGAGCTGAAGTACAGCAGGTGATCGATACCGGTCAGCTGCTGCTCGATCACCTGGGTGACCGAGCGTTCGGTGGTGTCGGCGCTGGCGCCGGGGTAGGTCGCGGTGACGGTGACCTGCGGCGGCGCGATCGAGGGATAGGATTCGACGCCGAGGTTGAGGATGGCGATCACGCCGCTGAGCGAGATCAGGATCGCCACCACCCAGGCGAAGACCGGGTGTTCGATGAAGAACTTAGGCATGGCGGGGGTCCGTTACTGTTGCTCGGGCTTGGAATCGGCCGCGGCGGCCGGCGTGTCGCCGCTCGCTGCGCCCTGCGGTTGGCCGGCGGCCTTGTCCTGCGATGCGGCGGCAGCGGGCGCCTGGCCCTGCGGCGCGGCGCCGCCCGGTGCCTGGCCCGCTGCGTCCGGGGTCCACGGCGTCGCCTTAGCCGGCGCGCCTTCCTTGGCCTTCTGCAGGCCGGAGACGATGATCTGGTCGCCAGCGGCCAGGCCGGAGCCGACGATCCACTTGCCTTCCTGCTGGCCGACCGTGACCACATCCTTGCGCGCTACCTTGCCGTCCTTGCCGACCACCAACGCGTAGGCGCCCTTGGCATCGCGCTGGATCGCTTGCTGCGGGATCAGGTAGGCGTTGTTGCGCTGGCCCAGGTTGGCGGCGAAGCTGACGAACGCGCCGGGCAGCAGCACCCGGTCGGGATTGGGCAGCAAGGCGCGCAGGGTCACCGATCCGGTGCTCGGATCGACCGCGGTGTCGGAGAAGTCCAGCGTGCCGGACTGCGCATAGACGCTGCCGTCGCCGAGCTTGACCTGCACGGTCGACTTGCCCGCGTCGTTCAGCGCCACGTTGCCTTGGGTCTGCGCCTGGCGCAGCTGCGCCAGTTCGTCCGAACTCATCGAGAAGTTCACGTACAACGGGTCGAGCTGGTCGATCGTGGTCAGCAGGGTGGTATCGCCCTGGCCGACCAGCGCGCCTTCGGTGACTTGCTGCTTGCCGGCGCGGCCGGCGATCGGCGCGGTGACGGTGGCGTAGCCCAGGTTGATACGTGCGCTTTCCACCGCCGCGCGCGCCTGCTGCACCGAGGCGGCTGAGGTGCGCTCGGTGGCTTCGGCGCTGTCCAGGTCGGACTTGGACACGTAGGCCTGCGGCGCCAGGCTGCGCGCACGGCCTGCGGCGACCTTGGCGTTGGCGTAGGTCGCTTCGGCCGCGGCCAGCTGGCCCTGCGCCGAGGCGAGCGAGGCGCGCAGCGGCGCCGGGTCGATCTGGAACAGCGGCTGGCCTTCCTTCACGTCGGTGCCTTCGGTGTACAGGCGCTTCTCCAGCACCCCGGCCACGCGGGCGCGCACGTCGGCGCTGCGGTAAGAGGACAGGCGCCCGACCATGTCGCGTTGCAGCGGCAGCGTCTGCGGCCTGGCTTCCAGCACACCCACTTCCGGCGGCGGCATGGCCTGCTGTTCCTCTTGTTTCTTGCAGGACGCCAACACCACCACGACGGCGCAGGCCAGGGCGAGGGAACGCAACGGGGAGGTCATCGGGTGGTACTCCGGTCTGGTGTCGAAAACGAAAGGGAGGCGGGGGTGGGCGCGGCGAACGCGCGCAGGAAGCCATCGACGGCGAATTCGGCCCAGGCGCGCTGCGCGGCGGCGTCGCTGCGATGGGCGGTATGGAAGCGTTGGCGCTCGAAATCCATGCCGACGATCATGCTCAACAGCAGTTCGGCCATGCAGTGCGGATCGTCATGGCGCAGCTGGCCGGCGGCCACCGCCAGTTGCAGGCGTTCGCTCAGGCGCTGCATCAGCGCCTGCGCGCTGTCGCGGAACAGCGCGCGCACCTGCTCGGGGAAATGCCGCGCTTCGGCCGCGATCAGCTGGCAACTCTGCAGCACGCGCGGCTCGGACAGTTGTTCCAGGTGCTCGCGGGCGAAACGCAGCAGGCTGCCGCGCAGTTCGCCCTGCGCCGGACCCAGGTGGGTGGCGCTCAGTTCGGTATGGTCCTGGATCACCCGCTGCAGCAAGTCCTGCTTGCTGCGGTAGCGGCTGTACAGGGTCTGCTTGGAGCAGCCGGCGCGGGCGGCCACCGCCTCCATGCTCAGGCGCATGCCGGCTTCGGCCAACAGTTCGCGGACAGCGGCATACACGCGCTGATCGCGCGCCTGGGACTGGCGGAGCGGGGCTGGGGAGGCGGTCATTGAATTTGGACTATACCGTCCAGTTTAGAATTAGAACAGCCTTGACAGCAGCGCGCCGATCGCAGCAGGTCGCGACATGGGCGACGCTCTGCCGCAACCGGTGATGGCGGCGTGACGGCGGCGCCCGCGCGCGGTTGCCGGATGTGGCGTGTGGTGTCGCTGCCCATCCCGGTTTGCGCCATGCAGCAAGGGAGTTGCACGCGTCACCGGTACAATTCCGGCTTTCCCAACGAGCATCGTTGTTGCTCCCCGTCATGAAACCCAAATCAGACGCCTCCCGTTCCAGCACGTCCTCGGCCGGATCCTCCAGCAAGTCCGCGTCCAAGCCCGCTCCCCCCTCGTCCAAGTCCGCCAAGGCGGCCAAGG